>DATDHV010000211.1:0-39855 GCA_036521395.1 Steroidobacteraceae bacterium | reverse complement strand
GATGACCCCGGGTTCTACCGCGGCAAGCTGCAGAGCGCGCGCTTCTACGCCGAATACCTGCTGCCGCAGAGCCTGAGTCTCGCGCGCATCATCAAGGCCGGCGGCGCCAGCGTCGCCGACGCCGATCCGGAGTTGATCTAGGCCGGGCCCAGCACTGATCTACTTGGCGGGGAGGTCACATCACAATCCCTTCCCGATCGACGGTCCTAAGGAAGCCGGGCCTTAGAAAGTCCTCGGGATGCAACCAATCTTCGATAGCTATGGGAACTGGCTGAATCATGATCCCGGTGTCGAGAAATACGTACCACGCAAGACCCGCGAGCATCATCAGCGTTTGTCCATCGTTGCCGCGCTCGTGCAAGATCAGTGCAAGATCGGCGTCGCTGTCCGGCCGGTGTTCTCCGCGCGCCCGAGAGCCAAACAATATTGCCCGCTCCAGCCGCATATCGGCTGGAATCCGTGCGAGGAAATCGCGGACTGCAGCTTCGGTGTCTGGATCGAGAAATTTCATAAGCGCTATTTTGGACGTACGGTAGGAGGCGGGCAATTGCTGCGACATTGCCGGGCCATCGGCGGGAGACTGCTGCCGATTTTCGTCCGGATGCAAATCAATTAGGGTCAGATCAAGTGCTCGCGCCCAGCACCGGGACCATGTTCGCGAGCAGGAATTCGATGAACTGGCGCACGGCGGGGGACTGCGCGCCGGTGGCACCGAAGACGGCCGCGAGCTGCAGCGGCCGCGCCAGCGACCATTCGGGCAGCACGCGCTCGAGCTTGCCGAGGGCCAGTCCCTGCCGGCAGAGAAACTCCGGCAATACGCCGATGCCGAGCCCCGCCGCGGTACTGGAATGCACCAGCGCCGGATCGTTGACCCGCAGGGCGGGTCGCAAGCGCACCTCCTGGCTCTCGTTGCCGCGTCGCAGCGCCAGCGCTGGCGGCTCCCCGAGCGCGTCGATGACTCGGAGCACCGCATGCGCGTTGAGGTCGCCGGGGGCGTGCGGCCGTCCCTCGCGCTGCAGATAGGCCGGTGTCGCGCACAGCAGCAAGGGCGGATTGCCCAGCGGAGTGTGCATGAGATCGGGCCGGTTCGGCACCCCGTTGCAGATCAGCACGTCCCACTCCGTCCCGGCGGCCCCGCCTGGCGCGTCCGGCGCGTCCGGCAGCGCGTCGGTCAGTGCCACCTGCAGCTCGATGCTCGGGTAATGCTCGAGGAAGCGTGGTACCAGCGGCGTGACCAGCAACCGCCCATAACCGGCGTCGGCCAGCACACGCAGGCGCTGCTGGCCTGGGCCCGGCGGGGCAAAGCGGGTGCGCACCGACTCCACTTCGCGCAGCAGCCGCTGGCAGTGCGGCTGCAGCAGGGCACCGGCCGGCGTCAGTGCGACATGCCGGGTGGTGCGCGTGAGCAGCCGGTTGCCGAGCCGCCGCTCCAGGCTGGCAACGGCGCGGCTCACGGCCACCTTGGTGACGTTGAGGGCGCGTGCCGCCGCGGTGAAGGATCCGAGCTCGGCCACATGGGCAAAGGCCGCCATCTCCGAGGCCAGCCACATTGTTTCTCTACCGCCTGTCTAGCCGTCGCTGAGGCATCCATTGTACCGGTCAGGAAACAAAATGCCAGATGAGAGGCAAATCAGACTGGATTCTCGAGACTGAACACGGCGCTCTCGTCGTCGTAGGCGAAGACTTCGCCGTAGCGCGCGAGGCTCACGATGGCGCGCAGGGTCTGTTCGGCGTCGTCCTCACCCATGAAGTCCTCGAGCTCATCGATGAAGCGGCTCTTGCGGGCGGCGTGGGAGGCGCGCTCGTCGAGCACCCGGCGGATGTGGGCGGCGAGCGGGACGTAGGTGAGCAGATGACGCGCGAAGATGCGCTTGCGTTCATCCAGCACGGCATTGGCGAAGGCGAGCCCGGCCTCGGTCAGGCGGATGTCCCCACCCTCGACCTCGGCGAAGCGCATGAGCTGGAGGGTCTCGGCTACCGGAAACAGCTCATCGATCTCCATCTGCAGGTCGGAGGCGATCTTGGGCAGATCGGCGGTGCCGTTGAAGGGGGGCGCGGCGACGGTCTCGATGAGGCCGGATAGCAGGTTCGAGGACACACGCGGCAGCACGCTGCCGATACCGAGCCCCGGAAAGCGCTCGGTGCGGGCCCCGGCCGCGGTGCCGCCGGGGCGGCGCACGGTCATCTCGACGTAGATGCGCTCCACGAGCTCGCGGAACGTCGGGTCGAGGCGCTTGCGCGGCTGCGGCAGCGTGACGTTGATCTCGCTGAGGATGCGGCCCGGGTTGCTGCCGAACACCAGGATGCGATCGCACATGAGCACGGCTTCCTCGATGTTGTGCGTGACCAGTATCACGCCCTTGATCGGCGCGCGGCCTTCGGCCCACAGATCGAGGAAATCGGTGCGCAGTGTCTCGGCTGTCAGGACGTCGAGCGCGGAGAACGGCTCATCCATGAGCAGCACGTCGGGGTGCACGACCAGCGCGCGGGCGAAGCCGACGCGCTGGCGCATACCGCCAGAGAGCTCGCGCGGGTAGGCCGATTCGAAGCCGTCGAGGCCGATCAGGTCGATGGCCGCGAGCGAGCGCTTGCGGATATCGGCCTTGGGCATGTGCTGGGCCTCGAGACCGAGCGCGACGTTCTCGAACACCGTCAGCCACGGGAACAGGGCGAAGCTCTGGAAAACCATGGCCACGCCCGCCGTCGGTCCCGAGATCGGGCGGCCGCGAAAGGACAGTGAGCCGCCGCTGGGCTCCGCGAGTCCCGCGATCAGCCGCAGCAACGTGGACTTGCCCGAGCCCGAGCGTCCCAGCAGGCCCACGATCTGTCCGGCCTCGAGCCTTAGGTTCACGCCCTCGAGCACCAGCAGCTCGCCGCCGTCGGGCTTGGGAAAGGCCTTGCGGACGTCTGCGACCGCCAGCAGCGCCTCGGCCGTTTGATTCATGACGGAATTCATGCGCGCTTACCCTTCACGTCAGGCGGAATTTGCGCTCGGCGTAATAGTACAGCGGCCGCCAGAACGCGCGATTGATGGCCACCACGAACAGGCTCATGGTCGCGATGCCGAGGATGATACGGTGGAAATCCCCGGCATTGGTGGCCTCGGCAATGTACGCGCCGAGGCCGTGGGCCTTGACCTCGACGTTGCGCCAGCTTGCGACCTCGGCCACGATCGCCGCGTTCCAGGATCCTCCCGAGGCGGTGATGGCACCGGTCACGTAATAGGGCAACACGCCGGGCAGCGCGACCTTGCGCCACCAGAGCCGCCCGCTGACGCCGAAGTTCTGCGCCGCATAGCGCAGCTCCGACGGCATGGCCGAGGCGCCCGCGATCACATTGAACAGGATGTACCACTGCGTGCCCAGGATCATGAGCGGGCTGAGCCACAGATCCGGGTTCAGCCTCCAGGTCACGATGCCGAACACCGCCAGCGGAAACAGCAGATTGGCCGGGAACGCCGCCAGGAACTGGGCCACCGGCTGCACGATCTGCGTGGCGCGGGGCCGCAGGCCCACCCAGATGCCGATCGGCACCCAGACCAGACTGGCGAGCGCAATCAGGATCAGCACGCGCAGCATGGTGATCGTGGCCAGGCCGGCGACGTGCAGGGCTTCGTGCGCCGTGGTCTCCCCGATCAACATGCGTGCGATGCGCCACAGCGCCAGGCCCACGATCAGTAGCAGCAGCACGAACCACAGCAGGTCGATGCGCCGGCCGACGCCGCTGCCGGCCGGCGCGAGCGCGGTGAGCGTGTGGGGGCGGGGGGCGCGCCGGCTGGTCCAGCGCACGACGGCGTAGAACAGAGCCCGCAGCGCGCTCATGATGCGCGAGCGTTGCATCATGGTCAGTGCCCAGGAGCTCGGCACCTGGCCGCCCTGCTCCTGGTCGATGCGGAAGCGATCTCCCCAGACCACCAGCGGCCGGAAGATGAGCTGATCGTAGAGCAGGATCACGATCAGCATGGTAGCGATGGCCCAACCGATCGCGCGCAGATTGCCCTGCTCGATCGCGAGCGCGATGTACGAGCCGATGCCCGGCAGGGCGATGTTGGTATGGCCGACGCTGATGGATTCGGAGGCCACCACGAAGAACCAGCTACCCGACATCGACATCATCATGTTCCACAGCAGTGCCGGCATCGCGAACGGCACTTCGAGCCGCCAGAAGCGCATCCACGGCGACAGCCGGAAGGATCCGCAGCACTCGCACAGCTCATCCGGCACCGTGCGCAGCGACTGATAGAAGCTGAAGGCCATGTTCCAGGCCTGGCTGGTGAAGATCGCGAAGATGGCCGCGAATTCGGCGCCCAGCACGCGGCCCGGCACCAGTGACATGAAAAACACCACGGTCACCGAGATGAATCCCAATATCGGCACCGACTGCAGGATATCGAGGATGGGCACCAGCAGCTTCTCGGCGCGCGGGCTCTTGGCGGCCCACGTGGCATAGCTGAAGGTAAATACCAGCGACAGGGCCAGCGCCGTGAACATGCGCAGCGTGGTGCGGGCGGCGTAGAAGGGCAGATGCGAGGGGTCGAGGGACAGTGGCGCCGCCTGCAGCCCCGAGATGGGCGCCAGCAGGCCGCGGCTGGCCTCGGCAAAAAAAGTCAGCAGGCCGATCACCACCACGATGGCGATCGCGTCCCAGCGCGTGGCCAGGTCGCGGACGAAGGCGAACGGCTCGAATCGGGTCATGGTTGGGCTCGGACTCACACCACCGCAACACTGGCACGGCAGTGTTGCACACGCGCTTCAGCGCGGCGAGGGCCAATAGAGCGCGGGCGGTGTGTTCAAGCGCGCGAAATAGCGCCGGCGATCGGCGGTGCGCAGCGCGTGCCAGTCGATCTTGCGCGCGAGGGCGCGGCCGAGCTGCGCATCGCTGACGTGCGCGTGGCGCCCGTGGCCGACGGTCACGTGCTGCGGCAGGCGGCGCGTGCGGCCCGTGCACAGCAGCTCCACGAGTGCGGCGGCCACGAGCTCGCTGCGCGGCAACTCGCTGTGCTCGCAGCGCAGATAGTAATCCGCGGCACCGGGCAGCGTGGCGCGCGCCGCGGCGACGGTGCCGTCGCCGGCGGCGCTGATCTCATAGTGGAACTGTCCGCCGCGCCGCTCCAGGCCGACCACCGTGCGCTGGCCGGTGCCGATGATCGAGACGAAGCGCGCATCGGCCGGCGCGAGCAGCGCGCCGAGGCCGCGCGCCGCGGACAGCAGCCCGGGGTCGGGTTTGGGCCCCTGCCGCGGCCACGAGCGCGGATCGAACAGATCCAGCCGTCCGCAGTCGGCCGGCAGGAGCTGATAGACGCTCATGAACGTGCCGAACACTTCGCGGCTGAGCGCCGCCGCATCGTGCCGGCGATCGACGGCCGCCAGCCGGCACACGACCGGATAGGTCGCGCGCAGCGCCTGCACCGCGGCCAGTGCGCCGCCATGCGGTGTGCCCAGACCGACCACGCGCGTGATGCGCGCGCCGGTCGCGCCGCCGGCGATGTGAGCCAGCGCCGCGCGTGCGATGAGACCACCCATGCTGTGCCCCACCAGCGCCAGCTCGCGGGCGCGGTCGGCGCGCAGTCGCGCCGCCAGGCGCGCGCCCAGCGCGCCGATGTCCTCTCGCCAGTCGTAGGCGTGCAGGATCACCTCGAAGCCCGCCGCCTGCAGCCGCAGTTTCAGCGCCAGATAGCTGTAGACGATGCCGCCGAGGGGTTCGAGGGTCGTATCGGCGCCGCGGCGCAGCTCGGCGAGGCGGCCGCGGACGATGTCGCTGGGATCGAGCCACAGCAGGTCCGCGGCGTGGCCGCGGCCGCGCCAGTGTCCGAGCTGCGAGCCCATGATGCCGGGCAGCAGATAGACCTTGGGACGGGACTTCCTGCGCGGCGCGGCCGCACTCGCGCGCGCGAGTGCGCTCAGGAGCGCGTATTCGCTCTGGCCCAGATAGGCTGCGAGCTCGCGCCGATGCCGACCCTGCGCCAGGGCGCGCTCGAGCCGCTGCCAGCGCCAGCACATGCGGTCGTACACCGAGACCTCGCCGGCGCGTGAGCGGCGCCGGCTCATGACAATCCGCTGTGGCGCGCGATCTGATCACACACGGCATCGATGGCCGCGGTGCGCGCGCTGCTCTTGCGCCAGAGCGCGCCGATGCGCCGGCTCGGCACCGGCCTGGCGAACGGCCGGATGGTCACGCCGCGCGCATTGCCGTAGGCGCCGCGGCTCGCGAGCGTGGGCAGCAGCGTCAGGCCGACACCCGCGGCCACCATCTGCCGCAGCGTCTCGATGCTGGTGGCGCGAAAGTCCTGCTTTTCCTGCACCTTACTGTGGGCGCAGACCGCCAGCGCCTGATCGCGCAGGCAATGGCCGTCCTCGAGCAGCAGCAGCGTCTCGCCGTTTAGATCGGCGGTCCGGACCTGGGAGCGCGCCGCCAGTGCATGCGAATCGGGCAGCGCCAGCACGAACGGCTCCTCGTACAGCTCGCGTGTCACGAGGCCCTCTTCATGCGCCGGCAGCGCCAGTACGCCGACGTCGATCTCGCCGTTGCGCAGCCGCTCGAGCATGGGCGCGGTCTGGTATTCGTAGAGCATGAGCTCGAGGCGCGGCAGTGCCTTGCGGAGCCTGAGGGCCACCTGCGGCAGCAGGTACGGTCCGATCGTCGGCAGCAGCGCCAGGCGCAGCTGCCCGGCCAGCGGATCGTGCCGTCGCTGCGCCAGCGTGACGATGGCCTCGCCGGTCTCGAGCATGGTGCGCGCGCGCTGCGCGACCTCCTCGCCGGCCGCTGTCAGCGCGATGCGCCGCGGACGGCGTTCGATGAGCTGCACACCGAGGTATTCCTCGAGCTTGCGCAGCTGTGCCGACAAGGTCGGCTGGCTGACGAAGCACTTGGCCGCCGCGCGGCCGAAATGGCGCGTATCGGCCACGGCCACGAGATAACGCAGGTCCTTGAGCTTTAAATCCGCCATCGCGCACCGATATATGCTGTCTATCGGTATTATAAGGTCAATTGATTGGACTACCAGGCGGGCGGCGCCCAACATCGCTTGCAAGGCTTGCGGAGCGCGCGCGCGCCGGATGGAGCAGGCCAGTTGACCCCACTCGTCGAGAGGAGACCGCTATGTTGACCATTGGACACAAATTTCCCACGTATGCGCTGACCGGCGTGGTAGCCAACGACCCCAATCACGCGTTCGCGCAGTTCAGTAACGCCGACCAGGCGGGCAAATGGCAGGTGGTATTCTTCTGGCCCAAGGATTTCACCTTCGTCTGCCCGACGGAGATCGCCGCGTTCGGCAAGCTCAACCGCGAATTCACCGACCGTGGCGCGCAGCTTCTGGGCGTCAGCGTCGACAGCGAGTACGTCCACCTGGCCTGGCGCAAGGAGAAGGAGGAACTGCGAAATCTGCCCTTCCCCATGCTCTCGGACATCAAGCGTGAGCTCAGCGGCGCGCTCGGCATCCTCGATGCGCAGGCCGGCGTGGCGCAGCGGGCTACCTTCATCGTCGACCCGGAGGGCGTGATCCGCTTCGTCTACGTCACCGATCTGTCGGTGGGCCGCAATCCGCAGGAAGTGCTGCGGGTGCTCGATGCGCTGCAGACTGACGAGCTGTGCCCGTGCAACTGGCAGAAGGGTCAGGACACCCTCAAGGCAGCCTGACATGGACAACACCGCACTGGATCTGATCCGCGAGTCGATTCCGGAGTACGCGCGCGATCTCAAGCTCAACCTCGGCAGCGTGCTCACGCCGGCTGGCGCGCCGGGGCTCAGCGAACGGCAGATCTGGGCGGTGGCGCTCGCCAGCGCCATCGCCTCGCGCAACAATGCCTTCACCGCTGCAATCGAGGCGGCGGCCGCGCCGTATCTGGATGCGCCTCACCTGCAGGCGGCGCGCGCGGCTGCGGCGATCATGGGCATGAACAACGTCTACTACCGCTTCCTGCACCTGGTCGAGGATGCGGAGTACGCGGGACTGCCGGCGCGGTTGCGCATGAACGTACTGGGCAATCCCGGCATCGACAAGCTCGACTTCGAGCTGCTCTCGCTGGCGGTGTCGGCCATCAACGCCTGTGGCCTGTGCATCACCTCGCACGAGAAGAAACTGCGCGCCAACGGCATGACGCGCGAGATGATCCAGAGCGCCGTGCGCATCGCCTCGGTGGTGCATGCGGTGGCGCGCGTGCTCGAGTACGGCGCGGGAGGATCGGCAGCAGCCTCGGACGCGGTCGCCGCGTGAGGGGCGGCGCCGCTGGCGGCCGCATGGGACTGCTGCGCGCTGCGCGGCTGCCGCTCGCAGCACTGGCGGCGCTCCTCGGCATGGGCCTGGGCCAGTGCGTGGCCGCCGCCGGGCCGCCGCTCGCGGCTGACAGTGCGGCCACAGCGCTGGCGCGCCCAGCCCCGCCATCCGCCGGCCGCGCCGTCATCGACGATGATCAGCACACCTTGCAGCTCCTAGTCGCGAGACCGCGCATCGTGAGCCTCGCGCCCGGTGCCACTGCCATGCTGTTCGCGGCCGGAGCGGGCGCTCAGATCGTCGGTACGAGCGATTATTCCAACGAGCCCGACGCTGCGCGGCGCATCGAGCGGGTCGGCGACAGCCAGAGCTTCGACCTCGAGCGCATCCTGGCGCTGCACCCGGACGTCGTGGTCATCTGGAGCGGTGGCACGGGGGCGGCGCAGATCCACAAGCTCGAGCGCGGGGGATTGCCCGTCTACGGCCATCGCATCGAGCGCCTGGCGGACATTCCGGCCAGTGTGCGCCGTCTCGGTGTGCTCGCGGGCACGCAGGCCGAAGCGGATGCGGCCGCGGCGAGGCTTGGCGAGCGCATCGCGGCGCTGCAACGGCGTTACGCCGCGGTGCACGGCGGCACGGTCCTGATACAGGTCTGGGACCATCCGATCTACACCGTGGGCAGATCCGAGCTCATGTCGGACGTGGTGCGCACCTGCGGTTACCGCAATCTGTATCAGGATTTGCCCGATCCTGGTCCCGCGGTGTCGCTCGAGTCGGTGCTCGAGCGCAATCCCGACGTAATCCTCGCGGTGGGCTCGGACCTCGCTGCGGCCGATGCCTGGGTGGCGAGCTGGCGCCGCTACCGCACGCTCACGGCCGTGCGCAGCGGGCGGGTCATTCCCTGGACGGACCCGCGGCTCTCGCGGCTGGGCCCGAGCATGGTGGATGCGACCGAGGCGCTGTGCAATGCGCTGACACGATGACGAATTCCCCGGGCACACCTCGCTGACAACCTCGGCATCGACGATGGGGAACACGGCCGACCAGCCGCATCGCCCGGGCGGCGCGCGCGGCCGCGGCATCGATCATTTTCTGGGACAGGTCGACGCCGAGCACCCGGCCTGGCTCCCCCACCGCGCGGGCGGCCTCGATGGCGACCAGGCCGGTGCCGCAGGCCACATCGAGGACACTCTCTGAGGGCGCCAATGCGGCCGCCGCCAGCAGGGCGGCCTGGGCCTCGGCCAGTTGCGCCTGCCAGAGCGGTTCGTAGTCGCGTGCCGCCAGGTCCCAGCCATAGCGCTGGAACCGCTGATGCAGTTTCGCATCCATTGGAGCCTGCTCGAGTTGGGCTTGCACGCAGATAGTGACTCGCCGGCCGCTGCTGCGTCCTGCCAGTCCGTCGGCCATCCCTGCCCGACAGTCCGCCGGGCGCGGCGGCGGCCACTAGGCACTGCGCCCGGATCCGCCCAAAATGCGGTCATGTCAGCTAAAGACATCGCCGCGGCACTGCGGCGCGTGGAGGCCGTCCTGCGACGGCGTCCCAGGACCGGCCTGCAGCAGGACACGCCGGCCGCGGCGCGCTGGGACGGCGGCCTGCGCGCGGTCACGAGCCACCCGGACGGCACGCGGATCGTGACCGACGTGCCCCCGGAGCTCGGCGGCGGCGGCGGAGTGACCCCGGGATGGTTCATGCGCGCAGGGCTGGCGTCCTGCGAGGCCACGCGCATTGCCATGTCCGCCGCCCTTGCCGGCATCGAGCTGAAGTCACTCGAGGTGATCGCGAGCAGTCGTTCGGATGCCTCAGGGTTGCTGGACCTTGCCGGCGCCGACGGCGCACGGGTGTCCGCGGCGCCGCGCGATGTGGAGTTGCGGGTGCGGCTGTGCGCGCCGGGCGTTGCGCCGGAGCGGCTGCGGGCGCTGGTCGAGGACAGCCATCATTGCTCGCCCGTGAGCCGCGCCGTGCAGGAGGCCGTTGCCGTCGCCTTGCGCATCGAGATCGAGGCCGAGGCCGAGGCCGAGGCGGACTGATGGATGCGCTGTCGGAAACCCTGCGCGTGGTGCAGCTCGTGGGCGCCATCTTCATCAACGCCCGCTTCAGCGCCCCCTGGTGCTATCTCTCCCCCAGCGCCGCCTCGGCGGCACCGTTGCTCGAGCCCGGCGCCGAGCGGGTGGTGATCTTCCACCTGATCACCGCGGGTGAGTGCTACGTCGAGTTGGGCGCCGAGACGCCCGTGCGTCTGATTGCCGGCGATGCCGTCATTTTTCCGCAGGGCGATGCGCACCGCATGAGCTCCGCGCCCGGGCTCCCGCCCGCCACCGGCGCGCGCCTGGACGCGGTGCTCTCGCGCCGCCCGCGCCAGCTCGCCTACGGCGGCGGCGGACCGATCACGCGCCTGGTGTGCGGCTATCTGGCCTGCGACGCGCGGCTGGCGCGCTTGCTGCTGGCCGGACTGCCACCGCTGGTCAGGGTCAACGTACGAGGATCGAACGCCGGCGTGTGGCTGGAAGCCTCGGTGCGCTATGCGCTGGCCGAGGCGCGCTCGCCGCGCGCCGGCGCCGAGGGCGTGCTGGCCAAGCTCGCGGAGGTGCTGTTCATCGAGGTCCTGCGGCTGTACATGAACGGGCAGGGCGAGGGCCGCACGGGCTGGCTGGCCGCCGTGGGTGATCGGATCGTGGGCGCGGCATTGCACGCGCTGCACAAACGTCCGGCCCATGCCTGGACGCTGGATGAGCTGGCGCGCACCGTCGGCACCTCGAGGTCGGTGCTGGCCGAGCGCTTTGCGCATCTGGTCGGCAGCGCGCCCATGCAGTACCTGACGCAGTGGCGCATGTTGCTGGCCTCGAACCTGCTTTGTCGCAGCAGTGCGCCGCTGGCGAGCATTGCGCAGGACGTGGGCTACCAGACCGATACGGCTTTCAGCCGGGCATTTCGCCGCGAGTTCGGCGCGCCCCCGGCGGCTTGGCGTCGCAGCCGCGCGGCGCGCATTACGTCCGCTGCATGAGCTCGAGGCCGAGTTCGCGGCAGCGCTCGATGATCTGCTGCAGTTGCCTCACCAGCAGCCCGGATGCGCCTTGAGGGCCGCGGGCGCAATCTTGACGCCGCGCCGCGCCGCTGGCCATACTCCGGCCATGGCCAACGATGCCGCAATCGCGACCCGCCGCCTCCACGGCCCGGTTGCCGCGCCGGCCGCCCGCGGGTGGTGGCGCCGCTCCATTGGAGTGGGCGCTGGGTGTTGCTGCACGCTGTAATCACAACCTAAAGGTAAGGATCACACCAGAACCCATCTCCGGAACGCTCCGGGATGGGTTTTTTTCGTTATGAAGCCGCCATTCGACATTGCCGGGGATCTCGACACGCCGGTGTCGGCATTCGCCAAGCTCATGCCGTTCCAGCCGCGCTTTCTGCTCGAAAGCGTGGAGGGCGGCGAGCGGCTCGGGCGCTACTCCTTCATCGGTTTCGGCGACGCGCTGGAGGTGAAACTCGATGAGGCGGGATTCCAGATCGGCGCCGAGCTTCGTCCCATGCCGGACGGGCGCGAGGGGCTGCTCAACGGCCTGCGTGCTGCACTCAAGGCCGTGCCGTTGCCGCTGCCGGCCTTCGCGCAGGTGCCCCTGGCCGGCGGCTTGGTCGGCTTCACGTCCTATGATGTGGTGCGCTTCTTCGAGCGCCTGCCCTCGCGGCTGCCGCGGCTGGCCGGCGTGCCGCTGTTGCACTATGTCGCGCCCCGCTCGCTGCTGATCTTCGATCACGTGAGCCGCGGCATCGCGCTGCTGCATGCCGGCAGCGATGCAGAACGCGCTGCGCTGCGCACTGAGGTCATCGCGGCGTTGCGCAACGCGGTGCCGCCCATCGCCACCGGCGGCCACTTCTCGGTCCCCCAGCCGGCGCTGAGCCGCGAGGCCTACATGGCCGCCGTGCTGCGCGCGCAGCAGCACATCGGCGCCGGCGATATCTACCAGCTCGTGGTGTCATCGCGCTTCTCGGGGCGGCACGACCTCGATCCATTCCAGGTGTATCGCGCACTGCGGCTGATCAATCCATCGCCCTACATGTATTTCTGCCGGCTCGGGAACATGACCGTGGTCGGTTCCTCGCCCGAGGCGCTGGTCAAGCTCAACGGCCGCGAGGCGCAGCTTCGGCCGATCGCGGGCACGCGCCCGCGCCACGAGAACGCGCTGCGCGATGCGCAGCTCGAGGCGGAGCTGCGCGCCGATGCCAAGGAGAATGCCGAGCACGTCATGCTGGTGGACCTGGCGCGCAACGACCTCGGACGCGTGGCGCGGGCCGGCAGCGTGCGCGTCGAGCCCTATCGCTCCATCGAGCGCTACAGCCACGTCATGCACATCGTCAGCGGCGTGAGCGGCGAGCTCGCGGCGCAGCGCGATGCGTTCGATCTGTTCGCGGCGACCTTTCCGGCCGGCACGCTGGTGGGCGCGCCGAAGGTGCGGGCCATGGAGATCATCGAGGATCTCGAGCCCGTGCGCCGCGGTCTGTACGGCGGCACGGTCGGCTATTTCGGCGCCCACGGCGCCATGGACCAGGCCATCACGATCCGCACGCTGGTGTTCCACGGCGATGAGTACAGCTACCAGGCCGGCGCCGGTATCGTCGCCGACAGCAAGCCGGCCGCCGAGCACGACGAGGTGCTGGCAAAGAGCGCGGCGCTGCTGCGCGCGCTCACGCTGGCGGAGGCGGGACTGTGAGCGCGCGGCTGCTGTTGATCGATAACTACGATTCCTTCACCTACAACCTGGTGCAGGCCTTCCTGGTGCTGGGGGCGGAGGTGCAGGTCTATCGCAACGACGCCCTCTCGATCGATGAGGCGCGCATCCTCGAGCCCACGCACCTGTGCATCTCCCCGGGCCCCGGCACGCCGGCGCAGGCCGGGGTGTCGGTGGCCATGATCCAGGCCTTCGCCGGCCGCATTCCGGTGTTCGGCGTCTGCCTCGGGCATCAGTCCATCGTCGAGGCCTTCGGCGGCCGCATCGTGCGCGCGCCGCGGCTCATGCACGGCAAGACCTCGCACATCGAGCACGACCGGCTGGGACTGTACGATGAGGTACCGCAGGCGTGCGAGGTCGGCCGTTACCACTCGCTGATCGCCGAGCCCGCATCCATACCGGCGCAGCTGTCGGTCAGTGCGCGCACCGCCGAGGGCGAGATCATGGGCGTGCGGCACCGCCACTATCTGGTCGAGGGGGTGCAGTTCCATCCCGAGAGCGTGCTGACGCCGGAGGGTCCGCTCATGATGCGCAATTTCCTGCGCTGGCACGGCGGCCTGCGCGAGCATGAGTGAGCCCCCGTCCATGCGCTCGGTACTGGACAGGCTGCTCGACGGCTCGGATCTCAGTGAGAGCGACGCCGGCCATCTGCTGTCGGCGCTGACCGATGCCGAGCTGGCGCCGGCGATGGCGGGCGCGGTGCTCGCGGCGCTGCGCGCCAAGGGCGTCACGGCTGCGGAGCTGCGCGGATTTGCGCGCCGCATGCGCGCGCTTTCGCGCCGGCCCGAACTGCCAGCGCTGCCCGATGCGATCGATATCGTCGGCACCGGCGGCGACCGCTCCGGCAGCCTGAACCTCTCGACCGGCGCCGCGCTGCTGGCCGCCGCGTGCGGCGTGCCGGTGTTCAAGCACGGCAACCGCTCCATTTCCAGCCGCGCCGGCAGCGCCGATGTACTGCAGGCGCTCGGCCTGCCGCTGCCGCTGGATGAAGCGGCCGCCGGGCGCTGCTTTGCCGCCGTGGGATTCACCTTCCTGTTCGCGCCGTACTATCACGCCGCGACCAAGAGCATCGCTGCGGTGCGCAGCGCACTGGGCGTGCGCACGGTGTTCAACATCCTCGGACCGCTGAGCAATCCGGCCGCGCCGCCGTACCTCGTGATCGGCGCCTTCGATGTGGCGACCGCGCAGCTCATGGCGCAGGCGCTGTGCGGCACCGAGATCAGGCGTGCGTTCGTCATCCATGGCGCCGAGGGCTGGGACGAGCCGACACCGGTCGGCGCCTTCACGCTGTTCGACGTCGGGCCAAGCGGCGTGCGGCGCGAGGAGCGCACGCCGGCAGACTATGGACTCGAGCGCTGCGCACCGGAGGCGTTGCTCGGCGCCGATGCGGCCCACAACGCCGGCGAGCTGCGGCGTGTGCTCGCCGGAGCGCCGGTGCGAGGCGCGGGCGATGCGCATCGTGATGCGCTGCTGCTCGGCGCCGCGCTCGCGCTGGAGGTCAGCGGGCGCGAGAGTGCGCCGCGCGCGGCGCTCGCCCGGGCCGCCCAGGCCATCGACAGCGGCGCGGCGCGCGAGCTACTCGCACGCCTGGAGAGGTTCGGGGCCGATGAGGCGCGCCGCGCGCGCACCGCATGAGCGCGGATTTTCTCACCTCCATGGCGCAGTCGAGCCGCGCGCGCGTGGCGCGCGCGCGCGCCCAGTGCGCCGATGCCAAGCTGCGGGCGCTGGCGCACGCGGCACCGGCCGCCCCGGTCCTGGCGCTCTCGAAGCAGGGCTTCGATCTGATCGCCGAGGTCAAGCTGCGCTCGCCCGCCGCCGGGCCCTTCGCCGGCGGAGAGGACATTGCCGCCCGCGCCGGCGACTATGCCGCGGCCGGCGCCGCGGCGATCTCGGTGCTGACCGAGCCGACGCGCTTCGACGGCGAACTCGCTCACCTCGAGCTGGTCGCGCGCGCGCTCGCGCGCCGCGTTCCGGTCATGCGCAAGGATTTCCTGGTCGATCCGTACCAGGTGTACGAGGCACGCGTCGCGGGCGCCGGCGGCGTGCTCGTGATCCTGCGCATGCTCGAGCGCTCGCACACCGTGGCGCTGCTGGAGGCCGCCGCCGAGCTCGGGCTGTTCGCACTGCTCGAGGCCTTCGATGAGCAGGACCTGCAGCTGGCCGCAGAGCTGGTGCGCTCGCACGGCGGCCGTGCGCGGCTGCTCGTGGGCGTGAACTGCCGCGATCTGAGCTCGTTGCAGGTGGTGCCCGGCCGGCTCGAGGCCCTGGCCCCGGGCCTTCCTGCGGGCGTGCCGCGCGTGGCCGAGAGCGGCGTCGAGAGCGCGGCCGATGCGGCGCGGCTGGCGGCCGCCGGCTACGATGTCGCGCTGGTGGGCAGCGCGCTCATGCGCGCGCACGACCGCGTGGAGCTGGCGCGCGCACTGCTGGCGGCAGGTCGGCAGGCACACTCATGTGGATAAAGATCTGCGGCATGACCAGCGAGCAGGCGGTGGAGACGGCCGTGAACGCGCGCGTGGATGCCATCGGCTTCGTGTTCGCCCCCTCGAGCCGACGGCTCGAGCCGGAGCGGGCGGCACAGTTGGCCGCGCCGGCGCGCGGGCGGGTGAGCTGCATCGCGGTCACGCTGCATCCTGCCCAGACACTGCTCGATCGGATCCTGCAGGTGTTCGCTCCCGATGCGCTGCAGACCGACCTGGAAGATCTTGCCGAACTGCGCCTGCCCTCGAGCCTGCAGCTGCTGCCCGTCGTGCGCGGCGGGACCATGCCGGGCGGGGCGATGCCGGGGCGGCTGCTGTACGAGGGGGCGCGCAGCGGCAGCGGGTCGGCCGCGGATTGGCAGCAGGCCGCGCGGCTGGCCGCCGCCAGCCAGGTGATACTTGCGGGCGGCCTCGATGCGCACAACGTCGCCGCGGCGATCGGCGCGGTACGGCCGTTCGGGGTGGACGTGTCCACCGGTGTCGAGTCGGCGCCGGGGCACAAGAGCCCGCAGAAGATCGTGGAATTCGTTCAGGCCGCACGCGCGGCATTTGCAGGGATGGAGCATGAGTTCAATCGAAACCGAAGTTGAGCGCGCCACTGCGCTCGCGGCCCTGCTGGCGGGGCGCTTTCCGGACGAGCGCGGGCGCTACGGCCCGTTTGGCGGCCGCTACGTGCCCGAGACCCTCGTTCCGGCGCACGAACGCCTCGAGCGCGGCGTGCGCCGCTGGCTCGCGGATGCGAAGTTCCAGGCCGAGCTCGAGCACGAGCTGCGCGACTGGGTCGGACGCCCCACCGCGCTGTCGCCGGCGCCGCACCTGTCCAAGCGCTGGGCGGCCAAGGTCTGGCTCAAGCGCGAGGATCTCGCGCACACCGGCGCGCACAAGATCAACAACGCGATCGGCCAGGCGCTGCTGGCGCGTCGCCTGGGCGCGCGCCGCATCGTGGCCGAGACCGGTGCCGGCCAGCATGGCGTGGCCAGCGCCGCGGCCTGCGCGCGCGTGGGCCTGCCATGCACCGTGTACATGGGCGAGGTCGACATGGAGCGTCAGGCACCCAACGTCGGGCGCATGAAGCTGCTCGGGGCCAAGGTCGTGCCGGTCACGAGCGGCGATCGCACGCTGCGCGCGGCCATCGATGAGGCGCTGCGCGACTGGGTCAGCGACCCGAACGGCACCTACTATCTGCTCGGGTCGGCGGTGGGAGGCCATCCCTATCCGTTCCTGGTGCGCGAACTGCAAGCGGTCATCGGCCGCGAGGCGCGCGCGCAGATGTTCGAGCGCGCCGGCGGGCTGCCCGATGTGGTCGTGGCCTGCGTCGGCGGCGGCTCCAACGCCATCGGACTGTTCCACCCCTTTCTGGCCGATGCCAGCGTCGAGATCCTGGGCGTCGAGGCCGGAGGCCGCGGCACGACGCTCGGCGACAATGCCGCGACGCTCGGCGGCGGCCGCCCCGGGGTCCTGCACGGCAGCTATTCGATGCTGCTGCAGAACGAGGACGGGCAGATCCAGGAGACCCATTCGGTGTCGGCGGGCCTGGACTATCCCGGGGTGGGTCCCGAGCATGCCCTGCTGCTCGCCATCGGACGCGTGCGCTACGAGGCCGCGAGTGATGAGGAGGCGCTCGAGGCGGTGCGCGAGTGCTGTGAATGCGAAGGCATCCTGCCGGCGATCGAGAGCGCGCACGCGCTGGCGGGCGCGCGCCGCTGGGCGGCGTCGCACCCCGGCGCGCGCATACTGATCGGCCTGTCCGGCCGCGGCGACAAGGACATGTCGACCTTGACGCGCGAGCTGCTCGCGCCCGCCGGGACCGCGCCGTGAGCGCGGGCGGGCGAGTGGCCCGGACGCCGATCGAGCGCATCGTCACCGCGCTGCGCGGCGCGGCCAAGCAGGGCCAGCCGGCACTGGTCGCGTTCCTGACCGCGGGCTATCCGAGCCGCGCGCAATTCCGTGAGCACGTGCACGCCGTCGCGCTCGAGGCCGACGTGGTCGAGATCGGCGTGCCGTTCTCCGATCCCATGGCCGACGGCGTCACCATTCAGCGCTCGAGCGAGGCGGCATTGCGCGCCGGCGTGACACTGACCTGGATACTCGAGGAACTGCAGCTCATGCCGGCCGTGAAGCCGCCGTTGCTGCTCATGAGCTACCTCAATCCGCTGCTGGCGTTCGGTCTCGACCGGCTGGCGCGCCGCGCCGCCGGCGCCGGCGTGTGCGGCTTCATCGTGCCGGATCTGCCGTTCGAGGAGAGCGAGGAGCTGCGCGCGGTGCTCGCACCGCACGAGCTGGCGCTGGTGCAGATGGTCACGCCGGTCACCGGCGGCGAGCGCCTGGCGAAGCTCGCGGCGGCCAGCCAGGGTTTCGTCTACGCCGTCACCATGACGGGTACCACCGGCCGCAACGCGGCGTCAACGGAGGATATCGCCGCCTACCTCGAGCGCGTGCGCGCCGCTGCGACCGTGCCGGTGTGCGCGGGCTTCGGCATCCGCAGCCGTGAGCAGGTGGAGCGACTGCGCGGACAGGTCGATGGGGTCATCGTCGGCTCGGCGCTGGTGGAGGTACTGGAGCGAGGCGAATCGCCCCAGCAGTGGCTCGCGGCGCTGCGGCCGCCGCGCCGATGAAGTCGGGCGCCGCGGCGCCCGTGTCGGTGCTGCTCGGCCTGCTCTCCACCGTCGGCGCGTTCTCGATCGATGCGTTCTTCCCGGCGCTGCGTGCCATCTCGCAGCAGTTTCATCTCTCGAGCCTGCAGGCACAGCAGACCCTGACGGTGTACATGCTGGCGTACGCGCTGGCCTCGGTGCTGCATGGGTCACTGTCGGACGCGATCGGCCGCCGCCGCCCGGTACTGGTGGCCCTCGCGGTCTACACCGCCGCCTCGATCGGATGCGCGGCGGCGGCCAACTATCCGATGCTGCTGGTGTGCCGCGCGCTGCAGGGGCTAGTCGCCGGTGCCGGGCAGATCATCGGCCGCGCGATCGTGCGCGATCACTATGAGGGTGCCGAAGCCCAGCGCCTCATGAGCATGATCACGATGATCTTCGGGCTCGGGCCCGCGGCCGCACCCATCATCGGCGGCTGGGTACACGCGCTGCTGGGCTGGCGCGCGGTGTTCGGCAGCATGGCCGTGCTGGGCGCGACGCTGCTGGTGTACACGGCGTATCGCCTGCCCGAGACCTGTCCGCCGGAACGGCGCATACCGCTGCACATCGGGCGGCTGGTGCGCCACAACCTTGCCGTGCTCGGCCATGGCGAGTTCGTGCGGCTCGCGCTCGCGAGCGGCCTGTGCTTCATCGCGCTGAACGTCTACGTGGGCTCGGCGCCGGCCATCGTGCTCGACCATTGGGGGCTGGATGAGACCATGTTCGCGGCGCTCGCGCTGCCCATCATCTGCGGCTACACCCTCGGCGCCGTGATGTCGGGGCGGCTGGCCGGCCGCGTGGCCCCGAACCGCCAGGCGCGCATCGGGTTCCGGCTGCTGTTCGCCGTGACCTCGCTGATGCTGCTGCTGCAGTTCAGCGGCCCGTCGCCGCCGATCTACCTGCAGCAGCTCCTGCTCGCGGCCATCGGGCTCGGCCTGCAACTCATGTACCCCATCCTCACGCTGCGCATCCTGGACCTGTTTCCGCACGCGCGCGGCTCGGCCTCGTCGATGCAGTCCTTCTTCAGCCTGCTCATCGCCACCGTGACCATGGGATTCGTGGCGCCGATGCTGGCCGCTTCCATGCGGCGCATCGCCGGCTGTTCGCTGGCGGCCAGCGGGAGCGGGTGGTTGCTGTGGCAGCTCGCGCAGCGTTACCGTGCCGCGCAGCGCGCTCGTGCTGCGCAGCAGGCAGCGAGGATGCCATGACCAGCCTGTCGGTCGACTCTCGGTTCTGCGGGCCCCCGGGCTGCGCCAACGGCGGCTATGCGGCCGGGCTGATGGCGCAGCATTCGACGGCGCGGCTGCGCATCCGGCTCGAGCGGCCCATCCCGGTGGCGGTGCCGCTCGAGCTGGAGCTGCGCGGCGACGGCAGCCTGGAGCTCAGGCAGGCGCAGGCGGTGCTGGCGCGCGGCTCTCCCACGGACTTCGAGCTCGAGGCGCCCGCGGCCCCGAGCTACCTCGAGGCGCTCGAGCTCTCGCGCCACTTCGTCGGCTTCGCAGGCCACCCCTATCCGGGCTGCTTCGTGTGCGGCACCGAGCGCAGCCGCGGCGATGGGCTGCGCATCTTTGCGGGCCGGCGCGGCCCCGGCGAGCTGGTGGCGGCGCCCTGGGTGCCCGACGCGGCGCTGTCGGATGGCGCGGGCAAGGTGCGGCCCGAATTCATCAGTGCGGCGCTCGATTGTCCCGGCGCCTGCGCGGCGCGCGCGGAGCTGGTGCCCATGTTGCTCGGGGAGTTCACGGTGCATATCGATCGCTGCGTGCACATCGAGGAGCCGTGCGTGGTGATCGGCTGGAAGATCCGCAGCGGCGGGCGCAAGTACGAGGTCGGCACCGCGCTGTTCGACGAGGACAACCAGCTCTGCGCCCGCGCCGGCGCGACCTGGATCGAGCTCAAGCCCGATCGGTGACCCCGATGTCACTGCGCCGCGACTGCTTTGTCATCGCACCCTGCCTAGACTTCCGCCTGACCGAGGACATGCTCGGCAAGCCGAGGAGAGGACCATGGCGACACTGTGGGTGACTGGCGAGACCGGGACGGCGTTGCGCGACTGGCTGCACGGCGACTGGGCGATGCTGTTCTCGCACCCGGCCGATTTTCAATACCACGGGCTCGAAGTCGACCGCTGGCTGTCGATTCTGCGCGACGAGTTCTGCGCGCGCGGCGTGCGGCCCCTGGCGTGCCAGAACGCCCCGGCCGCGCTCGATGCGAGCTGGGTGAGCGCGCTGCTCGAGGACCGCTCCCTGCTGCGGCTCGGGAGCGCGGAGCCGGTGGCGCGCGGCCTGCGCGAGGATCTGCTGCGCATGCCGGGGCGCTTCGTGGTCATCGTCGATGAGGCGCTGCATCGCCGTGCGCTGCTCAAGTACAGCGCCGGACGCTCGAGCATCTCGCCGCTGGACCTGCTGGCCTCGGTCGAGGTACTGCGCCGCCGCGCCGCCGGGCGCATCGCGGCCTAGCGGCTGCGAACCACCCAGACCGCGAGCCAGAGGATCAGGCCGAGGGCGGCCACGGCCACGCCCGCCAGCCGCGGCTGGAGCCCAAGTCCCAGCCACAGCACGCCGCCGAGCATGAGGGCGGCGCCGATCAGGATGCGGTCGCTGTGCCTGAGCTGCGTGGTCAGTTCCCGGCGCAGCCGCTCGAGCTCGTGGGCATCGATCGCCACGCGCAGCTCGCCATCCTGCGCGTGTTCGACCAGGCGCTTGGCCAGCGGCGGCAGCGCCTTCATGATCTCGAGCGCATCGGGCCAGCCGCGCCGCAGCTCGCGCAGCGCATTGCGGGGGCTCGAGCGATCGCGCATCCAGCGGCGCAGGACCGGGCTCGCCGTCTGCCAGATGTCGAGCTCGGGATAGAGCTGGCGGCCCAGCCCCTCGACGTTGAGCAGTGTCTTCTGCAGCAGCAGCAGCTGCGGCTGGATCTGGCCGTTGAAGCGCCGCAGCGCCTCGAACAGTCGCAGCAGCACCGTGCCGAAGGAGATCTCCACCAGCGGACGATCGAAGATGGGCTCGCAGATCGTACGCACCGCCGACTCCATTTCGTCGACGCGCGTGTCCGGGGGCACCCAGCCGGACTGCACGTGCAGCGTCGCCACGCGGCGGTAGTCGCGATTGAACACGGCCAGGAAGTTCTCGGCCAGATAGCTCTGGTCGCGCAGATCGAGCGTGCCGACGATGCCGAAATCGACCGCGGCGTAGCGCGGCTGCGCCGGGTTGTCGAGCAGTACGAAGATATTGCCCGGGTGCATGTCGGCGTGAAAGAAATTGTGGCGGAACACCTGCGTGAAGAAGATCTCCACGCCGTTCTCCGCCAGGCGCTTGAAGTCGGTGCCCTGCTCGCGCAGCTGCGCGATATCGCCGATCGGCGTGCCGTGGATGCGCTCCATCACCAGCACCTCCGCGCGGCAGTAGTCCCAGTACACCTCGGGGACGTACAGCAGCGCCGAGCCGGCAAAGTTGCGCCTGAGCTGCGACGCATTGGCGGCCTCGCGCATGAGATCGAGCTCATCGAGGATGGTCTTCTCGTATTCGCGCACGATCTCGCGCGGCTTGAGACGGCGGCTCTCGGCCCACCAGCGCTCGGCCATGCCGGCGATGGCATACATCACCGCGAGGTCGAGCGCGATCATGGCCTTCATGCCCGGACGCAGCACCTTGACGATGACTTCCCGCCCGTCGGGCAGTTGCGCCGCGTGCACCTGCGCGATCGAGGCCGCCGCCAGCGGCACGAGCTCGAAGTTCTGCAGGCGCGTATCGAGCGGCACGCCATAGGCGCGCTCGATGGTGGCGCGCGCGACCTCGCCCGGAAACGGGGGCACCTTGTCCTGCAGGCGCGCCAGCTCATCGGCGATGTCATCGGGCAGCAGATCGCGCCGCGTGGACAGGGCCTGGCCGAACTTGACGAAGATGGGCCCGAGTTCCTCGAGCGCGAGGCGCAGGCGCTCGGCGCGCGTGAGTCGCAGCCGGCGCTGGAACCAGGTCCATGGAGAAACGAAGTAGACGAAGCGCAGTGGCCGGTACAGGTGAGTCGCGGCCACGAGGTCATCCAGGCCGTGCCGGACCAGCACGCGTTGGATGTCGATCAGCCGCCGCAGCACCCGCAGTCGCGTCAAGCCTGCTCTCCGCCGCCGGCCGGCGGCAGCATCTGCTCCAGCCGCGCCATGCGCGCCTCGATCCGATCGAGCTGCTCGCGCAGCTCGTCCACGCCACGCAACACGTGCTCGGCCTCGGCCCGGGACACGAGATCGCGGCTCTCGTGCGCCAGATACTCGGCGATGTTGTGCAGCGAGGTCCGCGCGGCCGCGCGCGTCCAGGCGCCCGCCCCGCGCAGGCCGCGCATCATCAGGTGGGCGCCGCTGCGACCGAGCGGGGTCGCCAGGAGCTGTTCCAGATCGGGCTTGAGCAGCCCGGCGAGCTCGCGGAACTGCTCGGCCGTCTCGCCGTCGCCCTCGATGCGCACGTCGCCGCGCCGTATCACCGCCTCCGCGTCCGCCGAGCCCAGCGCCAGCAGCGACAGCGGTGCGCCGCGGATGGTGGCATCGGCCGCCTCGCCCTCGCGCAGCTCAACGGCGCGCAGCGCGGTGCCGCTGGCTTCGAGCGTCAGCCGCCAGGGCGTGCCCTGCACCTCGAGCGTGAGGCGCCGGCCGGTGAGCGCCTCGAGCAGCGCGCGCGCGCGCGGGGAGTCGGTCCGGGCGCGTGCCACGCCGCGGTCCAGCACGCGCTCGATCAGGGACGCAGTGAGCGCAGTCATCCTCAGGTCCGGTAGCCGCGATGCAGGGCCACGACCCCGCCCATGAGGTTGTGGTAGCGGCAGGCCTCGAGGCCCGCGGCCTGCATCATCCCGAGCAGCGTCTCCTGGTCCGGATGGCGCCGGATCGATTCGGCCAGGTAGCGGTAGCTGTCGGCATCGCCCGCCACCACGCGTCCGAGCCATGGCAGCACGTTGAACGAGTAGACGTCGTAGAGCCGGCTCAGCGCGGGCACCACGGGCCGGGAGAACTCGAGCACCAGCAGCTGTCCCCCGGGCTTGAGCACGCGCTGCATGGAGGCGAGCGCGGCGGCCTTGTCGGTGACGTTGCGCAGGCCGAATCCCATGGTGATGCAATCGAAGCTGGCGTCGGCGAACGGCAGCCGCTCGGCATCGCTCTGCACGTACTCGATGCCGGTTGCCAGGCCGCGATTGATCAGCCGATCGCGCCCGTGCTGCAGCATGCGGCCGTTGATGTCGGCCAGCACGACGAGGCCGGAGCGGCCCACCTGCCGTGCCAGCCCGGTCGCGAGGTCGCCGGTGCCCCCGGCGATGTCGAGCGCGCGAGCGCCGGTCCGGATGCCGGTCAGCGACAGCGTAAACTGCTTCCAGAGCCGGTGCGCCCCGCCGGACATGAGGTCGTTCATGAGGTCGTAGCGGTCGGCGACGGAATCGAACACGCCCCGGACGCGGCGCGCCTTGTCCCGGCGCGACACCTTCTCGAAGCCGAAATCGACACGATCACCGGAATTGTCGGTCATGCGGGTTCCCTGCGGTCCAGGCAGCCATTCTATTATGTTGCCTGGCTGCCGCCCGGTGGCCGCGCCTGCAATTACAGCGCCGAGATTGTATGCACGCGCGATACTTGCGCGCTAAAGGGACTGAATCCGTCCCTTATCAACTGAATCTGTTGCGGGAGCTCAACGCCTGCGTGGTGCCTCGGACCGACGAAAATGCTGGTAATTCGCCAATGTTTCGCCCAGAATCCCGTCCCGGTTGTGGCCCAAAAGGCGCAACCGAGTGGGGGTCTTGTGAAGATTTGGCCGGGTGAATTCGCCCGGCCTTTCTTTTTTGGATCGACGAAAAACCCAATGCAGGCGCGCGCCGCGTCGCGGGCGATACGACGACTTCTCAGCGGTCCTGCGGGGGCTGCCCCTGCGCGCGCGCGCGGCGCGCGAGATATTCCGACCATTTGGCCGCGCGCTGCGCGCCGAGCTCATGCAGGTACTGCCAGGTGTAGAGACCGGTGCCGTGCCCGTCGTCGAACACCAGGCGCACCGCGTAATGACCGATGGGCTCGACCGCCGTGACGGCGACATTTTCCTTGCCCAGCACCAGCACCATGTCGGCATCGCCGTGGCCGCGCACCTCCGCCGACGGTGAATGTACGCGCAGGTATTCGAAGGGCAGCTCGAAGCGGCTGCCGTCGGCGAAGGCCACTTCCAGCAGCCGCGAGCGTGTGCGCAATTTGATTTCCGTGGCGGTGATCGGCGTATTTTCAGGCATGGGCAGTGCTCGCATCCCGGCGGTCGATTTGCTATACAAGGCGCTCAGATGAGCGGCGACTCAGCCTCAGTGACCGATACGCCCGCGGCGACCGACACCACGCAACCGGATTATTACCACCGCGTCGTGGATTGTCAGTGGGCCTGCCCCGCGCACACCGACGTACCGGAGTACATCAGGCTCATCGCGCAGGGTCGATACACCGACGCTTACCTGCTCAATCGCGACTCCAACGTATTCCCCGGCATCCTCGGGCGCGTGTGCGACCGCCCGTGCGAGCCGGCGTGCCGTCGCAGCCGGGTCGAGAACAAACCCGTGGCGATCTGCCGCCTCAAGCGCGTGGCCGCGGATCTCAAGGGCGAGCTCACGGGCCGCCTGCCGCGGGCGCCGGCGCAGGGCAACGGCCGGCGCATCGTCTGCATTGGCGCCGGCCCGGCCTCCCTGACCGTGGCCAACGACCTGGCCCCGCTCGGTTACGAGATCACCATCCTCGAGCAGAACGCTGCGCCGGGTGGGCTCATGCGCAGCAACATCCCCTCGTTCCGCCTGCCGCAGGCCGTGCTCGATGAGGAGATCGGCATGATCCTCGGGATCGGCGTGCGGCTCGAGCTCGACAGCCCGGTGCGCAGCCTGCGCGCGCTGCTCGAGCGCGGCGGCTACGACGCGGTGTTCGTGGGCTCGGGCGCGCCCCGCGGCAAGGAGCTCGATCTGCCCGGCCGGCGCGACTCGGATCGCATTCATATCGGTATCGCCTGGCTCGAATCGGTGGCTTTCGGTCACGTGGGCTCGATCGGCGAGCGCGTGCTGATCATCGGCGTGGGCAACACGGCCATGGATTGCTGCCGCACGTCGCTGCGCCTGGGTGCCCGCAGCGTCAAGGTCATGGCGCGCAAGCCGCGCGGCTTCTTCAAGGCCTCGGGCTGGGAGCTCGAGGACGCCGAGGAGGAGAACGTCGAGATCATCGTCAACCACGCGCCGCGGGCTTTCGTGATCGAGTCCGGCCGTCTCACCGGCATGCTCTTCGAGCGCATGGAATACGAGCTCGAGGGCGGCGCGATCCGCAGCGAGCGCGTGGCCGGGCAGGTGGTCATCCCGTGTGATGACGTGATCCTGGCCATCGGCCAGGAGAATGCGTTCCCGTGGATCGAGCGCGACCTGGGCGTGCGCTTCGATGCCGCCGACCGCCCGCTGGTGGATGCGCACACCTATCAATCGACGCGGCCCGGCGTGTTCTTCGGCGGCGATGCCGCGCAGGGACCGAAGAACATCATCTGGGCGGTGGAGCATGGCCACCAGGCCGCCCTGTCCATCCACCGCTACAGTCAGGGCGAGCCCGTGGGCGAGCGCCCGGCGAGCGCGGTCGGGCTCTCGAGCCGCAAGATGGGCATGCACGAATGGTCGTACAAGAACGACTATGCGCCGCTCGAGCGGCGGCTCATGCCGCATGTCTCTCTGACCGAGCGCTTCAAGAAGCTCAACATCGAGGTCGAACTCGGCTTCACGGCCGAGCAGGCCGCGCAGGAGGCCGCGCGCTGCCTCAACTGCGACGTTCAGACCGTATTCGAAGCCCGGCTGTGCATCGAATGCGATGCCTGCATCGATATCTGTCCGGTCGACTGCCTCACCCTCACGCCGGCAGGCACCGAGGCCGAGCTGCGCACCAGACTGCGCGCGCCGGCGCTCGAGCCCACGCAGCCGCTGTTCCACTCCGCTCCGCTGCCGCAGACCGGGCGCGTCATGGTCAAGGACGAGAACCTGTGCGTGCACTGCGGCCTGTGCGCCGAGCGCTGTCCCACCGCCGCATGGGACATGCAGAAATCGACGATCCACTGGCCGCAGGCGGCCGACGGGGGTCCGGCATGCCGGAGCGCAAAGCGCAAGATCGCGTAAACGATTTCGTCGTCAAGATCGCCACCGTCAACGGTACCGGCTCGGCCAGCGCCAACGGCCTGCTCATGAAGGCCATCTTTCGCAGCGGCGTGCCGGTGGTCGGCAAGAATTACTTTCCGTCCAACATCCAGGGGTTGCCGACGTGGTATGAGATCCGGATCACGCGCGAGGGCCACCGTGCCCGCGAGGGCCGCGTCGATCTGATGCTGGCGCTCAATCCCGAGAGCTACGCGCGCGACCTGCAGGAAGTGACCTCGGGCGGCTACTTCCTGTACGACTCCACCTGGCCGCGCCCGGCGCTCCTCAAGCGCGATGACATCACGGTGATCGGCGTGCCGCTGGCGCGCCTGTGCAACGAGAATTTCGAGGGCGTGCGCACCCGCATCCTGATGAAGAACATCTGCTACGCCGGCGTGCTCGCGGCGCTGTGCGAGCTGGACCTCGAGATCATCCGCGCGCTCCTGGCGCAGACCTACGGCCGCAAGCCCGCGCTGGTGGAGGCCAACATGAAGGCCATCCAGCTCGGCTACGACTACGCGCAGGCGAATGTTTCCTGTCCGCTGCCGCTGCGGGTGCAGAAGATGGAGGCGACCGGCGGGCACATCGTGATCGACGGCAACACCGCGGCGGCTCTCGGGTGCGTGTACGCCGGTGCCACGGTTGGCGCGTGGTATCCGATCACTCCTTCGACCTCGCTCATGGATGCCTTCAAGGGCTTCTGCGAGTCGCTGCGCGTCGATGCGGTCACGGGGCGCAAGAACTACATCATGATCCAGGCCGAGGACGAGCTGGCCGCGATCGGCATGGTCATCGGCGCCAACTGGAACGGCGCGCGCGCCTTCACGGCGACCTCCGGCCCGGGACTGTCGCTGATGCAGGAATTCCTCGGGCTGGGCTACTACGCCGAGGTGCCATGCGTGGTGTTCGACATTCAGCGGGTCGGCCCCTCCACCGGCATGCCGACGCGCACGCAGCAGGGCGATCTGCAATCGGCGGCCTATGCCTCGCACGGCGACACCCGACAGGTGTGTCTGTATCCGGCCAATCCGGAGGAGTGCTTCGAATTCGCCGTCACGGCCTTCGATCTGGCCGACCGGCTGCAGACGCCGGTGCTGGTGCTCTCGGACCTCGACATCGGCATGAACGACTGGATGTGTCCGGAGTTCAAGTGGGACGAGAGCTACCGGCCCGATCGCGGCAAGCTGCTCAGCGCCGAGCAGATCGCCCGGCTCGATCGCTTCTGGCGCTACTACGACCACGATCACGACGGCATCGCACAGCGCACGCTGCCCGGCATCGACGCCCGCGGCGCCTATTTCACGCGCGGTTCGGGCCACAACCAGTACGGCGCGTACACCGAGGATTCCAAGGATTACCAGTTCGTCGTCGACCGGCTGCGCAAGAAGTGGATGACGGCGGCACGGCTGGTCCCCAAGGCGGTGATCCAGCGCGCGCAGCAGAGCACCGACATCGCGATCGTCTCGCTCGGCAGCGGCGACGGCGCGGTGCACGAGGCACAGCAGCGGCTGCGCGCCAACGGCATACACGCCGACTACATGCGCGTGCGCGCGTTCCCGTTCGGCGAGGATGTCGAGCAGTTCCTGCAGTCGCACCGGCTCATCTTCGTGGTGGAGCAGAACCGCGATGCGCAACTGCGCTCGCTGCTGATCATGGAGACCGGTATCGAGAAGACGCGTCTGCGCTCGATCCTGCATTACAACGGCATGCCCATTCCGGCCAGCTACGTGTTCGACGGCGTGATGTCGGTGGTGGTGCCGCAGCGGCCCCTGGCCAAGCGCGTGGTCTGAAGCGCGTGGAGAGCAACCCATGACTTTCATGAGCAAGCCCAAGGTGGCGCATCCGCAGCTGCCGCGCAACGCACTCGGCCTGACCCGTCGCGACTACGAAGGCGCGAACTCGACGCTGTGCGCGGGTTGCGGCCATGACTCGGTCACCGCCGCGCTGGTCGAGGCCTGCTGGGCCGACGCCGTCGAGCCGAAGAACGTGGTCAAGCTCTCGGGGATCGGCTGCTCCTCCAAGACCACGGCGTACTTCGTCGGCGGCGGGCACGGCTTCAATTCGGTGCACGGTCGCATGCCCTCGATCGCCACCGGCGCCAACGCGGCCAACCGCAGGCTGCTGTACGTCGGGGTCTCCGGTGACGGCGACACGCTCTCGATCGGCCTCGGCCAGTTCTGCCACGCCATCCGCCGCAATCTCCGGATGGTGTACATCATCGAGAACAACGGCGTGTATGGACTGACCAAGGGCCAGTTCTCGGCCTCGGCCGATCTCGGCTCGCAGGCCAAGAAGGGCGAGGCCAACACGCAGCCGCCCATCGATCCGGTGCAGCTCGCGATCACGCTCGGTGCGACGTTCGTGGCGCGCAGCTTCTCGGGCGACAAGGCGCAGCTCGTGCCACTGATCCGGGCGGCGATGCATCACGACGGCTTCGCGCTGATCGATGTTCTCTCCCCCTGCGTTACCTTCAACGATCACGAGGGCAGCACGCGCAGCTACGCCTATACGCGCGAGCACTACGAGGAGGTCGTGCATGCCGACTTCGTGGTGCCGGCGGCGCCGATCGCCGTGAGCTACGGCGAAGGCGAGTCGCTGCCCGTGACCATGCACGATGGCAGCCGGCTCCTGCTGCGCAAGCTCGACGCGCACTACGATCCGACCGACCGCGGCGTGGCGCTCGAGCTGATCCAGCAGCGCATGCGCCAGCACGAGTACCTGACCGGGCTGCTGTACATCGCCGCCGGCCAACCCGAGTTCCACGCCCAGAACGCGACGCCCGATACGCCGCTGAATCAGTTGCCCTACGAGCGGCTGCGGCCGGACGACGCGGCCCTCGAGCGTATCCTCGCGCGCTATCGCTGAGCGTCCCCGCCGCGCGCCAATGCCGCGGCGCCGGTCCGGGGATGCCACACTGCACACGTGCGTCACACCAAGAGCATCATTTCCCTGACCCTGCTGGCCGTGCTGCTGGCGGCGTTGAGCTTCGGGGCGCGGCGCAGCTGGCCGCGCTGGGTCGAGACTGGAGAGCTCGGCCGCGTACAGGTGTTCCCGGCCTGGCTGCGCGAGCGCGGATTCGTCTACGTGCTGTCCGGCGCGGAGGGCTGGACGCGCGCCGATGAGCTCACCGCGCTGCTCTATGCCGCCCGGGGCAATTACGTCACGGCCATCGACGCCCCGCGGCTGGTGCAGCGGCTGAACCGGATCACACAGGGGTGCCTGTTCATGCCCGGGCTGCTCGATGACTACAGCCGCGAGCAGCAGATTGCCACCGGCACGCGCCGCTTCTACGAACCCGCGCTGCTCGGGCGCGGTCCCGGCGCCACCCTCGTGTATCTGGCGCAGCTCGGAGCGCCACCGTCAACGTTCGGTGCCGCCGTGATGCTCGATCCCGAGCCGCGCCTGGCCCTGCACGTGCCGCCGTGCGATCACGCGGTGGAGCTCAGTGACGCCGCGGGCGAGCAGTTCAAGGCCGAGGCCCTCAGTAGCTATGTCCCGGCACGGCTCTTGCTTGATGACCAGGCGGGCGCGGCGTCGCGCGCCTTCGTGGCGGAAGTTCTGGCCCGCTCGCGCGCGGTGGCGCCGGCGCTGTCGCCGACGGCGCCGCTGCACAGCGCGTATGCGGCGGCCCTGTCGGACATCGAGCAGGAGCAGCGCCGCAGCGGCGTGGGCGATCTGCCGCTGGTGGAGGTGATGGCGGCAGAGCGCAGCCAGAGGGTATTCGCGGTGCTGTACTCGGGTGACGGTGGCTGGCGCGATCTGGACCGCAGCCTGGCCGACATACTGGCCTCCAAGGGCATGAATGTGGTTGGAGTCGATGTGCTGCGCTACTACTGGCGCACCAAGCCGCCGGCGAAAGCCGCGGCCGATCTGGCGCGCATCATCGAGCACTACCAGCGGCGCTGGGGTCTCAAGCAAACGGTGCTGATAGGCTTCTCCTTCGGCGCCGACGTGCTGCCGTTTCTGGTCAATCGACTGCCGCCCGCGCTGCGCGCCGATGTCAGGCTCGTCACGCTGCTGGCGCCGGAGCGCTACACGGCGTTCGAGGTCGATCCCTCCGGCTGGTTTCACCGCCAGGCCGATGCCACGACTCCCATCGCGCCCGAGCTCGAGCGCATGTCAACCGATCGGCTGCAGTGCGTTTATGGTGAGAATGAGGCCAACGAGAGTCTGTGCACGACGCCCGCAGCGCGCGGGGCTCAAATCATCCGCAAGCCCGGGGGCCACCACTTCGACCACGACTATGGCGCACTCGCCGACGCCATCATTGCCGCCTGTGCGCACTAGCCGGGTGCGCGAGCCGCGGGCCTGCGTGCTGGCGCTGCTGGCGCTGCTGGCGGTAGCGCCGGTGACGGCATCGGCGGTGGTGCAGCCCGATCACTGGCACTGGGTGCAGATCCACGGCCACCGCATGTACTACGCCGTACGCGGCAGCGGTCCCACGCTGGTGCTGCTGCACGGCGGTGGGGACTCGGGCGAGCATTCCTTCGAGCAGCAGATTCAGACGTTCTCGCTGCATCACCGCATCATCGCTCCGGACCAGGTCGGACAGGGCCACACGCCCGACGTGCCGGGACCGTTGAGCTATACGCGCATGATGCAGGATACCGCCGCGGTGCTGCAGCAGCTCGGGCTGCGCAATGTCGATGTCGTGGGCTTCAGTGACGGCGGCATCCTCGCGCTGATGCTGGCAGTGCGCCATCCCGACCTGGTACGGCGCCTGGTGATCAGTGGCGTGAACATCGCGCCCGAGGGGCTGACCTCCGAGGAGCGCGCGGACCTGGGTGCGGCGCGCAGCGCCCGACCGCGACCTACCAGCGTGGGCGACAAGCTTACCGAGCTCTGGCTCAATTCGCCGACACCGCAGGAGCTCAGTCCTGCGCTGCTGGCCACGATCCACAAGCCGGTCCTGGTGATTTCGGGCGATCGCGACGCGATCACGCTCGAGCACACGCTGCAGATCTTTCGTGCCCTGCCGATGGCCGAGCTATGCGTGCTTCCGGGCACCGATCACGGCACCTTTTCGGGGCGGCCGGCGTGGATCAATCCCATCGTCAGCGCATTTCTGGATCGAGCCGAGACCGTGAGCGACGCGGCACATTAGCGCAGCTCGCCGGGCGACGAACGATGCATCATGAATGATGCCGACATCGAGTACACATTAACTAGATGTCACATTTAGAAGTGTGAATTAGGGGTGACAGCGAGGAACTTCAGTTTGTGCGCGCCGTCAGTTCGAAGGCAGCGCAACAGAAGGAGCTTCACGTGTACGGATCCCATCTGCTCGTACCTCGCAGCGCCTCCGAGCGCGCGCCGACACGTTATCGCACGCACCTGCAGCGCCTGCGCGCGAGCGATCCGGCCGTGCGCGCCATGACGGACTTTCTGCGCGATCCACCCCTGACCGCAACCGAGGACTGCGATCTGGATCGCGCGCTCGACGACATGTTCCGCCTGGGCGTCAGGGCCTTTCTCGTGGTGCGCGACCTGGCCGTCCTGGGCCTGATCACCGTCGAGGACATACGGCACGCCCGTCGCGGCACCGCCCGGCGGGTGGTGGAGGTCATGACGGGCGCCGCCGACATGCCGGCCATCGACTGGCAAATGCTGCAGCAATCGACGGTCAGCGACCTGATCGAGATTTTCGAAGGCGCGTGCGTCCACCACCTCGTGGTGGTGGAGAGCGAATCGGCGCAGCGCGCCAGCGTGCGGGGACTGGTGCAGCGCAGCCGCGTCGAGCGGCGCCTGCGGCAGGGCGGCGCCTGACTACACCGGGCGCGTGCCCTCGCGCGCTCGCGCCTGGCCGAACAGCCGCGTGATCTCGCGATTGAAGGCCGGCAAGTCATCGGGTTTGCGGCTCGTAACCAGCTTGCCGTCCACGACCACCTGCTCGTCGACCCACGTGGCGCCGGCGTTCTCGAGGTCGGTCCGCAGGGACGGCCACGAGGTCATGCGATGACCGCGCGCAGCGCCGGCCTCGATCAGCGCCCAGGGGGCGTGGCAGATCACGCCGACCGGTTTGCCCGCGTCGAAGAAGGCCTTGACGAAGGCCACGGCCTTGGGCTGCATGCGCAGCGCATCCGCATTGATGACGCCGCCCGGCAGCACCAGGGCGTCGTAGTCCTTGGGATTGGCGGCATCGAGACCCTGGTCCACCGGCAGTTCATCGCCCCACTCCTTCATTTTCCAGCCGCGCACCTTGCCGGCCTTGGGCGAGACGATCTCGGTGTCGGCGCCCGCGGCATCGAGCGCCTTGCGGGGCTCGACCAGCTCGGATTGCTCGAACCCGTCCGTTGCCAGCAGCGCGACTTTCAATCCTTCCAGACTGCGGGTGGCCATATACATCTCCTTTGGCAATTGCAGTGGTGCGAAAGTGATGCTGTCGATTCTCGATCCGGCCGCCGTGCGGGGCTGCGGATGCCGCTCCGAAGTTCGGATCAGACACGGCTGACGCGTCTGCTACACTGCAACAGGCGGAGAAGGTACTCGGGCCGGGAGGAGAGGGCATGGGCGGATTGAGGATACTGGCGGTGCTGCTCATCGCCGCTGGCGTGCTGGGGCTGGTCTACCATCATTTCAGCTACACGCAGGCCACGCAGGAAGCGAAGGTGGGCTCGCTGGAGCTGTCCGTCTCGAAGAAGCACACGGTGGATGTGCCCGAGTGGGCCGCGGTCGGCGCCGTGGTCGCCGGCGCCGCGCTGTTGCTGTTCGGCGGCGCCCGGCGTTGAGCGGGCCCGGCGCTCTGCTAGACTGCGCCCGCGCCGCAACGGCGCGCTGCGTGAGGAGTCGTGCAAGTGGGCAAAGGTGATCGCAAGACCCGGCGTGGCAAGATCTATCGCGGCTCGTTCGGCAAGAGCCGGCCGAAGGATCCGGACAGCAAGCGCACGCCCGCCAAGCCTGGAGCGTCCAAGAAGTGAGCCGCGCCGGCCGGCGGATGTAGTTTCCGCCGAGGCTCGCTAGAGCGAGCGCCGCTAAGGCGAGCGCCGCTAAAGGATGTAGCGGCTCAGGTCCTCGTCCTTCGCCAGATTCCCCACGTGCTCATCGACGTATTGCGCGTCCACGCGCAGCGCCGATACGCCGCGCTCGCTGGCCTCGAACGATACCGATTCGAGCAGGCGCTCCATGACGGTGTGCAGGCGGCGGGCGCCGATGTTCTCGGTGCGCTCATTGACCTGATGCGCGATCTCGGCGATGCGCCGCACGCCGTCCTCGGCGAACTCGAGCTGCAACTGCTCGGTGCCAAGCAGGGCGCGGTACTGCGCCGTCAGCGAGGCATCGGGCTCGGTCAGGATGCGCACAAAGTCCTCGACCTTGAGCGAGTCGAGCTCGACGCGGATCGGGAACCGGCCCTGCAGCTCCGGGATCAGATCGGCGGGCTTGGACATGTGAAACGCGCCGGAGGCGATGAACAGCACGTGGTCGGTCTTGAGCGAGCCGTACTTGGTATTGACGCTGCAGCCCTCCACCAGCGGCAGCAGGTCGCGTTGCACACCCTCGCGTGACACATCGGCGCCGACGGTCTCCTGCCGGCGCGCGATCTTGTCGATCTCGTCGATGAACACGATGCCGTTCTGCTCGGCGTTGGCCAGGGCGCGTGCCTTGAGCTCGTCCTCGTTGATGAGCTTGCCGGCCTCCTCCTCGATCATGAGCTTGAGCGCCTCGCGCACCCGGACGCGGCGCGGGCGCATGCGACTGCCGCCCAGGTTGGACAGCACCGACTGCAACTGCTGCTGCATTTCCTCCATGCCAGGGGGCGCCATGATGTCGACGCCCATGCCCTGGGCACGCACTTCGATCTCGACCTCGCGGTCGTCGATCTCGCCGCGCAGGAGCATCTCGCGCAGCTTCGAGCGGGTGTCGCCGTCGTGCGGGCGGGCGGGCTCGTCGGTGGAGAAACCCAGCATGCGCGGCTTGGGCAGCAGGGCATCGAGCACGCGCTCGACGGCGGCATCGCGTGCCCCGTCGCGCACGCGCGCGAGCTCGAGCTCGCGCGTCATCTTGACGGCCACGTCGGCCAGCTCCTTGATGATGGAGTCAACCTCGCGTCCGACGTAGCCCACCTCGGTGAACTTGGTCGCTTCCACCTTCACGAACGGGGCCTGGGCCAGGCGCGCCAGGCGGCGCGCGATCTCGGTCTTGCCCACGCCCGTGGGACCGATCATGAGGATGTTCTTGGGCGTGATCTCCTGGCGCAGCGGCTCATCCACCTGCATGCGCCGCCAGCGGTTGCGCAGGGCGATCGCCACCGCACGCTTGGCCGCGGCCTGCCCGATGATGTGCTTGTCGAGCTCCTGGACGATGGCCTGCGGCGTCATGGCCGCAGTTCCTCGATCACGAGATTGCGATTGGTGTAGATGCAGATGTCGGCGGCGATGCCGAGGGCACGCTCGACGATGGTGCGCGCATCCAGCTCGGTGTTCTCGGTCAGGGCGCGGGCCGCGGCCTGAGCATACGGACCGCCCGAGCCGATGGCCACGGCGGCGTACTCGGGCTCGATCACGTCGCCATTGCCCGAGACGACGAACAGGTTCTGCGGATCGCCCACCAGCAGCAGCGCTTCGAGGCGGCGCAGATAACGGTCGGCGCGCCAGTCCTTGGCGAGCTCGATCGCCGCGCGCGTCAGATTGCCGTATTTCTCGAGCTTGCCCTCGAAGCGCTCGAACAGCGTGAAGGCGTCGGCCGTGCCACCGGCGAATCCGGCCAGTACCTTGCCGTTGGACAGGCGCCGCACCTTGCGCGCGTTGCCCTTCATGACGGTATTGCCCAGCGTGACCTGGCCGTCGCCGCCGAGCGCAATCGCGCCGCCGCGGCGTACCGCGAGGATGGTGGTCGAATGGGGATCGAAGTGTTCGCTCATGTGATGGGTTCAACTGCGGCGTTTGGCGCGCGGATGGGCCTGCTCGTATGTGCGGGCAAGATGCTGGAAATCAAGATGGGTGTAGATCTGGGTGGTGCTGATGTTGGCGTGCCCCAGCAGCTCCTGCACGCCGCGCAAATCGCGACTGGATTCAAGCAGATGAGTGGCGAAGGAGTGCCGGAACAGGTGCGGATGCACGTGCTGCGGCAGGCCCTGCGCGCGTGCACGCGCGGCCACCCGAAACTGCACGGCGCGGGCACTCAACGGGCCGCCACCGCGGGCGATGAACAGCGCGTCGCACTCGGGCCGGCTCAGCGGAGCGCGCTGCTCGAGCCAGTGTCGCAGCGCCTGCACGGCCTTGCGGCCCACCGGCGCGATGCGCTCCTTGCGACCCTTGCCCAGCACACGCACGCTGCCGGCGGCCAGATCCAGGTCCTTGAGACGCAGCCCCGTCAGCTCCGAGAGCCGCAGCCCACCCGAATAGAGCAGCTCCATGAGCGCCAGATCACGGCTCTCGAGCGCATTGACCGGCTTGAAATCCAGCAGGCGCGCCATCTGATCCACGTCGAGGGTCTGCGGCAGATGCTTGGCGGCCTTGGGCGCCGGTATGTCGAGCGCGGGATTGCGCTTGATCGCGCCCTCGCGCTGCAGATAGCCGAAGAAGGTGCGCAACGCCGCGAGCCGGCGTTGGATGCTGCGACCCTTGAGGCCGCGCGCGTGGCTGCGGGCGGCAAAGCTGCGCACGTGCTGATGATCCAGGACGGACCAGTCCTCGATGCCGTTACGCGCGCACCAGTCCCGCAGTATCCGCAGGTCGTGCCGGTAGGCCGATACGGTATGGCCGGACAGGCGCCGCTCCGTGGCCAGGAAGCGCTCGAAGCGTTCGAGCCACTGCGCCGCCTCCGGTGTCATCGCGGGTGCGCGCGAGCCTGCGGGTCAGGGTTGAGCCAGCGCGTCGGTGATGAGCTCTCCCATGCGCGCCAGGAATTCGATGCTCATGCCCGGATGGAAACGATCGCGATCCACGCTGCCCAGCGCCAGCAGGCCGGCCGCCGGATTGCCGCCGAGCGGGATCAGCGCCACCGAGCCGATGTTGATGGCCTCGGCATTGAACAGGAACTCGCGCTGACTGTCGCGGATCTGGCCGCAGCGCGGCTTGGCGGAGACAAACAGGCTCTCGAAGCTGCGGTAATTGGGATCGTCCGCGGATACCGAACGTACGAAGCGCTCGGCGTCGGGCAGCAGCGGCTCGGGGCTCGCCGCCAGCACCAGCACGGCGTGAAAGGTGTCGAAATCCTCGCGCAGGCTGGCCTCGATCTGGTTGATGGCCTGGCCGCGGCTGCGCGTGGTGAGCAGGCGGCGCGTGAAGCGGTGGATTTTTTCGGCCAGCAGGTTGTTGGCGCGCGCGACGCGCACGAATTCGGCCAGCTTCTGCTCCTGCGCCTCGTACTTGTCACGCAGCACTTCGACCTGACGCTCGATCAGCGAGACCGTCGAGGCATTGCGTGGGTGCTGCAGGCGCATGCGCGCCAGCAATTGCGGATGGCGCTCGAAGAAATCGACGTTGTGCTGCAGGTACTGCGCGACGACCTGCTCCTCGTTGGTGTCCGCTGGAATGCCGCGCACCTGGTTGCTCGTCATTCGGTGTGTCTCCCCCGTTGGCCCAAGGCTTCAGATTTCCACGTGCCCCTCGAAGGCACGTTGCGCCGGACCGGTGAGCCATACCGACTGCCCCGGTCCGCCCCAGTGTACGCTCAAGATGCCGCCCGTCACATGTACCTCGACGTGGCTGCCGAGCAATCCGAGATGATGACCGACCACTGCCGCCGCGCAGGCGCCGGTGCCGCAGGCCAGGGTCTCGCCCACACCGCGCTCGTAGACGCGCAGACGGATGTGCGCGCCGTCGAGCACCTGCATGAAACCGACGTTGACCTGGCGCGGGAAGTGGGCGTTGGACTGAAGCGCATTGCCGATGCGCTCGACCGGCGCGCTATCGACGGCCTCGACGCGCAGCACCGCGTGCGGATTGCCGATCTGCACCGCGCCGATCTCGATGATCTCGCCGCCCGCGCTGATGGTGTAGCTGGCATTCTGGGCCGGCACGTCGAAGGGCAAGGACTTGGGATCGAAGTTGGGTACGCCCAGGTCGACCGCTACGAGTTCCTCCGAGAGCACCCTGGCCCGCATCGGCCCGGCCGCGCAGTCGATGGCCAGCGTGTCGCCGCCGTGGTGCCCGCGACGGTGCAGCAGCGCTGCGATGCAGCGCGCACCGTTGCCACACTGCTCGACTTCGCCGCCGTCGGCGTTGAACACGCGGTAGAAGGCGTCGGTGCCCTGGCGGCGCGGCGGCTCGAGCACCAGCGCCTGGTCGAAGCCGACGCCAGTGTGGCGATCGGACAGCGCGCGCCACTGCGCGGCAGTGGGCAGCGCTGCACCGGGCGGCAGATCGAACACCAGAAAGTCGTTGCCGAGTCCGTGCATCTTGGTGAAATCGATGCGCATGCCACGAGCATACTCGATCGATTCACGGAAGGGCCGCACTGAGCGCAGTGCGCGGCGGGCGCCTCGGAGCTACTGCGAGTCTGCGCAGGCGCTCTGCATCGCGAGGCGCAGAGTCACGCGCATCTGGTCCGCGTCGGCATCGGACATGTACTGGCGCTCACCATCGGCGCCGGTGGTGTAGATGCGGCGCGCCTGCAGCGCCTGATCGTAGGCGGCGGTGGCCTTCTTGCACTGATCGGCGCGGGTCTGGGCCTCATCCTGCTGCACGGCCTGCTGCGCCGCCTGCTTGGCCAGCGCCGCATCGGCATGAGCCGCGCCCGCGGCCAGAGTTTTTGCATCCCCGGCACTGCTCTGGCTGGAGTTGCCGGCATAGCCCGGCGAGGCGGCCGTTCCGGGCCCGCCCGCGGCGGAGGTGCTGGTGCCGCTCTTCTCCACATGCACCAGCACGGCCCCCGGGGTCGGGGTGTCGCTGTATTGCACGTGCCCCTGTGCATCCACCGAGCGGTAGACATCGTCGGCCACCGCCGCTCGCAGCGGCAGCGATGCGATCAGGGCGGCGAGAACGGCGACAGCGGCATGGCGCATGGAATGACGTCTCCTCCGGAGACCCTAGTATCCGACCATACTCTAGCGCGCGGGGGTGACAGCCGTCACATTTGCGGCCGCCACGCTCAGGCTGCGGCCGTGCCCGTCTCTCCGGTGCGTATCCGGATGGCCTGTTCGAGCTCTCCGACCAGGATGCGGCCGTCGCCGCTGCGGCCGGTCCTCGAGATGTTGGCGATGGCCTCGAGCACCGGCTCGACGATGGAATCATCCACGGCGATTTCGATCTTGATGCGCGGTCCGAACTGCACTTCGTAGACTTCAGTGACCGTGACGCCCTGAACCCCCAGCAGCGCGATGGTCTGCCGCAGCTCCTCGAGCTTGAAAGGCCGTACGACCGCGGTGATCATTTTCATGAGATGCATTTCGCGATGATTGGACCTTGAATAGGGGAGGCCGCCGCCACGCTGGAGCGCGTATTCTGAGGCGGTGCAGAAAGCATGCCACGCGAAATCGGGCGCGGAACCGGGCCCCCGTGGCGCCAGTCGGGTCGGTCATGGCTCAATTTGGACAGCCTGGAGTCCCCGGTGCCCCAATACGGTGCGTCGACATCCAAGGAGGAGCAGATGGAACGCCCACACATCGATGACATCGCCCGGCGATTGTTCGAAGGGCTGCCGGATTCGGCGCGCACGCTGCGGCGCGACATCGAAAGCAATTTCCGCGCAGTGCTGCAGGCCAGTCTCGGCAAGCTCGATCTGACCACGCGCAGCGAGTTCGACGTGCAGGCGCGGGTGCTCGAGCGCACCAGGGCGCGGGTGGAGCAGCTCGAGCAGCGCGTGGCGGTGCTGGAGCAGCGCGTCGAGGCGCTCGAGCGCCGCGGATGACGGTGGCGCGGGCCCTGAGCCGCGCGCAGCTCGGGCTCGAGGCGCCGCTGGTCGAAGTCGAGGCGCATCTGGGCAGTGGGCTGCCCAGCTTCACCATCGTCGGACTGCCGGCGCCGGTCGTGCGCGAGAGCCGCGAGCGCGTCCGCGCGGCGCTGTTGAACTCCGGTTATGTCTTCCCACCCGGCCGCATCACCGTCAATCTCGCACCGGTGGAGCTCTCCAAGCAGGGCGGCCGATTCGATCTGCCCATTGCCCTGGCGCTGCTGCGTGCGAGCGGGCAGCTACCCGCCATACCCCACTGCGCCTTCGAGTGCTACGGCGAGCTTGGACTGGCCGGCGAGCTCAAGCCCGTCGGCGGACTGTTCCTCGCAGCACTGCATGCGCGCGAGGCACAGCATCCGGTGATCGTGCCGCGCGAGAACAGCGAGGAGGTGCGGTTGAGCGGCCACGCGGCCGTGCATGGCGCGTCCGACCTGCGCGCGGCGGCCGAGATTGCTGCCTTTGCCGGAACGGCTGCGACTTCGACGTTGACGGTGGCGGCCGGAGCGCCCGCGGGGCCGGGGGTGCCGGATGCGCCCGCGACACCCGGGCCGGGGCCGCTGGAGGACATCGTGGGTCATTGGCATGCCAAGCGGGCATTGATCGTCGCGGCGGCCGGCGGTCACAGCCTGTTGCTGGTCGGGCCGCCCGGCAGCGGCAAGAGCATGCTGGCCGCGCGCCTGCCGGAGCTCCTGCCGCCGCTCTCGGCCCATGAAGCGCTCGAGGTGGCCAGCATCGCCTCGATGGCCGGGCACCGGCTCGACGTGCGCCGCTGGACGCGGCGGCCCTTTCGCGCTCCGCACCACACCGCGTCCGCGCACGCCATCGT
>DATDHV010000210.1:0-2996 GCA_036521395.1 Steroidobacteraceae bacterium | reverse complement strand
AAAACTATAACGGATCAATGGATTGATGCGAACACGTCGCCAAACTGCGACGCTCTTCTCAATTCATTGGATGGTTTCTGTGGTGCCGATCACACGCCGTTCGGCCGTTGAGGTATTGTTGCAATATGTCCAATTGCCGGGTTTTTCCGCCTTTCCTGGCCGCCGCCTTGGCCGCCCTGGCCGCCCTGGCGGCGCTGACGGCGAGCGGCGCATGGGCCGCGCCGTCCGTTCGCACCGCCAGCTGGAGTGCAGGCGCGCTGCGACGTGAGCTCGATTCTGCCGAGGCATCGCTGCGCGCGCAGTTCGTGGGGCTACCGGATGGCAGCAACGTGGTGATGATGCGTGATGCACAGCGTCTGATCTTGCGCATTCCCGAGCGCGAGCTGTTCGATGCCGACAGCGCGCAGCTCAAGGAGGATGCGGCTCGAAATCTGCCCTGGTCGGCCGTCATCGAGCTGCTGCGCAAGCGGCATCGCCTGGGCGCACAGATCTTCGTCTTTACCGACAGCATCGGCGGCTCGAGCCTCAATCAGAGCTTTTCCGAGCAGCGCGCGCTCGCGCTCGTGGCAACTCTGCACGCGGCCTCGATTCGCCCGGAGCGGGTCTCGGCGGTGGGACTGGGAGCGAGCGCGGAACTCGCGACCAACGACACGCCCGAGGGACGCGAACGCAACCGCCGGGTCGAGATCATCATCGGGCCGCCCCCACCGCGGCGCGCGGTACGGGCGCGCTAGCGCGCGCCTTCAGGCCGGGGCGGGTAACAGCGCGCGCAGCCGGCTCATGGCGCCGGCCTCGATCTGGCGGATGCGCTCGGCCGACACGCCATACTCGGCGGCCAGCTCGTGCAGCGTGGCCTTCTGCTCGCTCATCCAGCGACGCTGCAGGATGGTGCGGCTGCGATCATCGAGCCGCGCCATGGCCGCCGACAGATTCTGCGATGAGGTATGGTCCCACTGCTCGGCCTCGACCTGTTCGGCCGGATCGGCATCGGCAGAGGGCAGGTAGGACGCCGGGCCATAGCTGTCCTCTTCGTCGGCATCGGGGGAGGCATCGAACGATAGATCCCGCGCCGACAGACGCCGTTCCATCTCGGTGACCTCCGCCGGGGTCACTCCCAGATCCTTGGCGACCGCGCGGGTTTCATCCGCCGTGAGCCAGCTCAGATTGGGCTTCAGGCGCCGCAGATTGAAGAACAGCTTGCGCTGCGCCTTGGTGGTCGCGACTTTGACCAGACGCCAGTTGCGAAGCACGTACTCGTGAATCTCGGCCCGGATCCAATGCACGGCGAAGGACACGAGCCGCACGCCGACGCTGGGGTCGAAACGCTTGACGGCTTTCATGAGCCCGATGTTTCCCTCTTGAACGAGGTCGTTCATGGGCAACCCGTAGCCGGCGTAGCCGCGCGCAATGTGCGCCACGAATCGAAGGTGCGAGAGCACCAGCTCGCGCGCCGCGTCGAGGTCGTTGTCGCGACGAAAACGTCGCGCGAGCTCCTGCTCCTGGTCGCGGTCGAGCACGGGTATTCGGCTCACCCGCTCGAGGTAGGCATCGAAGCTGCCGATCGGGCCGGCCACGGCCAGCCCGGCATGCTGGGCGATCAGTGCGGTCTGGGCATTCACCACGTGGTCCTCCATTGGCACCCTTGGGGGCACCTGTCAGCGACAGCCATTTTAGCACTCTTGCATGCAGACTGCTAATGGGTGGCAGCCCCAAAAGCCGCCCTGACACCATGGATTTTATATCGCTAGATCAATGGCTTAGTTACACGGCGGAGCACCAACCCCGTGGCGGCCTCAGCCCCAGCGGCGGCCTCAGCCCCAGCGGCGGCCTCAGCTTCAGCCGCGGCCGGGGCCGGCGCGCGCAATCTCGCGCCCGCTGGCGATGGCGGCGCCCAGCCAGCCCAGCACCAGCCCGGCGAGGGCCAGGAACCCGAGCTCGGCGGCACTGGGCCCGGTCAGCTCGAAATGCTGGCCGTAGGCGGCGGCCAGCCGCGCGGCGCTCGGCGCCAGACCCAACTGGGCGGCCGCCACGATACCCCAGGCGATGGCGCCGGCGATGAGCCCGTAGAGCACGCCGGTGTAGAGAAACGGCCGGCGCACGAACGCCCGGCTGCCGCCCACGAGTTGCGTGACCTCGATCTCGGCGCCGCGACTGCGGATCTCGAGACGGATGGTGTTGCCGACCACGGCCACCACGCCGGCGGCCAGCAGGGCGGCGGTGATCCACAGCGTGCGTCGCATCAGATCGAGAATGGCTTCGAAGCGCAGCAACCAGTCCCGGTCGAGCTGCACCATGTCGACTTCGGGCCAGGCCTCTACGGCGTGCCGCAGGGACTCGAGCTGGGCCGCGGAGGAAGCTCCGGGCGAGGGACGGATGGTCAGCACATTGGGCAGCGGATTGCTGGTGAGCGCATCCAGTGCCGCGCCGAACCCCGACTGCTCGCGGAATTCCTGCAGCGCCTGGGCGGCGGTGATGAGGGTGACAGCCGAAACGCCGGGGCGAGCGCCCAGGTTCTGCGCGAGCTGCCGCGCGGTCTGCTCCGTGACCTCGGGTTTGAGGTAGACGGACATGCCCACTGCATCGGAGAAATCGCCCGTTGCCCCGCGCACGTTGCGCACCAGCACATCGAGCGCCAGCGGCAGCGCCAGGGCCAGGCCCATGACGATGACCGTCAGCGTCGTGGCCAGGCCGTGGCGCGCCAGATGGCCGCCGGAGGAAATCAGGGCGTGGCCGTGACGCGCAGCCCAGTTCGCGACGCTCGACATGGCTAGCGCCGCGCCTCGATGAACGGCAGCCCCAGATCGGGCAGCGTGTTATCGGGCAGCCTGGCATCGGCTGTGGCCAGGTGCCCGTCGGCGAGCACGATCTGCCGCCGGCCCGAGCCGCGCACCAGATGCTGGTCGTGGGTCGCGACCACGACCGTGACGCCGACCTCGTTGAAGCGGCGGAACAGATCCATGACCTCCGAGGCCAGGGCGGCGTCCAGATTGCCCGTG
>DATDHV010000209.1:0-10783 GCA_036521395.1 Steroidobacteraceae bacterium | reverse complement strand
GAGGCCGGCGTCGGCAAGACCGCGATCGCCGAGGGGCTGGCGCGCCTGATCGTCGAGGGCCGCGTGCCCGAGGTGCTGGCCGACAGCACCATCTATGCGCTGGACATGGGGGCCCTCATCGCCGGCACCAAGTATCGCGGCGACTTCGAAAAACGCCTGAAATCCGTGGTCACGGAGCTCAAGAAGCAGCCCGGCGCGATTCTGTTCATCGACGAGATCCACACCGTGATCGGCGCCGGCGCCGCCTCGGGCGGAGTCATGGACGCCTCCAACCTGATCAAGCCGGTGCTCGCCAACGGCGAGATCCGCTGCATCGGCTCGACCACGTACCAGGAATATCGCGGCATCTTCGAGAAGGATCATGCACTCGCGCGCCGCTTCCAGAAAATCGACGTCGCGGAGCCCTCGGTGGCCGAGACGGTCGAGATCCTGCTCGGACTGAAGCCGAAGTTCGAGGAGCATCACGGGGTCGAGTATTCCAACGAGGCGTTGCGTGCGGCGGCCGAACTGGCCGACCGGCACATCAACGAGCGGCACCTGCCCGACAAGGCCATCGACGTGGTCGATGAGGCGGGCGCGCGCCTGCGGCTGCGGCCGGCCGGGGAGCGCGAGACGCGGGTGGAGGTATCGCACATCGAGGACGTCGTGGCGCGCATGGCGCGCATCCCGGCCAAGAACGTCTCGGCCTCGGACCGCGACCTGCTCAAGAATCTCGAGCGCAATCTCAAGCTGGTCATCTTCGGGCAGAACCAGGCCATCGAGACCCTGGCCTCGGCCATCAAGATGGCGCGTTCGGGTCTGGGCGATCAGCGCAAGCCGGTCGGCAGCCTGCTGTTTGCCGGCCCCACCGGCGTGGGCAAGACCGAGGTCACGCGCCAGCTCGCCCTCGCCATGGGCATCGAATTCATTCGCTTCGACATGTCCGAATACATGGAGCGTCACACGGTCTCGCGCCTGATCGGCGCGCCGCCCGGGTACGTCGGCTTCGATCAGGGCGGACTGCTCACCGAGGCAATCGCCAAGCACCCGCACTGCGTGCTGCTGCTCGATGAGATCGAGAAGGCGCACCCGGACGTGTTCAACCTGCTGCTGCAGGTCATGGATCACGGCACGCTGACCGACAACAACGGCCGCAAGGCCGATTTCCGCCACGTCATCATCGTCATGACGACCAATGCCGGGGCCCAGGAAATGAATCGTCCGACCATCGGCTTCACCACCGCCGACAACGCCACCGACGGCATGGAGGCGGTGCGGCGGCTGTTCTCGCCCGAGTTCCGCAACCGCCTCGACGCCATCATCCAGTTTGCGCCGCTCGATCACGCCACCATCGAGCGCGTGGTCGACAAGCTGCTGATCGAGGTCGAGGCGCAGATCGAGCCCAAGGGAGTGGTGCTGAGCATCGATGAGGCGGCTCGTCACTGGATCGCGCAGAAGGGCTTCGATCCGAAGATGGGTGCGCGGCCCATGGCGCGCGTGATCCAGGAGTACATCAAGCGGCCGCTCGCCGAGGAGCTGCTGTTCGGCAAGCTCGTGGGCGGCGGACAGGTGCGGGTGTCGGTGGCGCCCGATCAGAGCGCGCTGATGCTGGAGTGCATCCCCACCACGCAGGCCGAAGTGACCGCCTGAGCCGGCGGGGGGCTGCCGTCAGCGGCCGCGGTAGACGATGCGGCCCTTGGAGAGGTCGTAGGGGGTCATTTCGACGGTCACCTGATCCCCCGTCAGGATGCGAATGTAGTTCTTGCGCATCTTGCCCGAGATGTGCGCAGTCACGACATGACCGTTCTTCAACTGCACGCGAAAGGTGGTATTGGGCAGGGTCTCGATGACCTCGCCTTCCATTTGTATGGCGTCTTCTTTGGGCATGCTGCGCTGCGCGGCGGTTGGGGCGCGAATTCTGCATAAAGGGGCCGGCCAATGCAACGCACACGAAGGCCCCCGGCGCTCGACGGCCGATTGCCGCACTTCAGGAGGCGACCGCCTTCGCGCCGGGTGTGAGCAGGGCGAGGAACTCGCGGCGCGGGATGGGGCGGCTGCCGAGGCTGCGCAGGTGCGCGGAGGGGAGCTGACAGTCGATGAGTTCGATGCCAAGCTCCGCGCTGCGCGCCACCAGGCCCGCCAGTGCCGCCTTGGAGGCGTCGGCTTCGCGGCTGAACATGGATTCGCCGAAGAATACCGGCCCCAGCCGCACCCCGTACAGGCCTCCGAGCAGCGTGTCGCCGCGCCAGATTTCATAACTGTGCGCCCGGCCGCGCTGGTGCAGCAGGCAATAGGCGAAGCGCATCTCGGGGGTGATCCAGGTGCCAGGACTGCGGCTGCGGGGCGCGGCGCAGGCGTTCACCACGGCGGCGAAATCGCGGTCCTCGTGCAGCGTGAAACCGCGATGCCGCAGGGCGCGATCGAGGCTGCGCGAGCGGTGGAACTCGCGCGGCCAGAGCACCTCGCGCGGATCGGGCGACCACCAAAGCACCGGCTGTCCGGGCGAGTACCAGGGAAAGATGCCGCGCGCGTAGGCGGCCATGAGCCGCTCGGGACTGAGGTCTCCGCCCGCGGCGAGCAGGCCCGCAGGCTCGCGCAGCGCCGCCTCGTGCGGGGGGAACCGGTCCGGCGGGTCATCGGGCGCCAGCCAGGTGATCATGGCGGGCGGCCGGCGCGGGCCTCGCGATACGGTATGTGCGCGTCGGCGTCGCTGGCGTAGGCGTCGATGGCGCTGCCCTCGCGCTCGAGATAGGCGCCGATCGCGCGCCGCAGCGGCGCATCGGCGATCCAGTGCGCCGACCAGGTCAGGGCCGGCTCGAAACCGCGCGCGATCTTGTGCTCGCCCTGGGTACCGGGCTCGAAGCGCTTGAGCCCGTGCGCGATGCAGTAATCGATGCCCTGGTAGTAACAGGCCTCGAAATGCAGGCTGTGATAGTTGGCCTCCGCGCCCCAGTAACGGCCGTAGAGCGTGTCGGCGGAGCGCAGGAACACCGCGGCGGCCACCGGCTCGCCCGCGCACACCGCCAGCTTGACGAAAAAGGACGCGCCCAGGCAGCGAGCCACGCGCGTGAAGAAGCCGCGTGTGAGGTAGGGCGTGTGGCCGTGGCGCAGGAAGGTCAGGGCGTGGAAGGCGTAGACGCGATCGAGCGTCGCCTCATCGAGCTGCGTGCCATCGAGAGTGCGGAACTCGATCCCCTGCTCGAGCACGCGGCGCCGTTCACGGCGCGCCTTCTTGCGCTTCTCGGCCGAGAATGCGTCCAGGAAGTCCGCGAAATCGCGATAGCCGCGGTTATGCCACTGGAAGTGGCAGTCGCGGCGCAGCAACCAGCCGCCGGCCGCGCAGGCATCCCGTCCCGCCTCGTCCAGGAACAGTGCGTGCACCGAGGACAGGCCGTCGGCCTGGGCCCGCTCGCGCATGGCGGCGAGCAGCTCCGCCCGCAGCACGCCGGCCTGCGCACCCGGGCGGCACAGCAGGCGTGGACCGCTGGCGGGCGTGAACGGTATGGCACACACGAGCTTGGGAAAGTACTCGAGTCCGCTCTGCTCGAAGGCGCGTGCCCAGGCAAAGTCGAACACGAACTCGCCCCAGGAATGGGACTTGCGGTAAAGCGGTGCGGCTGCGGCCAGGCCCTGCTCGTCGAACAGCGCCAGGTGCTGCGCGGTCCAGCCGCTGCGCGGACTGGCGCAGCCGCTATCCTCGAGCGCGGCCAGGAATTCATGTCGCAGGAACGGATTGTCGCCTGCCAGAGCGTTCCACTGCGCGGCGGCTACCTCGGTGATGCGCGTGAGTGCCTGGCGGCGCACTACCCGGTGCCGTGATTGCGCTGCTCGAGATAGCGATCGGCGTCCAGCGCCGCCATGCAGCCCGAGCCGGCCGACGTGATTGCCTGGCGGTAGACGTGATCGGCCACGTCGCCGGCCGCGAACACGCCCGGCACGCTGGTGGCCGTCGCGAAGCCGTCACTGCCGCCGCGCACCGTGATGTAGCCGCCGCGCATGTCGAGCTGGCCGTCGAACAGGCTGGTGTTGGGCGTATGGCCGATGGCGATGAACACGCCGGTCACGTCGAGCTCGCGCGGTGCGCCGGCGCTCGAGCGCAGGCGCAGGCCGCTGACACCGGCTTCATCGCCGGTGATCTCCTCGACGTTGTGATGCCAGACGAAGCTCACCTTGCCCTCGCGCTCGCGCTGCATGAGCCGATCCTGCAGGATCTTCTCGGCGCGCAGCTTGTCGCGCCGGTGAATCAGCGTGACGTGCGCGGCCATGTTCGACAGATACAGCGTCTCCTCGACCGCCGTATTGCCGCCACCGACCACGGCGACGCGGTGCCCGCGAAAGAAGAAGCCGTCGCAGGTGGCGCAGGCCGAGACCCCGCGGCCGCGGAATTTCTCCTCCGACGGCAGCCCGAGATAGCGCGCCGAGGCGCCGGTGGCGATGATCAGTGCATCGCAGCCATAGCGTGCACGCTCGCCGTGCAGCGCGAAGGGCCGCACCGCGAGATCGGCCCTCTCGATGTGGTCGGTGACAATCTCGGTGGCAAATCGTTCCGCGTGACGCAGCATGCGCTCCATGAGAGCCGGGCCCTGCAGTCCCTCGACATCGCCCGGCCAGTTGTCGACCTCGGTCGTGGTCATGAGCTGGCCGCCCTGCTCCAACCCCGTGATCAGCATCGGCTTGAGGTTGGCGCGTGCGGCGTAGACCGCCGCCGCGTAGCCGGCCGGCCCGGAGCCGACGATGATCAGGCGGCGCTGTGTCGGCGGACCCATGGCATCTCCATCGCTTGCAATCGTGCATGGTATGAAAGCCCGGCGCGCAGGCCAAGACATATCCTCGGGCGAGGAGCGGTATCATGCCGGCATGGCCGAATCCACCGCTCAGAGCCGGGTTTCGCTGCGTCTTTCCGCCGCCGTCGCGCGTGGGCTGCGCGAGAGCGGCGCGATCGTGCTCGCCGGCCTCGCGCTCGTGCTGTGCGTCGCGCTCGTGAGCTTCGATCCGAGCGATCCGGGTTTCTCCTCCACCGGCGAGGGTGCCTCCGTGCACAACCGCATCGGGCCGGTCGGGGCGTGGTTTGCCGATGCGCTGTACTTCCTGTTCGGACGCCCGGCCTACCTGCTGCCGCTGATACTCGCGGTCGCGGCCTGGCACGTCATGCGCGCGCGGCCCGACCCGGCGCGCCACTCGCGCCTGAATTTCGCAGTACGCATCGCCGGCTTCCTGCTCATGCTGGTGGCGAGCTGCTCGCTGGCGGCGTTGCACTGGAGTGCGGGCACGCTGCCGCAGGGAGCCGGCGGCATCGTCGGCAGCGCGGCCGGCGGCGCGCTGGCATCGGGCCTGAAGCTGCTCGGGGCCACGCTGCTGCTGCTGGTAGCCTGGCTCGCCGGCGCCGCTGTGGCCTTCGGCGTGTCCTGGTTCGCGGTCATGGATCGCGTCGGGGCCTGGACCTGGAATGCCGTGCGCTGGGCGCGCGAGCGCACCTTCACGGCGCGCGAGGTCAACGCGGGCCGCTCAGCCAAGCTCGAGCGCAAGGAAGCCGCCCTGCAGGCCGAGCACAAGCGCATCGCGCCGCGCGTAGCTCCGCGCATCGAGGCCCCGGCACCGACGCCACCCAAGAGCGAGCGCGCCGAGAAGGAGCGGCAGGTGCCGCTGTTCGATCCGCCGCAGGCGCGCGAGCTGCCGCCGCTCGATCTGCTGGATGATCCCGGTCAGCACGAGCCGTCTTATTCGGCCGAGGCGCTCGAGGCTATGTCGCGCCTGGTGGAGCTCAAGCTCAAGGACTTCGGCGTCGATGTCGATGTGGTGGCGGTGCATCCGGGCCCGGTGGTCACGCGCTTCGAGATGCGCCCGGCCCCCGGGGTCAAGGCCAGCCAGATCACCGCGCTGGCGAAGGACCTGGCGCGCGCGCTCTCCACCATCAGCGTGCGCGTGGTGGAGGTCATACCGGGCAAGTCGGTCATGGGCCTGGAGATCCCGAATGAGAAGCGCGAGATCGTCACGCTCGGCGAGATCATTCGCTCCAAGGCGTACGAGGACGTCGCCTCGCCGCTGGCACTGGCGCTGGGCAAGGACATCGGCGGCCTGCCCATGGTCGCGGACCTGGCGCGCATGCCGCACCTGCTGATCGCCGGCACCACCGGCTCGGGCAAATCGGTGGCCATCAATGCCATGGTGCTCAGTCTGCTTTACAAGTCCACGGCCGAGCACGTGCGGCTCATCATGATCGATCCGAAGATGCTCGAGCTGTCGGTGTATGAGGGCATTCCGCACCTGCTCTCACCCGTGGTCACCGACATGAAGCAGGCGGCCAATGCCCTGCGCTGGTGCGTGGCCGAGATGGAACGGCGCTATCAGCTCATGGCGGCGCTCGGCGTGCGCAACATCGCCGGCTACAATCGTCGCGTCAAGGATGCCATCGCCGAGGACCAGCCGATTCGCGACCCGGTCATGCTGCAGCGGGCGGCCAACGATCCGAGCATCGATCAGAGCGCGATCCAGAATCTCGAGCCGCTGCCCTTCGTCGTGGTCATCATCGACGAGCTGGCCGACATGATGATGATCGTCGGCAAGAAGGTCGAGGAGCTCATCGCGCGGCTGGCGCAGAAGGCGCGCGCCTCGGGCATCCACCTGGTGCTCGCGACGCAGCGGCCCTCGGTCGATGTGATCACGGGCCTGATCAAGGCCAACATCCCGACGCGCATCGCCTTCCAGGTTTCCGCCAAGGTCGATTCGCGCACCATCCTCGACCAGATGGGCGCCGAATCCCTGCTCGGCCACGGCGACATGCTCTATCTGCCGCCGGGTACCTCGATGCCGACGCGCATTCACGGCGCGTTCGTGTCGGACGCGGAAGTGCATCGCGTGGTCGACGGCTTGAAGAAGGCGGCCGCGCCCAATTACATCGACGAGGTTCTGCGCGGGCCGGCCACCCCAATCGCCGGTATCGTCGGCGAGGAGGAAGAGTACGGCCCGCTCGATGGCAGCGACGCGGAACAGGACCCGCTGTACGACGAGGCGGTCCGCATCGTCACACGCGAGCGCAAGCCCTCCATCTCCTATGTGCAGCGACGCCTGAAGATCGGCTACAACCGTGCGGCGCGCATGCTCGAGGCGATGGAGCAGGCGGCCATCGTCGGACCGCTGCAGACCAACGGTGGGCGCGAAGTGCTGGCTCCGCCGCCACCGGGGGAGTGATGCGGCAGCTTCCCCGCGCCGCCGCGACGCTTGCCTTGAGTCTCGCGACGGGTCTGACCGCAGCGGCGAGCGCGAGCGATACGGCACCGGCCACGGCGCTGGACCGCTACCTGCAGGGACTGCACAGCCTCAGCGCCACCTTCACCCAGACCGTGACCGACAGTCACGGCGCGCGGGTGGAGACCGGGTCGGGCCAGCTGCTGGTACAGCGGCCGGGTAAATTCCACTGGGACTATGAGCCCACGAGCGCCGGCACGGGCAAGGGCGCAGAGGCGGGCGCGCGGTCGGATGCGGGCAAGGCCCAGCCGCGCGGACAGATCCTCGTGGCCGACGGCAGGAACCTGTGGTTTTACGATCGCGAGCTCTCGCAGGTCACCGTCAAGCCGGTGGCCGCGGCCCTGTCCTCGACGCCCATCGTGCTGCTGTCGGGCTCGGATGCGGACCTGCGCGCGAGCTTCGAGATCAGCGACAGCGGCACGCGCGATGGGCTGGATTGGGTGGAGGTCAAGCCGCGCAGCACCGAGGCCGACTTCAGCGTGGCGGATCTGGGTTTCGACGGCGGGCGGCTGGTGCGCATGATTATCAATGACCGCCTGGGCCAGACGGTGCGGCTGGATTTCACGCGCAGCGAGCGCAACGCGCGCATCGACCCGGCAGCGCTCGAGTTCCAGCCTCCGGCCGGCGTCGATGTCATCGGCACGCCGCAGAGCTGAGCGATGGCCCGCCGCCACACCACGCAGCAGTCACTGGCGCTGGCTGAGCAGGCCAAGGAGTGGCGGCCGCTGTCGGATCGCATGCGGCCGCGTCGGCTCGAGGAGTTCGTCGGCCAAGCGCATCTGCTCGCGCCGGGCAAGCCGCTGTACGAGGCGATCGCTGCCGGTCAGCTCCATTCGCTGATCCTCTGGGGACCGCCGGGCACGGGCAAGACCACGCTCGCGCGGTTGATCGCGCAGCGCTCGCGCGCGCGCTTCATCGCGCTGTCGGCGGTGCAGGCCGGGATCAAGGACATTCGCGAAGCGGTCGCGCAGGCGCGCCAGGCGGCGGCCGAGGGAGCCGCGACCGTGCTGTTTCTCGATGAGGTGCATCGCTTCAACAAGGCGCAGCAGGATGCGTTCCTGCCGCACGTCGAGGACGGCACGCTGACCTTCATCGGCGCCACCACCGAGAATCCCTCGTTCGAGATCGTCGGCGCGCTGCTCTCGCGCGCACGCGTCTACGTGCTCAAGGCCCTGAGCGTCGCCGAGCTGCGCGGATTGCTCGAGGTCGCATTGAGCGATCGCGAGCGCGGACTGGGCGCCCAGCAGCTTGGCATCGAGGAGCCGGCGCTGGAGCTGATGGCGCGCGCCGGCGATGGCGATGCGCGGCGCGCCCTCAACATGCTCGAGCTTGCGGCGGGGCTGGCGGTCGCCACCGGCAGTCAGTCGATCACGGCGGCCGCGGCGCAGGAAGTCGCAGCCGGCGGCCGCCGGCGCTTCGACAAGGGTGGTGAGCAGTTCTACGACCAGATCTCGGCATTGCACAAGGCGGTGCGCGGCACGGACCCGGACGCCGCGCTGTACTGGCTCGCGCGCATGCTCGATGGCGGCTGCGATCCGCACTACCTCGCCCGTCGCATAACGCGCATGGCCAGCGAGGATATCGGCTTGGCCGATCCGCGCGCGCTGCAGCTCGCGCTCGAGGCGTGGCAGGCGTACGAGCGGCTCGGCAGCCCCGAGGGCGAGCTCGCGCTGGCCCAGGCCGTGGTCTATCTGGCCGTGGCCGCCAAGAGTAATGCGGTCTATGGCGCCTGGGGCGCAGCGCAATCCGACGTCGAGGCCTACGGCTCGCTCGAGGTGCCGCTGCGGCTGCGCAATGCGCCGACGTCGCTCATGAAGGATCTGGGCTACGGCAGCGGCTACCGCTATGCCCACGACGAGCCTGAGGCCTATGCCGCCGGCGAGCGCTACTTCCCCGACGACATGCCCGAGCGCCGCTATTATCATCCCGCTCCGCGCGGTCTCGAGCAGCGCATCGGTGAGGCGCTCGAGCGGTTGCGCAATCTGCCGGCAGCCCCCGGCGTGGTGAAGCCCGGCTACGAGAACGACAAAGAGAAATCATGATCGATCCGAAACTGCTGCGCTCGGCCCCCGAGGAGGTCGCGCGCAACCTCGCGCGGCGTGGTTACCAGCTCGATGTGGCGGCGCTGCAGGTGCTCGAGGAGTCGCGACGCCGCGCCCAGATCGAGAGTGATCGGCTGCGCGCGGCGCGCAACAGCCACGCCCGGGCCGTCGGACAGGCGCGTGGACGCGGCGAGGACATCGCACCATTGCTGCCGGCGGGCGAGGGGCTCACGCAGCAGTCGGCGCTGGCCGATCAGGCGCTCGAGAGCGTGCAGAGCGCGCTCGAGCGCTGGCAGCTCGAGCTCCCCAATCTGCTGCATGACTCGGTGCCTCCCGGGAACGATGAATCGGCCAATGTCGAAGTCAAGCGCTCCGGGGAGCCGCAGCGCTTCGCATTCGAGCCGCGCGATCACGTGGCTCTGGGCGAAGCGCTCGGACAGCTCGATTTTGCGGCGGCCGGACGCATCGCGGGCGCGCGCTTCGTGGTGATGCGCGGATCGCTCGCACGCCTGCAGCGCGCGCTGGCGCAGTTCATGCTGGACCTGCATACGCGCGAGCATGGCTACACCGAGATCTATCCGCCGTATCTCGTCGCCGCGCACGCACTGGTGGGCACCGGCAACTTGCCCAAGTTCGAGCAGGATCTGTTCGCGGTGCGCAGCGAGCAGGGCTTTTATCTGATCCCCACCGCTGAAGTGCCGTTGACCAATCTGGTGCGCGAGCAGATCGTCGAGGCGGGCGAGCTGCCGCTGAAGTTCGTGGCGCATACGCCGTGCTTCCGTTCCGAGGCGGGCGCGGCCGGCCGCGATACGCGCGGCATGATCCGCCAGCATCAGTTCGAGAAGGTCGAGCTGGTGCAGATCGTGCGCCCCGCGGACTCCTACGCCGCGCTCGAAGCCCTGCGCGCCGACGCCGAGCGGGTGCTGGAACGGCTGGAGCTGCCGTATCGGACGCTGGCGCTGTGCGGGGGCGATGTGGGCTTCGCCAGCGCCAAGACCTACGACCTCGAGGTCTGGCTGCCCTCGCAGGGCAGGTATCGCGAGATCTCCTCCTGCAGCAACTGCGAGGCTTTCCAGGCCCGGCGCATGCAGGCGCGCTGGCGCAATCCGGACACGGGCAAACCCGAGCCGCTGCACACCCTCAATGGCTCCGGCGTTGCGGTCGGGCGCGCGCTGGTGGCGGTGCTAGAGAATTTCCAGAATGAGGATGGCAGCGTCCGCGTCCCGCCGGCGCTCGCGCCCTACATGGGCGGCCTGGAGCGCATCGAAGCGCGCTGAGGGCGGTGACGGCATGGAGCGCGGCGTCGGTCCGGGCGCTGACGGTTCCGGCCTATAATGCCGGGGCGCGGAGAGGTGGCAGAGTGGTTGATTGCACCGGTCTTGAAAACCGGAGGCCCTTCACGGGGCTCGTGAGTTCGAATCTCACCCTCTCCGCCAAATCTACGCTAGCGAGCACCAGTCCAGGATGATCACTGCCGAGCAGGAGATTCGAGCGCTGGTCGATGCCGAGACGGCGGC
>DATDHV010000208.1:0-6054 GCA_036521395.1 Steroidobacteraceae bacterium | reverse complement strand
CGGCAACGGCGGCATCACGCTGCAGAACGCAGGTGTGGCCGTGGCCGCGCTGGATCCGGGCAAGGCGTTCGGCTCCTCGGCCGCCGGCCCGCTGCAGTTTCGCGTGAGCGCCGGCGGCGTCACCGGCGACTGGCAGCCGCTCGCGACCCTGGTGCGCTTGCCCGAGTTCAAGGAGCTCAAATGTCCGGTCACACCCGAGCTGGCCTGCAAGCTCGCCGGTGCCAACCTGTTTCTGGTCGATTCCATCTCGACCGATGCGCGATTCGACCACCCGGTACAGGTGCCCGACGGTTTCCCGGGCACCGCGCTGCCCGTGCCGCATCCGGCCGGGCCGCTGTACGTGAAGCTGCGCGATGATCCGGCCGTCATCAGCACCGTGGCGCTGAATGTGGAGCAGCTGCCGCCCTCCTCCAATGAAGTCGCGCGGGCGGCCGAGCGGCACGCCGCGGCGCACATCGAAGAGACCTCGAGCGCCAGTTCAAGCGCCCAGAGCGCTCCGCCGGCGCCGTCGGCACCGCCGCCCGCTCCCGCCACGGTTGCACCGCCCGCCTCGGCGCCGCCCATACCGGCATCCGCGCCCGCCTCCGCGCCGGCGCCCCCCGCGGCATCGCCCGCCGCGCCACCGGCGGCATCGCCCACCGCGCCTCCGGCGGCAGCGCCCGCCGCGCTCCCGCCGGTACCGCCTTCCGTGCCGGCATCGTCCACCGCCGCCCCGCCTTCGTCGCTATCGGGTCCAGCCTCATCGGCGGCGGCCCCGCCTTCTTAATCGCCGATCAGGTACCGCAGAAGGTCTGCAGCACGCGCTCGGACGGCCGCGGCGGCTCGGCATAGGATTGGAAACGGGGCTGCTCCTCGTAGGGATGAGCCAGCACCTCGAGCATTTCGGCGAAGGGTGAGAAATCGTCGCGCTCGAGCGCTTCCCGTATGATCTGCTCGATGCGATGATTGCGCGGAATGAAGGCCGGATTGGCGCGCCGCATGGCCGTGGCACGCGTCTCAGGCGCCTGCGGGTCGCGCAGCAGCCGCGATCGCCACCGCCGCAGCCAGTCATCGAGCTCTCGATTCGCGAGCAGATCACGCGGGCCGCCCTCCCCTTGCGCCGCATCCGCGAGACGGCGGAAGGTCAGCGTAAAGTCCGCCTGGCTCGCATGCATGGCATCGAGCAGCGCCTGCGCGAGATCACGGTCACCCTCCTCGGCCGAGCAGAGCCCGAGCTTGCCTCGCATGCCCGCCAACCAGTGCTCGGCATGGCGCGCCGGGAACGCGGCGACCGCCTCGCCGGCCAGTTCCAGACCGCGCTCGGGAGTCGTATCGATCAGTGCCGGCAGCGTCTCGGCGAATCGCGCCAGATTCCACTGCGCAATCTGCGGCTGGTTGGCATACGCATAACGGCCGAATGCGTCGATCGAGCTGAACACGGTGGCAGGATCGTAGGCGTCCATGAAGGCGCACGGACCGAAGTCGATGGTCTCACCCGAGAGCGCCATGTTGTCCGTGTTCATGACGCCATGGATGAAGCCCACGTGCATCCAGTGCGCGATCAGACGCGCCTGTCGCTCGACCACGCTCTGCAGCAGACCCAGATACGGTCGTTCGGTGGCACGCACTTCGGGGCAATGGCGCTCGATCACATAGTCGGCGAGGCGGCGGATGGCTTCGAGATCGGCGCGCGCGGCGAAGTACTGGAATGTGCCCACGCGCACGTGGCTGGCGGCAACACGGGTCAGTATGGCGCCGGGCAACGGCTGCTCGCGCTGCACGGACTCGCCGGTGAGCACGGCGGCGAGCGCGCGCGTGGCAGGAATCCCGAGCGCATGCATGGCCTCGCTGACCAGGTACTCGCGCAGCACCGGTCCGAGTGCCGCGCGGCCGTCGCCGTCACGCGAGAAGGGGGTCCGCCCGGAGCCCTTGAGCTGGACATCAAAGCCCCTGCCCGTCGCATCGCGCACCTCGCCCAGCAAAATGGCGCGCCCGTCGCCGAGTTGCGGCACGAAATAGCCGAACTGGTGGCCGGCGTAAGCCATCGCGAGCGGCACCACGCCCGGCGGCAGCCGGTTGCCGGAAAACATGGCCGCGAGCGTGTCGGCATCGGCTGTGCCCAGATCCAGCCCCAGTTCCGCCGCGAGGGCTGCGTTGAAGCGAATGAGGCGCGGGCGCGCCACCGGGGTCGGATCGAGTCGCGCGTAGAAGCGGGCGGGAAGCCGCGCGTAGCTGCTCTCCTGCAGGTGCGACACGGCTAGCGTTCCCCGCCTCGACACAGCAGCAGCACCTCATCGACGCCCGCCGTCGCAATCATGCCCGACGACAGCCGCAGCGGCTTCTGGAACCGCAGGCCGAGCGGCATGATGGCGTGGTTGTACCACCACATGGCGCGCTCGGGACGGTGCGTGAGCCACCACATCCCGAGATCGAGCAGTTTGGAGGAACGCGGCGCCATGCCGTACACGGCACTGCGCTCGAGCACCAGGTGATGCTGGGCGAGCTTTGCCGACAGGCGCGCCGGCTCATAACGGCGCTTGTGGCCGACGAAATCGTCGAATGCGCTCCACATCGCGGGATGCAGCGGCACCGAGAGCAGCAGCGCCGCGCCCGCACGGGCCACGCGCGCGAGCTCCGACCAGGCACCGTCCTCGTCCTCCACGTGCTCGATGATGTCGAACGCGCACACCAGATCGAAGGCGGCATCGATAAACGGCAGCGCACTCACCTGGCTCACCGCCACGCTGGCACCGCGCGCGCGCAGCTTCGCGAGCGCCTGCGTGCTGATATCCACGAAATGCGTGCCCTCGATGGGCAGCCGCGGCCGCAGCCCCGGCGCGACCTCGAGACGGGCGGCGCCCGGCCGCAGCAGCGATTGCACCAGCGGCCAGGTGTTGAAGCGCTGCGGCTCGACCAGCCGCGCGCCGGACCACAGGTGCTCATAGAAGCGGCGGTTGGTATCGAGCAGCGTCGCTGATTGCATCGGAGCATTATGCAACGACGCGACGGCGCAAGTGCTCGCGCTCGCCCGGCGCCCCGCTCGCCTGCGCTCACGGTGGCGGCTATACTGGAATGGTATGAGTCCCGCGCAGCCGCCGCTCTATCGATCCAGCGGGCAGCGTGGCTACGTAAGCTCGATTGCCAATGACCCGCACCGCATCAGCGCGCGCAAGCTCGAACGCGAGGTGAGGGTGGAATTCACGCCGCTCGCCTGCCTCGTGCACACCCCCGAAGGCATCGTCCACGCCAGGCCCGGCGACGCCATCCTCACCGGCCTGGCAGGCGAGCGCTGGCGCGTATCGCACGAGCGAAGCCTACAGGCTCGGCGCGACTTCCGAACGGCTGGTGGTGGATCTGCGCGGCGCCATCGCGCGCATCGAGCTGACCCTCGACGCCGACGCGGGACCGGCCGATGCCGGCGCGCTCAGGACATCGATCGAAGCCGCCCTGGCGCTGATTCTCGAGGAGCACCAGGACTGGCACATGCTGGTGCGTCCGCACCAGATGCCGCTCGCCTGAGCGGCAGCACGCGCCGCGCTACTGAAACAGCTTCATCGCGTTGAGCAGCGTGTTGTAGACGCCCCACGCCAACGGTACGCCGACGATGAGCCACAGCACCACGAATCGCACGCTCATGATCGAACTCCCCCCGGCGCCAGCGGCGGCACCGCACTGGCACGGTAGTGGTGCCGCTCATCGACCGGACGCATGGCCAGATTGCACAGCAGGCCCACCACGAGCAGGCCGGCCATGATGTACATGGTGATCGAATACGCCTGCGCCTTGGGCACGCCGTGCTCGATCTGGAACTGGCGGATGTAGTTCACGAGCACCGGTCCGAATATGCCCGCGGCCGACCACGCCGTCAGCAGCCGGCCGTGAATGGCGCCCACGTGCATGGTGCCGAAGACATCGCGCAGGTAGGCCGGGATGGTCGAGAACCCGCCGCCGTACATCGAGATGATGATCAGGAAGGCGGCGACGAACAGCGCCACCGAGCCGAGCCGGCCGGTGGTCGGCACCAGGGAATAGAGAATGATGCCCAGCAGGAAGAACACCGTGTAGGTGTTGCGCCGCCCGATGTAATCGGACACCGTTGCCCAGACGAACCGGCCGCCCATGTTGAACAGGCTCATGAGACCGACAAAGCCGGCGGCGGCGGCCGGCGTGACCTTGCCGGTGAACATCTCCTGGACCATCGGCGAGGCCTGGCCGAGCACACCGATGCCGGCGGTCACGTTCAGGCACAGCACGAACCAGAGCAGCCAGAACTGCGGCGTGGCCCAGGCCACATCGACCTGCACCTGAGCCGAGGTGACGAGCTTCTTCGGATGCGCCGAGGCGACCCAGCCTTCGGGCTGCCAGTTATCCGCCGGCACCCGCACCACCAGGGCGCCGATCGACATGAAGATGAAATAGATGATGCCCATGGCGATGAAGGCCCCGAGCACGCCGTTGGAGGTGGCGGTCTTGAAGTGCTGCATGAGCAGTATGGACAGCGGCGCCGCAATCAGCGCGCCGCCGCCGAAGCCCATGATGGCCATGCCGGTGGCCATGCCCGGCCGGTCTGGGAACCACTTGATCAGAGTCGAAACCGGCGAGATGTAGCCGATGCCGAGGCCGCAACCTCCCAGTACGCCGTAGCCCAGATACAGCAACCAGATCTGGTGTTGGGCGATGCCCACCGCCGAGATCAGAAAGCCGCCACCGAAGCACAGCGCCGCGACGAACATGGCCTTGCGTGGCCCGGCGGTCTCGACCCAGCGTCCGAACACCGCGGCGGACAGGCCCAGGAACACGATGCCGAGCGAGAAGATCCAGCCCAGCTCGGCCAGCGTCCAGTCACCCGGCACGGATTTCGTTACACCCAGCAGCTTGCTCAGCGGCAGGTTGAAGGTGGAGAACGCATAGGCCTGACCGATCGAGAGGTGCACTGCCAGGGCGGCCGGCGGCACCAGGAAGCGGTTGTAGCCGGGCGGCGCGATGGTGCGCTCGCGATCCAGGAAATTGGCAGACATGGAACCTCCAATAGCTCGCCACTAGCCCTAGCGTTACCCAGTCCGTCGCGACAGCGTTGCCAGGATCGTTTCTATCCCCCGGCTAGATTCCCCGATCTTATGTATCGTTTGACGCGGTCTCTGCGGCCCGGCCATGATCCCATTGTAGAGCCATCGAGACGTTCGGGAAAGTATGGGTGCCCGGCCGTGTTCCGGCCCCGCCGGCCGTGCGTCCGCGCCGTGTGCCCGGAGCCCCCGTTGGACCGGCTGCGCTCCTTATATCTTATTGCGATATGTTTTCGCGCAGGACGCCCATGCCCTTCGAGCTGCAACCCCACCTCGAGGATCCGTGGATCAGGCTGCGGCCGTTGCGGAGCGAGGACTTCGAGTCGCTGTACGCCGTCGCCGCCGATCCCTTCATCTGGGAGCAGCACCCGAGCCGCAATCGGTACCAGCGGGAGGTGTTCGAGAATTTCTTCAAGGGCGCCATGGAATCCGGCGGCGCGTTGCTGATCATCGACAACCAGGACGACCGGGTGCTGGGCAGCTCGCGCTACTACGACTGGGACGACGCGCAGCGGTCGGTCGCGATCGGATACACCTTCATCGCCCGCACGCATTGGGGCCGACAGTACAATCGCCGGCTCAAGACCCTGATGCTCGATCACGCCTTCCGATTCGTCGACCGCGTGATATTTCATGTCGGGATCGACAACATGCGCTCGCGCATGGCCATGCAGAAGCTGGGTGCGACGCTGACGGGCGAGATCGACATCAGCTACTACGGCGAGCCCAGCCGCCGCAATGTGATCTTTCAGCTCGATGGCGCGGACTGGCTGCGGCTGCGCGCGGCTGATTGAGCGGCAGCGCCGCCTCCTGCCGATCAGGGCACGAGCACCGCGGCGCCCTCGACTCGCCCGGCGCGCAGGTCGGCGAGTGCCTCATTCGCCTGCGCGAGCGGATAGGGCCTGGTGTGTGTCACCACGCCAACCTGCGCTGCCACGCGCAGGAAATCAATGCCGTCCTGGCGCGTGAGATTGGCCACCGAAAGTAACTGACGCTCTTCCCACAGCAACCG
>DATDHV010000207.1:0-3346 GCA_036521395.1 Steroidobacteraceae bacterium | reverse complement strand
CAGGTGCTTGGCAGGCAGCACGTTCTGGGCAAATACATCGCCGAAGGTAGTGCGCAGGCCGCCGCCGGTGGGATTGACGTGGCAGGTGCTGCACTTGAGGCCCATCCGCACGGCGAGGTAGGGCTCGGCCTGGGCGGTGCCCGCTCCCAGGCCCAGCAGCACGAACAGCAGCAGACGGCGCGCGGCGCCGCTGGCCTGGCACCCGATCATTGAGCAGCCTCCACGGTGAATTCGAACGAGAAGTCCGTACCCAGCGTCGCGGCGTCCTCATCCGCCAGGGCCGCCCCGCCGGTGCCGCGCAGCGTCACGCGGTAGCGCCCGGCTTCGAGCGGCGCCGCCGGAGTGATCAGCAGCACCGCCGGATTGTGCGCCGCGCGCGCGACGTTGATTGCCATACCCGCACCCTGGGTCGCGGCCGGGGCAGAGCCGACGCGCTCGAGCGCTACGGTCGTGGTATTCACGAGTGATGCGTCAAGATCGTGCGTGAATGCTACGACCACCTGCGGTAATGGGCCGGTGATGATGGCCTGATCGACCGGCGCAGTAGACTGAACGGCGAAGCTCCTGCCCGCCTCCAGCACGATCGCGCCCGCGAGCGATGAGGCGGGGGAGTTCATCGCGCCATTCGTGACCCAAGCGCGGATTGCATCGATGGTGGCCTGGGGCAGTGGCGTCTCGCCGAGGGGCATCTGTGCGCCCACGATGCCGGCGGCACCCTCGATCTTGAGCACCATGTAGCTCATGTCGGGATTGCCGGGGTTCACGCGCAGCAGGCTGCTGTCCTCGACGCTTGGCACCCCCACCAGCAGGTTGTAGCTGTGCGCCGCGTCGAGCTGCAGGCCCTCGGGCGCGCTGGCGCCGATGTGGCACTTGGAACAGATGGGCGTGAACACGTTGGCCTGGATGGACTGAAAGTCCGCCGTCACCGTGGTCGAGCCGCCGCTCGAGCTGCCGCCCGAGGAGGAGCCGATGGGCAGGCCGTTCTGATCGAGCCCTTCGCCGTTCCCGGCGCAGGCCGACAGCCCAAGCGCCGCCACCATGGACAGCATGATCGGCCTGGCCGGCAGAACCGGGCGGCCCGCATAGCTGCACTTCCCCCACCGCATTCGAGCCACCTGCGAATTGATGTCGAGCGTAGGTGCTCGGCGGTCGCGCCCGGGTTTTACGCCGATGACGGGCCCCGCCGCACAACCCCCCGAGTGCCGGCGGGCACTCAGGACATAGCCGGTATTGGCGAGGGTTAACCTTGGATCGCACCTCGCGGCAGGCGGATTGGGTCATTCGATCCCTGCCCCTCATTACGCTGTATCTGACCGAGCGCTGCAATTCGCGCTGTGTGAGTTGCGACTATTGGCGCCACGGGCGCGCGGACATGACGCCAGCGTCGGTGGCACGACTGCTGCCCGAACTGCACGCGCTCGGCACGCGGACGGTGCTGATCTCGGGAGGCGAGCCGCTGATCCATCCGCAGTGGCTCGAGATCGCGCGAACGCTGCGCGTCGCGGACCTCGAACTGTGGCTGCTGACCTCGGGGCTGTCGCTGCTCAAGCATGCGCGTGCGGCTGCGGAGCTGTTCGAGAGGATCACCGTATCGCTCGACGGCGCTGATCGGACGACCTACGAGGCAATCCGCGGTCTGGATGCTTTCGACAACGTCTGCGCCGGCATCCGCGCAGCCGCCGGCGCTGGTGTGCAGGTCGGCATACGGGTGACCGTTCAACGCCGGAACTACCACGCACTCTCAGCACTCGTGGCGCTCGCGCGCAACGCCGGCGCGCAACAGATATCCTTTCTCGCCGCCGATGTACTGAGTCACGATGCATTCGGCCGGGCCGCCGATTACGTCGCTGACATTGCCCTGCGCGCCGGCGACCTGGGTGCGTTTGCACGGGTCCTCGATGGGCTGGAGCGCGACCACGCGCGCGACTTCGAATCCGGTTTCATCGCCGAGAGCCCCCTCAAGCTGCGACGACTCTGGCAGTACTATGCCGCCACCTGCGGCCAGGGCGAGTACCCGCCGACGCGCTGCAATGCCCCGGAATTCTCGGCCGTCGTCGAGGCCACCGGGCGCATCGATCCGTGCTTCTTCATTCGTGGACCGGCGGATTCGGCCGACGGCAGCGGCCTGCAGCGGGCCCTCAATGACGAGCCCTTGATGCGGCTGCGCGGCGACATTCGCGCCGGCCGGCGGCCGGAATGCACCACATGCGTGTGCTCCATGTGGCGCGATCCCGATACTTTCGCCCTGGCGCCGCCGCGAGCACCGGTTCGCGCGCGAATGCAATCGGCATGTTAGCGACACCTCCGGAGTCCCAGTCGCTGCGCACGCGCGGCGGCCGATTGAAGGTCGTGCTTTACAACCCGCGCGCCGTCTTCTTTACGATGCCGCTGGCGCTGGTCGCGATCGGCTCCGAGCTCGATCCCGCCCTCTATGAGGTCATTACGGTCGACGGGCGGTTGGAGAGCGACGCGCGACGCAGCGTCCTGGCCCATCTCGATGGCGCACTCTGTCTGGGCGTGACGGTACTCACCGGCGCACCCATTGCCGACGCGTTGCACATTTCACGCGCCGCGAAGCGTGCCTATCCAGGGTTGACGGTGGTCTGGGGAGGGTGGCATCCGTCGATGTTTTCGCGCGAATGTCTGCGTGAGTCCTCGGTCGATGTCACGGTGCGCGGTCAGGGCGAGGAGACATTCGCCGACATCGTGGGGCGGCTCGCCGCCGGCCGCTCGCTGGATGACTGCCCCGGATGCACCGTGCGCCTCGCCGACGGCGCCATTAGGGAGAATCCATCGCGACCGCTCGCGCAGATCGACAACTTCCGGGCGCACGATTACGGACTGATCCCCGTCGAGCGGTATTTCAAACTCAAGGGCAAGCGCCAGCTCGATTTCATCTCCTCGCAGGGATGCAATTTCCGCTGCGCCTTCTGCTCCGATCCATTCGTCTACGGGCGCAAATGGGTCGGTCTCGAACCGGTGCGCATGGCGTTGAGATTGAAGGAACTGTGGGACCGCTACCACTTCGAGGACGTGAACTTTCAGGACGAGACCTTCTTCACCAAACGCGATAGGGTCGAAGCGCTCGCCGATCGAATGGTCGAGTCCGGCATGAACGTCACCTGGGCGGCCACGATGCGCGCCGATCAGGGCATCCGACTGCCGGATGAGGTCTGGAGACGATGCAAGCAATCGGGTCTGCGCCGGCTTCTGGTCGGCGTGGAGTCCGGCTCCAATGACATGCTCAGACGCATCCGCAAGGATATCAAGATCGAACAGGTGTTCGAGACGGCTCGGAAAATGGTCAAGTACGATATTGCCGGTCACTTTCCCTTCATTGTCGGCT
>DATDHV010000206.1:0-11682 GCA_036521395.1 Steroidobacteraceae bacterium | reverse complement strand
ACGCGGCGGCGATCGGTCGACACGATCATGTCCGCGATGTCGTGGTAGAGCGGCTCGCGCACGGCCATGAGCTCTCCCAGGCGCAGCACCGGATCGGCCCCGTGCAGCAGCGGCCGGTGCCGCGTGCGTCCCGCCCGCTCGGCCTGCTGCGCCACCGAGGTCTCCAGATACACCACCCAGCCGCGCCCATTGAGATCGCGTCGGGTGTCCGCATCGAGCACGGCGCCGCCGCCGGTGGCGAGCACGATGCGCTGGCGCGCGGTGAGCTCGGCGATGACCTCACGCTCGCGATGTCGAAATCCCGCCTCGCCTTCGCGCTCGAAGATCAACGGAATGCCGGCGCCCGTGCGCTGCTCAATCTCGTGATCGCTGTCCAGGAACGGATAGTCGAGCACACGCGCGAGGTACTTGCCCACTGCGGTCTTGCCCGAGCCCATGGGGCCGATCAAAAAGATGTTCTGCTTGCCGACCATCGCCCAGCTCGCGGCGCGCAGCCCGCGCCGCCTATGCGCCGCGCCAGGCGGCTAAGGCGGAAAGGGTACACCAAGCGCCCGAGTCGCGGGCGGCCCGGTGAGCCGGTCAGCTTACTGCCAGCAGACGGTGGTGTTGGGGATGGAAGTCTGGGCGCCGGTGTTGGTGAGCGTGTACTGCTGGCACTGGGCATCCTTGGCCTGATCGCTGCCGGCGACGGGGGTGGCCGTAATCGTGTAACACGGGGCGACGGCGCCGCCGGTGCAGGCGAGGGTGACATCGACCGTGTAATAGCCGTTGCCAACCGTTATCGGGAAATTGGCGCCGCCGACGGCGGCATATCCCAGATCGGATGCCAGAGCACTGTACGCCGGGGGGCTGCTCATGTTGTAGAAGCGCTCCTCGCGCCCGGCCAGATCCAGCAGTGCCGTTTTGGCCTCGGTGCGACGGGACTTGCGCACCTTGTCGAGGTAGGACGGAATGGCCACCGCGAGCAGGATGCCGGCAATGACCATGACTATCATGAGCTCGATCAAAGTGAAACCGCTCGAGCGGCCTTGGTGCGCGGCGATTCGCTGTGACATGTTGGCGCTGCTCCAGTTGTCGGCGTCGGCTACCGCAGCTCGACCCAAGTCATGCGGTTGGCCTGGGTGTTGGGCGGTAGTTTGATTTGCTGGGCGGCACCCGGGGGCCCGCTGCCGAGCGGCGGCGGCGTTATCAACTGGCCCAGCAGGTTGGTACTCCCCCCCTGCGTCGTCACAACGCTCAGGGACCCGGTCTCATTGGTCTGCAGACCCGCCATGTTGGCGTCGTGGTAATTCACGAAGGCGCTCGACAGGCTGCCGCCGGAGGTGCCGGCCGGTGTCGACGTAAAGGTGCCTCCCGTCGTCACCGAGATGACGTACGTGATGCCCGTATCCACACTTTGCGTGCACGAGAGTATCGAGTTGTTGGCCGGAATGGTCGAGTTCACGATCAGCGCGCTTTCGAACAGGGTGGGATTCGACACGATCTGCTCGAGGAGCGAGGCCCCGGAGCTGTTGGTGGCGCCGTTGGTGTTGGGCAGATTGGCATACCACCCGAAGCTGCCGTTGGTGCAGGTAGTAGAACACTGCGCCCACGTGATCGCCGTATTGCTGGTGTCGATGGCCCCCGTGGTGGTGGTGCTGATGGTGAAAGTCTGGGCCTGGAGATTGGACTTGCCCAGCGTGTAGGGAGATGCCAGGGTGGTCGCCGTCCCGACCTGCGCGCCCGTCATGCTGGCGTACTGTGCCGGCGAGCCCGTATTCCAGCCGCTCATGTTCCAATCCCAGACGCCGTAGAGATATTGTGCCCCGCTCGCGTAGGTCACGGGGTTCGTGGTCGTGAATTGCGTCCGCTGGCCGGTGCCGAAAGCGACGATGACCGACGGCAGCGTGCTGGCCACTGGGGCGGCCGCGACGACGAGCTGAGTCGTGATCGGCTGACCCGCAGGCGTCTTGAACAACGCTCCGGGCGTAACCGCCCACGCGCTGGCCGTGTTGCTGGTCAGATCGAAGCGCCAGACATTGCCCAGCAGGTCGCCGGCATAGACATAGTCTGAGACGTGATCGCCGTCGAGGTCCACCGGCGTTACGTAGGCGATGCCGTTGGTGCCCGCCACCCCGGTGGAGAGGTAGCGAAAGCAATAGGTCGCACCAGCACAGGCTGCGGCCGGATCATTGATTGTCATCACGTAGATGCCCGCATCACCGCTGGCACTGCCGAATCCATTGCCGAACACGAAACCCCAGGTGCCGTTGTGGAATCGGCGTATCACCGGGGTACCGTAGGTGTTGCCCAGATTGGTGCCGCAGCTGGTCACATTGGCGCAGACGATCGTGTCCTTGCTCCATTCGCCGATCACCAGGGAGGCCGCGTTGCCCTCGGCGAAATTGGTGGAGCTCGGGTTGGTGATGTCCAGGGCGTAGATCGCCTTGCCGCCGGCGCCGAGACCGCCGACCAGCCAGGTATGCCAGGCGCCGCCATAGAACAGGTCGCCCGTGCCCGGCGTCGCATCGACGAAGAAGCTGTGCGCGTACTGGGGGTTGGAGTAATCCAGCGCCCCGTTGCCGGCGTTATGAACCTTGTTCAGTACGGCGCCCGGCATGTACGCGAGAATTTCCTCACCGTCGTTCGGCGTGCCCGTGTTGTTGATGACGTTGCCGCTGGCATCCTCGGATCCGGTGCGGAAGGCGTGCAGGAAGCCGTCATTGGCGCCGACGTAGACCACGTTCAGGCGCGACTGGTTAGCGGTCTGGAAGCCGGTGTAACCCACCGTGGCCGAATTCTCCGGCATGGTGGCCGTGGAATGCAGGCGGTCCAGCCAGGTCACCGCGTACGGTGAGGCCGGCGCCCCGACCCAGGTCGGGCTCGAATCGACGATGTCGCCCAGCACGCCGTCACGCGCGCGATACACCTTGGTGCCGCTGGGACCGGTGCTGGGAATCTCGTTGCTGCGGTCGCCGCGCAGATAGTTCAAGCGATAGTAATTCGGCGCGGTATCGCCGATCGTGGTCAATTCGGTGGCCGTGAGGCTGGCTCCCTCGAACTTGATGCCCGCCGTCCCCGGCCCGGCCGCGGTGCCCGTGGCCGTCGAGGTGCCGTTCCAGGTCAGCATGACGCGGTTCGACGGGGCTTCGGCCGTCGGTCCGGCGACGCCGGTGGTGAGGCAGGTGCCCGTCGTCACGCCCGTCAGATCGCATTCCGAATCCCAGTTGGCGAGCGTGTTCAGCGTCACGTTGCCGCTGCTGTCGGTCTGCAGCCCATAGGCGGTCAGGCGGCCCGTCCAGTCATTGGGATCGTAGTAGGAGAAATACGCCTGCGAGGTGCTCTGCACCTTGCCGGTCTGCTGCTGGTCGGTGGCCGCCGAGCTGGCCGAGGTGTTGACCGGCGTCGCCTTGAAACACAGGATCTCGTGAATATTGGTGGAGCCGCCGGTGGAGCCCGCAAATCCGAACTGCAGGCTCGTGGGCAGCGCGCCGTTCGTGGCCGAGATGCTCTGGTTGGTGATGACCTGCTGATAGGCGCCGCCGTTGTAGCTGTACTTGAAGGACAGCAGGCCGTCCTGTGTGATCTGCAGGTTGTAGACGATGGGTGTCGCGGCACCCCGGGTCGTGGCCGTCTCGGCGGCAATGGGCTTGTTCGCGGGCAGTATCGCGTAGGCGCCGAGGATGGGCGCGTAATCATTGATCGGTGTGCCCGTGTTGTGTGGGTTCGAGGCACTGCCGGGACTGGCTGCGGTCCACAGGGTGCCGGTTTCGCAGGTGTCCTGGACTATCGTCTGCTGCTGCGCCGCGCTGAGGCTGGCCGGATAAAAGCTACCGTTCAGTTGGTGCAGGTAGGCCCAGGAGATGCTGCCGGCACCTCGCAGGCCGATGCGGCCGGGTAGATAGCCGTAGCCGATCGCGGTGTTGTCACCGGTGGCCGTGGCGCCGGTATATCCGGGCTCGAGAGTCTCACCGTTGAGAAAATTCCCATACTCGTCGATGCCTAGGCCGATGTAGCCGCTGACCAGGCCGTCATGGGGGTTGTTCGCGTTGGAACAGGTGTAGGCGAGGCTGCCGCCGAACGCACCGATGCCGTTCCAGATGCCGTTGCCCGGGACGTCATAGCTCTGCGTCGCGTCCAGCAGATAGAAACTCATGCCGTCGGCACCGTCACCACCCGCGCCCCCCTTATTGCCGAGGTAGGTCACGGTCTTGAAGGTGATCTGGACGCCCTGGCTCGCATCGAAGGTGCCTGCCGAGACGATGGCGCCGTTTTCGCCAAATCCATAGGGCGCGCCATTGGTGAAGCGCAGTGCGCCATTGCCCGCGATATCCGGGGTGGTGCCCAGTGCACCGTTGCCAAGAGCGCCACCCATGAGCTTCGCATCTCCGGCATCACCGTTGTGAGTTTGCGAATAATAGGAACTGAAGACATTGGTGCATGCCGGTATCTTCCCGGGCGTGCCGAGCGCGCCGCCGGTCCCCGTCGTGCCCGTGCCCGCGCTGGTGCCCGCCGTCAGGCAGGCGCCATTGAAGTAATACCAGTTGTTGCCCGTGGTGACGCCAGTGAAATCTTCCACGAAGGGCGACGGCGCGGCCATAACGGGGCCCGCTGCCAGCGCGCCGAGCGCGCCGGCTACCGCGAGAATGAGGGACAGCTTCGGATTCATCACAAGCCTCCTACGTTGCACACCTGGCAGGTGATGGCCACGGTGCTCTCAACGACGGCAATTGCGTTATTGGTCAGGCCGTAGCCATAGGCATCGACCTGGTAGACCTCGCCGCGCCCGGTCGCCAGAGCGCCCGCATCGGCGATATAGAAGCGCGGCGGATTGACATAGAAATCCGTTGCACCGGCGATATTCATGCCCGGCGGGGTGTAGACCACGCCGATGGTCGTAGCGCTGGTCGGCCACAACGCGGGGGTGACGCTGGCCAGATTGAACAGGGTGTTATTGCAGATCAGCGGCACACCGCCGGTATTCACATTGATCAGGGTGTTGGTGCATACGACGTCGGCGGATTCCGCGACGCCGTTGCTGACCGCGAGCGGCGCATTGCTCAGCGTGGCGAGCCACCATTCTGCGTACTGCTGTGCGCTGTTGGCGACCTGCAGCGCGCGCTGCTTCTCGCGCACGTTGCCGGCGATCCGCTCCTGCATGCCGAAGCTGCGGAACATACTCAGCGCCATGATGGTGACCACCAGCAGCAGCAGCAGGCTGGAGATCAACACCACGCCGTGCTGCGCCGAAGGAAAGCTTTGCCGCTGCATGTTCTTCATATCCCGGTTTGATTCATGACGCTGATGTCACGCTGGACGGTCACGTACTGCGGCTGGTTGCCCTGGCCCTGGGTGGGAGCGGCCGACCACAGCGGATTGTCGAATTGCACCGTCACCTGCACCGATATGACATCGAACCAGTCCGTGACGTTGGCTGCGCTGACGTAGCTGGTGACGTTGCCCGCCGTTCCGATGCCGTAGAGGACGCTCAGATTGTTGACGACGATGCCGTTGGTCGTAGTGGGCACCGCGTTGGGCACGGTGCCGACGAGCGGATAGCTCTGTCCGTTGAGAGTGCAGACGAGCTGGCCATTGACCACGCTGAAGACGTTGGTGTAGGTGACCTGGGCGCCGCTGGTATTGTCATCTCCAAGGCAGTTGACGATGCCATCGCCGCTGTTGGTGGCATAGCGCACGGTGATCGTATCGCCGGGCGGCGCGGCGCCAGCCACGCCGTACAGCCCCTGCCCGGCGGCGATCGGGTTGGCGATGGGCAGGGCCGAGGCGGCCGTATTGGTAGTGGGATCGGGAAAGTAGCCGGCGGATTGAATGACATCGGTCATGAGCGTCATGGCCATCCGCTCGGCATCCTGAAGCTGGGACAGTTGATTCTGGCTGCTGAACGCGCGGCGGTTGTCCTGCACGATGGTCAGCAGGCCGCCCAACAGGAACAATCCGATCAGCAACGCCACCAGCAGCTCGACCAGAGTGAACCCCGACTCGAGCCGCGCTGCGCCGGCTTTGGACGATTGCCCGTTCATGCGCTAGGGCTCCACATAGAGGGTGTAGCTCGGCCCCAGCCCCGCCGGCCCGGTCATCGTCAGGCCCGCCGACTGGGTATTGATGGCGACGTTGTGCTCGGCCCAGCCCACCGTGATGGAGCACCCCACCGGATACGTGGTGCCGAGCGGGTTTGGCTTGCAGTCGACGGTGGCCGTGTCACCGGGCAGGATGGCATTCAGCGACTGGGCCCAGAGCTGAATGTCGTCGATCGCCAGCGCTTCGGTCGAGCACGCGACGTTCTGGCACGTGTTCGAGCCGGGTGGCGCCGGGCTCGTGCCTTGCAATGCCGTGTCGGTGCTGGTGGTGACCGCGGCGCCCGCGATGGTGATGATCTGCTCGGTGGTGAGACCGGTGACGGTCCAGTAGGCACGGTTCGCGCGCATGGCCGAGGCCAGGCTCGAGGCCTGGATGGCTGCGAGTGATCGCAGCGCGGCCGTGCCGGTGCTGGCATAGGCCAGGGCCTGGATCTTGGCGATGCCCAGCATGCCCACGCTGATGATGATCAGCGCCACCAGCACCTCGATCAGGCTGAAACCGCGCTGAGCAGCACCCTGTCGGGAAATCATCCGGCTCATAGACATGCCACCGCGGCGGTGTTGTTGTTGTTGGTCGAGTTACCGGCGTTCAGCACCGTCATGAGCCCGACCAGGGACAGCGACAGGCAGCGCGTCGAGGCGCTGTTCGGAACCAGCGCGTGCAGCGTGATCATTGCGCCGTTGGCGATGCCGGGTCCGGTTGCAAAGCCCTCGCGATTGAAAGTCACGAAGCCGACGTTGTTGCTGGCCGTGAAGGTGTCGGTGCCGGTGAAAGCGCTCTGCACCCGCAGCACGGCATCGCCCGGATCGACGGTGTGATCGTTGAGGACGTCGGAGAAGACGATCCAGCCGTTCTGCCAGGTCGTGACGGTGCCGCCGGCACAGGTGGCGCCGTCATTGGACACGCACACCGTGACGGTCTGGCCTTGCTTGATGGCCTCACCGCGCGCGTACTGCATGTCACCGAGCAGACCGTTGACCTCGGCGGCGATGCGATTGGCATTGGTGACGTATTTGTACGAGGGCACGGCGATGGCCATCAGGATGGCCACGATGCCCATGACGGTCACCATTTCCAGCAGCGTGATGCCGCGACAATCGTGTAGACGAGAGCGTGCCTTCATGGGAGCCACCTTACGCAGCGGAGCTTGCACCAGGCTGGCGGGCCGCCCCGACCTGCCGGATTTGCGACGCAGGTCACAGATGCACCGGGGCGGCAGTGCCGAATCGCACCCGCATGCGCGCGCCGCGGCCGGCATCACCGCCGACATGGAAGACGGCGCCGTGCAGGCGGGCGATCTCATCGACGATGGCCAGCCCCAGGCCGCAGCCGATGCCGCCCGAGCCCGGCAGGCGGTAGAAGCGCTCGCGGACGCGGGCGCGCTGGCCTTCCGGGATGCCCGGCCCGTCGTCCTCGACTTCCAGGAACGGCGAGCGCTGCTCCAGGCCGCAGCGCACGGTGACGTGCCCGCCGCGGGGGGTGTACTTGAGGGCGTTGTCGATCAGGTTCTCGAGCAGATCGCCGAGCAGGCCGGCATCGCCGGACACGCTGAGGTCTGCCGCGTTCTCGGTGTCCGCCCCCAGGTCGATGCCCACCTTGTCGGCACGGTCGACGTAGCGCTCCACGAGCTGCTCGATGAGGGGCTTGAGCGCGACGGGCCCGAACTGCTCGTTCAGCGCGGCCGCGGGCTCGGCGCGGGCGAGTGACAGAAGCTGATTGGCCGAGCGCGCGAGCTGCGAAATGCCGCGCTGGAGCGCGTCGAGCTGCGCCGATACGCTGGCAACGCGCGGGTCCTGCAGCAGCAGCTCGAGCTGCGCCAGGAGGCCGGCGACCGGCGTACGAAGCTGGTGGGCGGCGTCGGCAACGAAACGCCGCTGCACCTGCGCGGCATCGTGCAGCAGCTCGAGCAGGCGGTTGAATGCGACGATGACCGAGCGCAGCTCACCGGGCACCTGCGCCTCGTCAAAGCGCTGCAACTCGCGCGTGGACTGCCGCTCGACCTGCGAGGCCAGCTGTTCCAGCGGCCGCAGGCCGTAATACACGGCAATCCACACCAGCAGCAGCGTCAGATCGAGCTCCGCGAAGTCCACCAGCAGCTTGCCCATCAGCATCACCTGCTGGGTGCCCTCGCGCCGCTCGAGCGTCTCGGCCACTGCCACCTGCACCGGGCCGAGTGTGGTGGGCACGCGCACGCTCGCCACGCGCCAGCGCTGCCCCTGGAGCGTCGCATCCCAGAAGCGCGCACGGCCCACGGTGCGCGCCGCCACCGGCGCATCCACGGGCACGAACGGATCACCGGCAATGAACTGATGCGCGGGCCCGGTGATCGCATAGAGCAGGCCGCCGTCGAAGGTACCGCCCAGGGCAGGGGGCGTGAACTGCAGGCGGCCACCTTCGGTGCGGATCGTGGCCGTGAGCGCCAGCGCCGTGCTGGCGAGCGCGCGGTCATAGGCATTGCGCGTCGTGGCCACCGCGACCCAGTCATCGGCCACGCCGCCGAGCAGCATGAGCAGAGCCAGCGCCGGCAGCAGCAGCAGCAGCAGGCGCCGGCGAATGGTCATCATCCGGCCGCGTCTCCGAGCTCATCGAGCCGGTAGCCCATGCCGCGGATCGCACGGATGGCGGCCGCCGTGCCGAGCTTGCCGCGCAGGCGCGAGATGTGCGTCTCCACCGCATTGGGCGTGAGATCCTGCTCCCAGCCGGCGAGCGCCTGCATCAGGCGCTCCTTGGTGACGATGCGGCCGAGATTGTGGGCCAGACTCTCCAGTACCAGCCATTCGCGCCGGGTGAGCTCCACCGGCTGCTCATCGATCTGCAGTTGACGGCCGCTCAGATCGATGGTGAGGCGGCCCAGCCGCACGATGCCGCTCGGCGCGAGGCCGGCGCGGCGGATCAGGGCCCGGCAGCGCGCCGCGAGCTCGGCCTGCTCGAACGGCTTCATGAGGAAATCGTCCGCGCCCAGATCGAAGGCGCGGATCTTGTCGGCCAGGGTATCGCGCGCGGTCAGGATCAGTACCGGCATGGCCCTGCCTTCGTTGCGCAGCGCGCCCAGCAACGTCAGGCCGTCGGCTCCCGGCAGGCCGATGTCCACCACGGCCAGATCGAAGTGCTCGGCCCCTAAGGCCGCGCGGCCGCGCTCGGCGGATGCGGCATGATCGACCGTGAAGCCCGCCAGGGTGAGTCCCCGGATCACGGCATCGGCAACGAGCTCGTCATCTTCGATCAGCAGTATGCGCAGATGGCCTACCGGCTCGCATGCGGATGCGAGGTCAGTTACGGGTGCGAGCTCAGTTGACGTTGACCCCTTCGCGAATGATCTTCGGCGTCACGAACACCAGCAGCTCATCCTTGTCGTCGGTCTTGGTCGTGTTCTTGAAGAGGTTGCCCAGCACCGGCACATCGCCGAGCCAGGGTACCTTGGTCTCCGCGTCGGTGTGGTTGGTCTCGAGGATGCCGCCCAGCACCACGGTCTGTCCGTCACTGAGCACGACCTGGGTCTCGATGGCGCGGGTGTTGATCGAGGGCACGTTGACGCCGCCCGAGGCCACGACCACCTGGCCGACGGTGTCATCGGACACCGTCAGGTCGAGGATGATGCGATTGTCGGGCGTGATCAGCGGCTTGACCTTGAGCTCGAGCACGGCGTCCTTGAAGGCGATCGTGGTCGCACCGCTCGAGGCGGACTGCTGATAGGGTATTTCCACACCCTGTCGTATGGTCGCTTCACGCTGGTTGGCCGTGATGACCTTGGGCGAGGAGATCACGGTGCCGCGGTTCTCGGTCTGCGCCGCATCGAGCTCCAGATCGACCAGGAAGTCGGAGCCCAGAATGCCGAGCGCGATGCTGCCGGCGGGACTGGCCACGGGCAGGTTGACGTTGTAGCGATTGGACGCCGTGGCGCCCGTCGGCAGGCTCACGGGGTAGACGGAGCCGGTGCTCGCGACATTGGTGATCGCGGAGCCCACGCCCTGGTCGACGCCGGCCGCAGTGCCGGTGGTCTCGAACAGGCCGTTGGTACCGTTGTGACGCGTGGCCGTGATGCCCATGAGCGCACCGAGGTCACGCGCGTAGTCGTTGGTCACGACCACGATGCGCGCCTCGATCAGCACCTGCTTCACCGGAATGTCGAGCGTTGCCACCAGGCGGCGCACGTCGGCGATGCGGTCGGCCGTGTCCTGCAGCAGCAGCGTGTTGGTGCGGTCATCGACGGAGACGTGGCCGCGCGAGGAGAGCACGGAATTGGAGCCGCCCGCCGTAGCGGTGCCGCCCGCCCCACCGGTGCCCCTGAGCAGGTTGGCGATATCCGAGGCCTTGGCGTAATTCACCTGCAGGTACTCGGTATGCAGCGGCTCGAGCTCCTGGATGTCCTTCTTGGCGGCGAGGTCGGCTTTTTCGCGCGCCGCGAGCTCGGCGGCCGGGGCGACGATGATGACGTTGCCGTCCTGGCGCTTGTCCAGCCCCTTGGTGCGCAGCACGATGTCCAGCGCCTGGTCCCAGGGCACGTTCTGCAGCCGCAGCGTGAGGCTGCCGCCCACCGTGTCGCTGACCACGATGTTCTGGCCGCTGGCATCGGCCAGCAGCTGCAGCACCGCGCGCACTTCAATGTCCTGGAAGTTCAGCGTCAGCCGCTCGCCCTTGTATTCCTTCTTCGCCTCGGCAGCCTCGCCCTGGCCGGCCTTCTTTTGCGCCGACACCTCGACCACGTACTCATCGTCCGACTGGTAGGCCATGGGCTCGAACTCGCCCGTGGCATCGAGCACGATGCGCGTATTGCCGTTGAGGCGCTCGGCGACGAAGCCGGTGACGGGGGTGCCGAAATCCAGCGTGTCGTAGCGGCGCATGAGATTCTTGGGCAGCTCGGCGCCCGTGAAGTCGATCATGACCTGCGAGCCCTGCTCCTGCAGGTTGATGGGCGTGCGCGGATCGCTCAGGCGCACGATCAGGCGTCCGGCGCCGCTCTCGCTGCGGCGGAAATCGATGCTGCGGATGGCGCGGCCTTCCGCGGCGGCCGGGGACGCGGTCGCGGTCGTTGCGCCGGCGGCGGCAGGCGCGGCCGCCTTGGGCGCGGCGGCTGCGAGCGCATTGCCCACCATGACGACGATGTCGTTGCCGCTGACGTGGGTCTGATAGGGCAGCTGGCGATCGAGATTGAGCACCACGCGCGAGCGGCCGTTGGCCTCCGCGGCGAGCACGGTATCCACGCCATCGGCACCGACGTCGATGCGGCGCGAGGGCAGGGCCAGCGCCGTGTTGGGCAGATCGAGCGAAATGCGCGCCGGCTTGTCGATGGTGAATGCCAGCGGCTCCGGGGCCGGGCCCGACAGGTGCAGCGTGAGCTGGACCTGGTTGCCATTGAGCTTCTGCACATCGATGGATTGCAACTGGTTCGCGCTCGAGGCGCTGGCGCTGGCCGGCGCGGCGCTGGCCGCTGCGGCGTCGGCGGGCGCATCGGCGGCGCTGGCACTCAGGCTCACGAGCATGCCTGCCGCCCACGACAGGGCGATCCAGCCGAGGCGTGCGCGCGTAAAGGGGTTGGGCCGTTTCATTCGATGTGTCTCCCTGCCGATCATTCGTTCAAGGCCAGGGCGGCAGGCCGTTCGAGGT
>DATDHV010000205.1:0-12149 GCA_036521395.1 Steroidobacteraceae bacterium | reverse complement strand
CGGCAACGGCGGCATCACGCTGCAGAACGCAGGTGTGGCCGTGGCCGCGCTGGATCCGGGCAAGGCGTTCGGCTCCTCGGCCGCCGGCCCGCTGCAGTTTCGCGTGAGCGCCGGCGGCGTCACCGGCGACTGGCAGCCGCTTGCGACCCTGGTGCGCTTGCCCGAGCTCAAGGAGCTCAAATGCCCGGTCACACCCGAGCTGGCCTGCAAGCTCGCCGGTGCCAACCTGTTTCTGGTCGATTCCATCTCGACCGATGCGCGATTCGACCACCCGGTGCAGGTTCCCGACGGTTTTCCGGGCACCGCGCTGCCCGTGCCGCATCCGGCCGGGCCGCTGTACGTGAAGCTGCGCGATGATCCCGCCGTCATCAGCACGGTGGCGCTGAATGTGGAGCAGCTGCCGCCCTCGTCCAATGAAGTCGCGCGGGCGGCCGAGCGGCACGCCGCGGCGCACATCGAGGAGACCTCGAGCGCCAGTTCAGGCGCCCAGAAGGCTCCCGCAGCGCCGTCAGCACCGCCGCCCGACCCCGCCACGGTTGCACCGCCCGCCTCGGCGCCGCCGATACCGGCAAGCGCGCCCGCGCCGGCGCCCTCGACCGCGCCGCCCTCGACCGCGCCCCCCGCGACATCGCCTAGCGCGCCTCCGGCGGCATCGCCCACCGCGCTCCCGCCGGCACCGCCTGCCGTGCCGGCATCGTCCACGGCCGCGCCGCCTTCGTCGCTGTCGAGTCCACCCTCATCGGCGGCAGCGCCACCTTCTTAGGCGCGGCTCAGGTACCGCAGAAGGTCTGCAGCACGCGCTCGGACGGCTGCGGCGGCCCGGCATAGGATTGGAAACGCGGCTGCTCCTCGTAGGGATGAGCCAGCACCTCGAGCATTTCGGCGAAGGGTGAGAAATCATCGCGCTCGAGCGCTGCCCGTATGATCTGCTCGATGCGGTGATTGCGCGGAATGAACGCCGGGTTGGCGCGCCGCATGGCCGTGGCGCGTGCCTCAGGCGCCTGCGGATCGCGCAGCAGCCGTGACCGCCACCGCGGCAGCCAGTCATCGAGCTCTCGATTCGCGAGCAGATCGCGCGGGCCGCCCTCCCCTTGCGCCGCGTCCGCGAGACGGCGGAAGGTCAGCGTGAAGTCCGCCTGGCTCGCATGCATGGCATCGAGCAGCGCCTGCGCGAGATCACGGTCACCCTCCTCGGCCGAGCAGAGTCCGAGCTTGCTCCGCATGCCCGCCAGCCAGTGTTCGGCATAGCGCCCCGGGAACGCGGCGACCGCCTCGCCCGCCAGTTCCAGGCCGCGCTCGGGATTCGTATCGATCAGTGCCGGCAGCGTCTCGGCGAATCGGGCCAGATTCCACTGCGCGATCTGCGGCTGGTTGGCATACGCATAACGGCCGAATGAGTCGATCGAGCTGAACACGGTCGCGGGATCGTAGGCGTCCATGAAGGCGCAAGGACCGAAGTCGATGGTCTCGCCCGAGAGCGCCATGTTGTCCGTGTTCATGACGCCATGGATGAAGCCCACGTGCATCCAATGCGCGATCAGGCGCGCCTGCCGCTCGATCACGCTCTGCAGCAGACCCAGATAGGGTCGTTCGGCCGCACGCACCTCGGGGCAATGGCGCTCGATCACGTAGTCGGCGAGGCGGCGGATGGCTTCGAGATCGGCGCGCGCGGCGAAGTACTGGAATGTGCCCACGCGCACATGGCTGGCCGCAACGCGGGTCAGTATGGCGCCGGGCAGCGGCTGCTCGCGCTGCACGGACTCGCCGGTGAGCACGGCGGCGAGCGCGCGCGTGGCAGGAATGCCGAGCGCATGCATGGCCTCGCTGACCAGGTACTCGCGCAGCACCGGTCCGAGTGCCGCGCGGCCGTCGCCGTCACGCGAGAAGGGGGTTCGCCCGGCGCCCTTGAGCTGGACATCAAAGCGCCTGCCCGTCGCATCGCGCACCTCACCCAGCAAAATGGCGCGCCCATCGCCGAGTTGCGGCACGAAATAACCGAACTGGTGGCCGGCGTAAGCCATCGCGAGCGGGACCACGCCCGGCGGCAGCCGGTTGCCGGAAAACATGGCCGCGAGCGTGTCGGCATCGGCTGTGCCCAGATCCAGCCCCAGCTCTGCGGCGAGGGCTTCATTGAAGCGGATGAGGCGCGGGCGCGCCACCGGGGTCGGATCGAGTCGCGCGTAGAAGCGGCCGGGAAGCCGCGCGTAGCTGCTCTCCTGCAGATGCGACACGGCTAGCGTTCCCCGCCTCGACACAGCAGCAGCACCTCATCGACACCCGCTGTCGCAATCATGCCCGGCGACAGCCGCAGCGGCTTCTGGAACCGCAGGCCGAGCGGCATGATGGCGTGGTTGTACCACCACATGGCGCGCTCGGGACGGTGCGTGAGCCACCACATCCCGAGATCGAGCAGCCTGGAGGAACGCGGCGCCATGCCGTACACGGCGCTGCGCTCGAGCACCAGACGGTACTGGGCGAGCTTCGCCGACAGGCGCTCCGGCTCATAACGGCGCTTGTGGCCGACGAAATCGTCGAATGCAGTCCACATCGCGGGATGCAGCGGCACCGAGAGCAGCAGCGCCGCACCCGCACGGGCCACGCGCGCGAGCTCCGACCAGGCACCGTCCTCGTCCTCGACGTGCTCGATGATGTCGAACGCGCACACCAGGTCGAAGGCGGCATCGGCGAACGGCAGCGCGCTCACCTGGCTCACCGCCACGCTGGCACCGCGCGCCCGCAGCTTCGCGAGCGCCTGCGTGCTGATATCCACGAAATGCGTGCCCTCGATGGGCAGCCGCGGCCGCAATCCCGGCGCGACCTCGAGTCGCGCGGCACCGGGCCGCAGCAACGATTGCACCAGCGGCCAGGTATTGAAACGCTGCGGCTCGATGAGTCGCGCGCCGGACCACAGACGCTCATAGAAACGGCGGTTGGTATCGAGCAGCGTCGCTGATTGCATCGGGGCATTATGCAACGATGGGACAGCCGGTGTGCCCGCGCTCATCTTCAGCCAGCGCGCCGCTCGCCCTCCCCCGCGCTGGCGGCTATACTGGAATGGCTATGAGTCCCGCGCAGCCGCCGCTCTATCGCTCCAGCGGGCAGCGTGGCTACGTAAGTTCGATTGCCAATGACCCGCACCGCATCAGCGCGCGCAAGCTCGAGCGCGAGGTGAGGGTGGAGTTCACTCCGCTCGCCTGCCTCGTACACACCCCCGAAGGCATCGTCCACGCTAGGCCCGGCGACGCCATCCTCACCGGCCTGGCAGGCGAGCGCTGGCGCGTATCGCACGAGCGATTCGCAGAGAAGTATCGGCCCGTGCCGCCCACCCGGCCCGGCGAGTCCGGCACTTACGTGGCGCTGCCCCATCGCATCCTGGCCGTGCCGATGAGCGAACCGTTCCATGTGCTGCTGGCCGATGGCGAATCGCTGATCACGGGCAAGGCCGGGGACTACCTGGTGGATTACGGTGATGGCAGCCTCGGCATCGTGAGCCGCGCGATCTTCGCCGTCACGTACCAGACCCTCGACTGAGTCGCGCGTGCCTCTGCATCAAGCCATCCAACGGTTGCTGCTGATCGGCGCGCGCCTGCCGCTGCCGGCGCCGCCCGCTGCGCCGCGGCCGCCGCCACAGTTGTTGCCGCTGATCGATTCCCTGGCGAGCGCCCATGATCGCTTCGATGCGATCGCGATTCACTACGGCCACCGCTACCGCAGCGGCTTCTGGTCCATCTACCTGCTCAGCGCCGTGGCCGTGCTGTTCGCCATTCTGCCCCTGGCGCTGGGGTGGGACAGCAGCCGCCACGCGCAGCATCCCTACTCCGGTCTTTGGGCGCTCGGTGAAGTGGCCATCATCGTCACGGTCAGTACCATCTACTGGCTCGGTATCCGTCGCGACTGGCAGGGGCAATGGCTGCGGGCACGCACCACCGCCGAGCTCACGTGGTATCTGCCGTTGCTGGCGCCGCTGCTGGATTTCGCGCAGCCGGCCTCCGAGCCGAACTGGTATCTGCGCGTGCTCGATCCGGGCCAGCACCTGCGCGGCGCCGATGAGGTCGCGGCGCTGTGCGCGCGCCACGAGGCGCTCGCCAGGACACTCGTCGAGCGCGCCTGGGACGACCCGGCGTTCGGCAGCGGCTACGCGCGCTGGATGATCGACATTCTCGCCGGACAGATCCACTATCACCATGGCATCGCGGTCAGGCAGCACGCCCTGCTGCATCGGGTGCATGCACTCAACATCGGCCTGTTCGGTTTCACGGCGCTGGGCGCGCTGATTCACCTGATGCTGCACACGTTGTGGCTGTCGTTGATCACGACGTTCTTTCCCGCACTCGGCGCGGGGCTGCACGGGGCGCTGGCGCAGTCCGAGGCCTACAGGCTCGGCGCGACTTCCGAACGGCTGGTGGTGGATCTGCGCGGCACCATCGCGCGCATCGAGCTGACCCTCAACAACCACGCGGGGCCCGCCGACGCCGGCGCGCTCAGGACATCGATCGAAGCCGCCCTGGCGCTGATACTCGAGGAGCACCAGGACTGGCACATGCTGGTGCGTCCGCACCAGATGCCGCTCGCCTGAGCGGGCAGCACGCGCCGCGCTACTGAAACAGCTTCATCGCGTTGAGCAGCGTGTTGTAGACGCCCCACGCCAACGGCACGCCGACGATGAGCCACAGCACCACGAATCGCACGCTCATGATCGAACTCCCCCCGGCGCCAGTGGCGGCACCGCGCTGGCACGGTAGTGGTGCCGCTCATCGACCGGACGCATGGCCAGATTGCACAGCAGGCCCACCACGAGCAGGGCCGCCATGATGTACATGGTGATCGAATACGCCTGCGCCTTGGGCACGCCGTGCTCGATCTGGAACTGGCGGATGTAGTTCACGAGCACCGGTCCGAATATGCCCGCGGCCGACCAGGCCGTCAGCAGCCGGCCGTGAATGGCGCCCACGTGCATGGTCCCGAAAACATCGCGCAGGTAGGCCGGGATGGTCGAGAACCCGCCGCCGTACATCGAGATGATGATCAGGAAGGCGGCGACGAACAGCGCGACCGAGCCGAGCCGGCCGGTGGTCGGCACCAGGGAATAGAGAACGATGCCCAGCAGGAAGAACACCGTGTAGGTGTTACGCCGACCGATGTAATCGGATACCGTCGCCCAGACGAACCGGCCGCCCATGTTGAACAGGCTCATGAGGCCGACGAAGCCGGCGGCGGCGGCCGGCGTGACCTTGCCGGTGAACATCTCCTGCACCATCGGCGATGCCTGGCCGAGCACACCGATGCCGGCGGTCACGTTCAGGCACAGCACGAACCAAAGCAGCCAGAACTGCGGCGTGGCCCAGGCCACATCCACCTGCACCTGAGCCGAGGTGACGAGCTTCTTCGGATGCGCCGAGGCGACCCAGCCATCGGGCTGCCAGTTATCCGCCGGCACCCGCACGACCAGGGCGCCGATCGACATGAAGATGAAGTAGATGATGCCCATGGCAATGAAGGCCCCGAGCACGCCATTGGAGGTGGCGGTCTTGAAATGCTGCATGAGCAGTATGGACAGCGGCGCCGCAATCAGCGCGCCGCCGCCGAAGCCCATGATGGCCATGCCGGTGGCCATGCCCGGCCGGTCGGGGAACCACTTGATCAGTGTCGATACCGGCGAGATGTAGCCGATGCCGAGGCCGCAACCTCCGAGCACGCCGTAGCCCAGATACAACAACCAGATCTGGTGCTCGGCGATGCCCACCGCCGAGATCAGAAAGCCGCCGCCGAAGCACAGCGCCGCGACGAACATGGCCTTGCGAGGCCCGGCGGTCTCGACCCAGCGTCCGAACACCGCCGCGGACAGGCCCAGGAACACGATGCCGAGCGAGAAGATCCAGCCCAGCTCGGCGAGCGTCCAGTCACCCGGCACGGATTTCGTTACACCCAGCAGCTTGCTCAGCGGCAGGTTGAAGGTGGAGAACGCATAGGCCTGGCCGATCGAGAGGTGCACTGCCAAGGCGGCCGGCGGCACCAGGAAGCGGTTGTAGCCGGGCGGCGCGACGGTGCGCGCGCGATCCAGGAAATTGGCAGACATGGGACCTCCGATAGCTCGCCACTAGCCCTAGCGTTATCCAGTCCGTCGCGACAGCGTTGCCGGCATCGTATCTATCCCCGGCTGGATTCCCCGATCTTGTGTATCGTTTGACGCGGTCTCTGCGGCCCGGCCATGATCACATTGTAGAGCCATCGAGACGTTCGGGAAAGTATGGGTGCCCGGCCGGGTTCCGGCCCCGCCGGCCGCGCGTCCGCGCCGGGTGCCCGGAGCCCGTTGGACCGGCTGCGCTCCTTATATCTTAGTGCGATATGTTTTCGCCCAGGACGCCCATGCCCTTCGAGCCCCAACCCCACCTCGAGGATCCGTGGATCCGGCTGCGGCCGTTGCGGAGCGAGGACTTCGAGTCGCTGTACGCCGTCGCCGCCGATCCCCTGATCTGGGAGCAGCACCCGAGCCGCCATCGCTACCAGCGGGAGGTGTTCGAGAATTTCTTCAAGGGCGCCATGGAATCCGGCGGCGCGTTGCTGATCATCGACAACCAGGACGACCGGGTGCTGGGCAGCTCGCGCTACTACGACTGGGACGACTCGCAGCGCCTGGTCGCGATCGGCTACACCTTCATCGCCCGCACGCATTGGGGCCGCCAATACAATCGCCGGCTCAAGGCCCTGATGCTCGATCACGCTTTCCGATTCGTGGACCGTGTGATTTTTCATGTCGGGATCGACAACATGCGCTCGCGCAAGGCCATGCAGAAGCTGGGCGCGACGCTGACGGGCGAGGTCGACATCAGCTACTACGGCGAGCCCAGCCGCCGCAACGTGATCTTTCAGATCGATGGCGCGGACTGGCTGCGGCTGCGCGCGGCTGATTGAGCGGCAGCGCCGCCTCCTGCCGATCAGGGCACGAGCACCGCTGCGCCCTCGACTCGCCCGGCGCGCAGGTCGGCGAGCGCCTCATTCGCCTGCGCGAGCGGATAGGGCCTGGTGTGTGTCACCACGCCAACCTGCGCTGCCACGCGCAGGAAATCGATGCCGTCCTGGCGCGTGAGATTGGCGACCGAGACCAGCTGGCGCTCTTCCCACAGCAGCCGGTACGGGAAGCTCGGGATGTCGCTCATGTGGATGCCGGCGCAGACGACGCGGCCGCCTTTGCGCACCGCGCGCAGTGCCGCCGGCACCAGCGCGCCGGCCGGGGCGTAGATGATGGCCGCGTCCAGCGCCTGCGGCGGGGATTGATCCGAGCCGCCGGCCCAGCTCGCGCCGAGACTGCGGGCGAAGCTCTGGCTCGCGAGATCATCCGGCCGCGTGAAGGCGAACACCGATCGCCCCTGGTGGCGGGCCACCTGCGCGACGATGTGACCGGCCGCCCCGAAACCATAGATGCCGAGGCTCCTGCCCTCGCCCGAGAGCAGCAGTGATCGCCAACCGATCAGGCCGGCGCACAGCAGCGGCGCGACGGCCACGTCGGTGCCCGCTTCCCCGAGCGGAAAGGCAAAGCGCGCATCGGCGATGGCGGCGGTGGCGAAGCCGCCGTCGCGCGTGTAGCCGGTGAACAGCGGCCGGTCGCAGAGATTCTCGCGGCCGGCGCGGCAATACTCACACGCGCCGCAGGTGTGGCCGAGCCAGGGGATGCCCACGCGCTGTCCCGTCTGCAGACCCTGCACTCCGGCGCCCACCCGATCGATGCGCCCCACCACTTCGTGGCCCGGAATGATCGGGATTTTTGGATCCGGCAGTTCGCCGTCGAGCACGTGCAGGTCGGTGCGGCAAACGCCGCAGGCACGCACCTGCACCCGGATTTCGCCGTCGCCGGGCTCGCGATCGGCCAGCTCGGTCAATTCCAGCGCGGCGCCCGGACGCTTCAGAATCATCGCACGCATGTTGCCGCCGGTCGGAAGCTTTGCGTGTAGTTTACCGCCATGGACGAGCCGCCCGAGGCCATCGTGGTGCCCTACTCGGAAATGCCCGAGCCTACCTTGCGCGCGGTGGTCGAATCCTTCGTGCTACGCGAGGGCACGGAGTACGGCGCCCGCGAGTTCACGCTGGAGGAAAAAGTAGCGCACGTGATCGCGCAGCTCGAGCGCGGCCTCGCCCAGGTCGTGTTCGAGCCCGGATCGCAGAGCATCAACATCGTCATGGCCGCGCCGCCGGGGCGCTGAGCCGGTCCCCTACCAGATGGTCACGCGCTGCTCGGGCGGCAGATACATCTTGTCGCCGCTCTTGAGGCCGAAGGCGACGTCGAACGGCGTCTGGTTCATTTCCGGTACGGTGCCACGGAAGCGATCGGGCGAGTGCGGATCGGACTTGATGCGCAGGATCAGCGTGGGGTCGCGTGCCTTGCCGCGCCACACCTGCGCCCAGCTCATGTAGAACCTTTGATCGCCGGTCAAACCGTCGATGACCGGGGCGGCGCGACCGCCCAGCGAGAGCTGATAGGCTTTGTACGCTATCGCGAGCCCCGAGTTGTCGGCGATGTTCTCGCCCAGCGTGAGCTCGCCATTGATCGGAAATCCCGGCAGCGGCGAGTACGCGGAATACTGCTGCACCAGCGCATGCGTCTTGGCCTTGAATCGGTCCAGGTCCGCCTGTGTGAACCAGCCGGGCGGGTTGAGCAGGTTGCCGTGGCCGTCGTACTGGCTGCCCTGGTCGTCGAACCCGTGGCTGATCTCGTGCCCGATCACCGCGCCGATGCCACCGTAGTTGGCCGCATCGTCCGCCTTGGCATTGAAGAACGGCGGTTGCAGTATGGCGGCCGGAAATACGATTTCGTTCATCTCCGGGTTGTAGTAGGCATTCACGGTCTGGGCGGTCATGATCCATTCGGTGCGATCCACCGGCTGGCCGAGCTTCTTCAGGTTGCGCTGGTATTCGAACTCCTGGGCCCGCTCGACGTTGCCGACCAGGTCGTCCCGCGCGAAGTGCAGCGCGCTGTAATCGCGCGGCTTTGCCGGATAGCCGATCTTGGTGGCGAACAGCGCCAGCTTCTGGTGCGCCTTCTGCTTGGTGTCGGGGCCCATCCAGTCGAGAGTGTCGATGTCGGCACTGTAGGCGGCCAGCAGATTCCGCACCAACCGGTCCATGCGCGCCTTGTAGTCGGGCGGGAAGTACTTGCTTACATACAGCTTGCCCATGCCCTCCCCGATGCTGGCGTTGACGAGCTTGACGCCGCGCTTCCAGCGCGGCTCATTCTGCGTGCTTCCCTGCAGCACCGTGCCCATGAAGGCGAAGTTCTCGTCGACGAAATCCTTGCCCAGGAACGGCGCATAGGCACTGAGCAGGCGCCAGCGGAAATAGGACTTCCATACCGGCAGTGGCGTGCGTTCGACCATGCGGCCCACGGCCGTGATGTAGCTCGGCTGGCTGATGACCAGATAGTCGATCCTGTCCTGGACCCCGGAGTCGACCAGGTAGGCCTTCCAGTCATAGCCGGGCGCCAGGTGAGCGAGCTTTGAGAACTCCACCTTGTTGTAGGTCTTGACCGGATCGCGGTTCTCGACCTTGGTCCACTGCGCCCTGGCCAGCGCGGTCTCGAACGCGACGACGTCGCGGGCATCGCGCGCGGCGCTCCGGTCCTGAATCAGCGCCAGCATTTTCGCGATGTGCTGCTGATAAGCGGCGCGGATCTGCTTGAGGTGCGGATCATCCTGCAGGTAATAGTCGCGGTCGGGCATCCCCAGGCCGCTCTGACCCAGGTCGAACACGTACCGGGTCGCGTCGCGCGCATCCAGGTGCACCTGCGGCGTATAGGGCGCCCCGACACCGATCTCATTGAAATGCGCAATCAACGCCGGGATCTGGTCCTTACTCAGCAGGGCGTCGATCCTGGCGAATTCCGGCGCCAGGGGCTTCAGCCCGAGCGACTCGAGCGCCGTCTCGTCCATGAAGCTGGCATACAGATCGGCGATCTTCTGCTGATCCGCATCGGATGCGTCCACCGATTTCTGCAGCCCTTCGACCAGGCCGCGAAGCTGTAACTGCACCTCGTCGAACACGATATTGAACTGATCGTAGCTGCCCTTGTCCGGCGGTATCTCCGTGGTTGCCAGCCACTTGCCGTTGACGTGCTGGTAGAGATCATCCTGTGGCCGCGCCGAATCGTCGAAATACTGCATTTCCAGGCCCGACACCACCGGCGGCGCCGCGGCCGCAGCGACGCTCGCGCTCTGGGGGGCAGGCGACCTGCCGCAGCCGGCGAGCAGGCAGACACCCACGAGCAGCCACAGATTTCGTTCGATCATGGTCGCGTCCCGGCCTCGTCGATGAACGGAGCGCCGATGATAGCAGCCCCGCTAGGGCCGAAAGAGGCCCGCGTAGCGCTCGCGCAGGAGCTTCTTCTGTACCTTGCCCATGCTGTTGCGGGGCAGCTCATCGACGAATATCAGCCGCTTCGGCAGTTTGTAGGCCGCGAGCCGCAGGCGCAGCGCGGCGAGCACCTGCTCGTCTGCGGGCCGCGCAGCCGCGACGGGCACGATGACGGCGGTCACGGCTTCGCCGAAATCCGGATGCGGCACGCCGATGACCGCGGATTCGAGCACGCCCGCCAGCGCATCGATCTCGGCTTCGATCTCCTTCGGGTAGACGTTGTAGCCGCCGCTGATGACCAGGTCCTTGGCGCGGCCGACGATAAAAAGGTAGCCGCGCGCGTCGAGCCGGCCCAGATCGCCGGTGATGAAAAAGCCGTCATGGAAGTCCTCGCGCTCCCGCTCGGGGCGGCGCCAGTAGCCAGCAAAGACGTTCGGCCCCCGCACTTCGATCATGCCGACCTCTCCCGGCGGCAGCGGCGCACCGCTTGCGGCGTCGGTGATACGCACGGCGACGCCCGGCAGAGGCGGACCCACCGACTCGGGCACGCGCTCGCCCGTGCAGGGGTTGGAGGTATTCATGCCGGTCTCGGACATGCCGTAGCGCTCTAGCAGCGTGTGCCCGGTGCGATCCGTCCATTCGCGGTGCGTCTCGATGAGCAGCGGCGCCGAGCCGGAGATGAACAGGCGGCAGTGCGCGAGCAGTGCACGCGCAAGGCCCGGCTCGCGCAGCAGGCGCACGTAATAGGTGGGCACGCCCATCATGACGCTGGCATCGGGCAGATGCCGCAGCACCTGGCCGGCATCGAAGCGCGGCAGAAGGAGGATGCTGCTACCGGCGGCGAGCGTGACGTTGATGGCGACGAACAGGCCGTGGATGTGGAATATGGGCAGCGCATGCAGCAGTACATCCTGTGCCGTGAATTCCCACAGCGCCGCCAGCGTGCGCGCATTGGATACGAGGTTGGACTGCGTGAGCATCGCGCCCTTGGAACGCCCGGTGGTACCCGAGGTGTAGAGAATCGCCGCCAGATCACCGTCCTGCCGCGCCACGGTCTCGAAGTGGTCCGGACAGGATGCGCTGCGCGCGATCAGCGAGCCGCTGCCAGCCGGCCCCAGCGTGAGTACGGCGCGCACGCCCGCGCGGCGCGCGAGCGGCTCGAGCCCGCCCTCGCGCTCCGGCGCGCAGACGAACAGGGCCGGCTCGGCATCGGCCAGGAAGTACTCGAGCTCGGCGGCCGTGTACGCCGTATTGAGCGGCAGGTACACCGCGCCGGCGCGCAGGGTCGCGAGGTAGAGCAGCACCGCCTCGGGGCTCTTCTCAACCTGCACGGCCACGCGATCGCCGGGGCGCACGCCGCAGGCCACGAGCGCATGCGCCAGGCGCGCAGACTGCGCGCGAGCCTCGCCATAGCGCAGCACGCGACCGTCACTGGTGCGCAGGAACGCTCGCTCGAGCGCGCCGGCCGTGGCCGGAAACAGCGCCGAGAACACCCCGGCGCTCACGCCGCGCCCGCCACCGGCCGGTGGCGCTCGAAGCACTCCACCGCGGCGCGTGCGGCCGGGCCGACGGCCTCGGGACGCACCAGCACCAGGTGCAGGGGCAACGGGCGCGTGCCCCCTGCGGCCAGCGGTAGAGGGCGCAGCAATTCCCGCCGCGCGGAGGCATCGATCAGATGCTCGGGAATCCAGGCATAGCCGAGGCCGGCTTCGATCATGGCCAGCGAGGCCTCCGGACTGCTGACCGTGCAGCGCCGCTCGGCGCCGAGCCAGCCCTCATCCCGCGGCGCGCGCCTGCCGGAGTCGCGC
>DATDHV010000204.1:0-13281 GCA_036521395.1 Steroidobacteraceae bacterium | reverse complement strand
AACGGCGGCGCGCCGGCCGGCGCAGCGCCGGGCAGCGCAGCGCCCGGCGGCACGGCGCCCGGCGGTACGGCGCCGGCAGGCAGCAAATAGCGCCGAACTTAAAGCCGACGTGGTGGAACTGGTAGACACACTAGCTTGAGGGGCTAGCGCCGCAAGGTGTGGGAGTTCGAATCTCCCCGTCGGCACCAAATTAGGGTCATCGCCTGCTACACTAGCGCGATAACGGGGCGTCGCAATGTTCGCGCGAGCGAATCATTCCGCCCCTTTTAGTTAATGGTGCGCGCATGCTTGCGAATTATCTGCCGGTACTGATCTTCCTGGTCATCGCGGCCGCGCTGGCGGGCGCGCTGCTCGGCCTCGGGCAGATCCTGGGACGGCTGGGCGTCAAGCACCGCGGCGATGCCGAGAAGCTCTCGGCCTATGAATGCGGCTTCGAGCCTTTCGAAGACACGCGCATGAAGTTCGACGTGCGCTACTACCTGGTTGCGATCCTGTTCATCATCTTCGATCTGGAGATCGCGTTCCTGTTCCCGTGGGCCGTGGCCCTCGGACGGATAGGCCATTACGGCCTCGCGGCCATGGGAGTGTTCCTGTTCATACTCGTGGTCGGGTTCGCCTTCGAATGGAAGAAAGGGGCGCTCGAGTGGGACTAGGGGAAGGCGATACCGCGGGGTTTGCGCAGCGTGGGTTCCTGACCACGCAGGTGGACAGCCTCGTGAGCTGGGCGCGCACCGGCTCGCTCTGGCCCATGACTTTCGGCCTGGCTTGTTGCGCCGTCGAGATGATGCACGCGGGCGCGGCGCGCTATGACCTGGATCGATTCGGCGTGGTGTTCCGGCCCAGTCCGCGCCAGTCGGATGTCATGATCGTGGCCGGCACGCTGGTGAACAAGATGGCCCCGGCGCTGCGCAAGGTGTACGACCAGATGCCCGAGCCGCGCTGGGTGATCTCGATGGGCTCGTGCGCCAACGGTGGCGGCTACTACCACTACTCATACGCCGTGGTGCGGGGCTGCGACCGCATCGTTCCGGTCGACATCTACGTGCCCGGCTGTCCGCCCACGGCCGAGGCGCTGCTCTACGGCGTCATCCAGCTGCAGCGCAAGATCGAGCGGCGACTAGCCGCCACCGCCTGAGAGCGCCAGGAACAGATGCCCGCGCCCGCCCACATCGATGAGCTAGCAACGCGGATCGAGCTCGCGTTGGGTCCTCGGGTGCACCGCTACACCTCGCTGCCCGACGAGTTTGCCATCGAGGTGCCCCCCGGAGAGCTGCTCGAGGTCGCGCGCACGCTGCGCGATGACCCGCAGCTGCGCTTCGAGCTGCTGATCGACCTGTCCGGCGTGGACTATCTCGACTACGGCCGAGCCGAATGGCGCACCTCCAGCGCCACCTCGAGCGGCTTCAGCCGCGGCGTCAATCGCGCCGCGCCCCACACCCTGGCCGGCAACAAGCGCTTCGCGGTGGTCTCGCAACTGCTGTCCATCACGCACAACCGGCGCCTGCGCCTGCGGGTGTGGTGCGATGAGATCGAGGATCCGGTGATCGACTCGTTGACCGGAGTCTGGGCCAGCGCCGACTGGTTCGAGCGCGAAGCCTTCGATCTGTTCGGCATCCTGTTTCGCGGCCACCCGGACCTGCGCCGCCTGCTTACCGACTACGGATTCATCGGCCATCCGTTCCGCAAGGATTTCCCGCTCATCGGCAACGTCGAGGTGCATTACGACGCGCAGCTCAAGCGCGTCGTCTACGAGCCGGTGAGCATCGAGCCGCGCACGCTGGTGCCGCGCGTGATCCGCCATGACAATCGCTACGATCCGGCGCTGCACGACATAAAGCGCCCCGCCGAGTGATGGCCGAGATCCGCAATTTGACGCTCAATTTCGGGCCGCAGCATCCGGCGGCCCACGGCGTGCTGCGCCTGGTGCTCGAGATGGACGGCGAGGTGATCCAGAAGGCTGATCCGCACATAGGGCTGCTGCATCGCGCGACCGAGAAGCTCGCCGAATCCAAGCCGTTCAACCAGTCCATCGGCTACATGGATCGGCTCGATTACGTCTCGATGATGTGCAACGAGCACGCCTACGTGCTGGCCATCGAGCGGCTGCTGGGCATCGAGGTGCCGCCGCGGGCGCGCTACATCCGCGTCATGTTCGATGAGATCACTCGCATTTTGAACCACCTGATGTGGCTCGGCGCGCACGGCCTGGACATCGGCGCCATGACCGTGTTCCTGTTCTGCTTCCGCGAGCGCGAGGATCTCATGGATTGCTATGAGGCGGTGTCGGGCACGCGCATGCACGCCACCTACTACCGCCCAGGCGGGGTGTACCGCGACCTGCCCGAGGCCATGCCGAAGTACTTCCCCTCCCGTTGGCGCAGCCAGAAGGACGTCGATCGCCTGAATGCGGCGCGCGCCGGCTCGCTGCTCGATTTCATCGAGGCATTTACCCGCAAGTTTCCGGCCTGCGTCGACGACTACGAGACGCTGCTGACCGACAACCGCATCTGGAAGCAGCGCACCGTGAACATCGGCGTGGTCGGTCCCGAGCGCGCCATGCAGCTCGGCTTCTCCGGCCCCATGCTGCGCGGCTCGGGCGTGGAGTGGGACCTGCGCCGCAAGCAGCCGTACGAGAGTTATCCCGAGCTGCAGTTTGACATACCGGTGGGCGTGAACGGCGACTGCTACGATCGCTACCTGGTGCGCATCGAGGAGATGCGTCAATCCAATCGCATCGTCAAGCAGTGCGTGGACTGGTTGCGCGCGAACCCCGGCCCGGTCATGGTCGATGATCGCAAGATCCGCGCCCCGAGCCGCGAGCACATGAAGGCCGACATGGAATCGCTGATTCATCACTTCAAATTCATGACCGAGGGTTACTGCGTGCCCGAGGGTGAGACCTACGCCGCGATCGAGGCACCCAAGGGCGAGTTCGGCGTGTTCCTGGTCTCCGACGGCGCCAACAAACCCTACCGGCTCAAGTGCCGTGCACCGGGTTTCCCGCACCTAGCGGCGCTGGGCGAGATGGTGCGCGGCCACATGCTCGCCGACGTCGTGGCGATCATCGGCACGCAGGACATCGTCTTCGGGGAGATCGACCGCTGATGGTCGCGGTAACGGGCAAGTCGGCGCTGCTCTCGGATCACACCCGTCGGGAGATCGATCATTGGGTCGCCAAATTCCCGCCGGGCCGGCAGCGCTCGGCAGTGATCTCGGCGCTGCGGGCGGCGCAGGAACAGAACCAGGGCCACCTGAGCAACGATCTGATGGATGCGGTGGCGGAATATCTGGGGCTGCCCCCCATCCAGGTCTATGAGGTGGCGAGCTTCTACTCCATGTTCGAGACTCATCCGTGCGGCCGCCACCACGTGAGCGTGTGCACCAACATCTCGTGCATGCTGCGCGGAGGCGAGGACATTGCCGCCTACGTGGAGAAGCAGCTCGGCATCCGCACCGGCGAGAGCACACCCGACGGGCGCGTCTTCCTCAAGCGCGAGGAGGAGTGCCTGGCGGCCTGCACCGGCGCGCCGATGATGATGGTCGACCACGTCTACCACGAGTGCCTCACGCCCGAGAAGGTCGATCGGATACTGGCGGAGCTCGAATGAGCGCGTGGGACGACAAACGCAACCTGACCTGCTTCGAGCCGCTGAAGTATGAGCGGCCGTGGACACTCGAGACCTATGCGCGCATCGGCGGCTACGAGGCCTGGAAGAAGATACTGGCCGAGAAGACCCCGCGCGAGAAGATCATCGAGCAGGTCAAGGCCTCGGGACTGCGCGGACGCGGCGGCGCGGCGTTCCCGGTTGGCGTGAAGTGGAGCTTCATGCCGCGCAATGCGCCGATGCAGAAGTACGCGGTCTGCAACTCCGACGAGAGCGAGCCCGGCACCTGTCACGACCGCGACATCCTGCGCTACAACCCGCATTCGCTGATCGAGGGACTCGCGATCGGCGGCTACTGCATGAATGCCACGGTGGGCTACAACTACATCCGCGGCGAGTTCCTGGCCGAGCCGGTCCCGCGTTTCGAGGCCGCGCTCGCGGAAGCCTACGGCGCCGGACTTCTGGGCAAGAACATCCTGGGCTCGGGCGTAGATTTCGATCTTCACACCTTCGTCGGCGCCGGCGCCTACATCTGCGGCGAGGAGACGGCGCTGCTCGACTCGCTCGAGGGCAAGACCGGCAAGCCGCGCTTCAAGCCGCCGTTCCCGGCCGCCTTCGGCTTGTTCGGGATGCCCACCACGATCAACAACACGCAGAGCTATGCCTCGGTACCGACCATCCTGCGCAAGGGCGCGCAGTGGTTTGCCGATCTCGGGCCGAAGAATTCCGGCGGCACCGCGATCTTCTCGGTGTCCGGGCACGTCAACAAACCCGGCAACTTCGAGGTGCCTCTCGGTATCCCGTTCGCCGATCTGCTCGAGCTCGCCGGCGGCATGCTCGAGGGCCGCGCGCTCAAGGCGGTGATCCCGGGCGGGTCGTCCGTGCCGGTGGTACCGGCCCAGACCATGCTCAAGATCAACATGGATTACGACTCGCTCAAGGCCGCGGGCTCCGGCATCGGCTCGGCGGCGGTCGTCGTCATGGACGAGACCACCTGCATGGTGCGGGTGCTCGAGCGCATCTCGCGCTTCTATATGTCCGAATCCTGCGGCCAATGCACGCCCTGCCGCGAGGGCACCGGCTGGCTCAATCGCACGCTGCGGCGCATCCTCGCCGGCCAGGGCCGGCGCGATGACCTGAATCTCCTGATCGATGTCGCCAACCGCATCGAGGGCCACACCATCTGCGGATTGGGCGACGCCGCGGCGTGGCCGGTGCAGAGCTTCCTGAAGCATTTCCGTGCCGAGTTCGAATACATGGTCGATCACGGCGGGCGCAGCATCGTCCACGCGGAGCGCGCAGCGGCATGAGCGAGGAGCAGGTCAACATCGAGGTCGACGGGGTTGCGATCAAGGCGCGCAAGAACGAAGTCATCATGCGCGTGACCGATCGCGAAGGCATCTACATCCCGCGCTTCTGCTATCACGACAAGCTGCCAATCGCGGCCAATTGCCGCATGTGCCTGGTCGAGGTGGAGAAGTCGCCCAAGCCGCTGCCCGCCTGTGCTACCCCCGTGGCCGAGGGCATGAAGATCTTCACGCGTTCGGTCAAGGCCATCGGCGCGCAACGCGCCACCATGGAGTTCCTGCTGATCAACCACCCGCTGGACTGCCCGATCTGCGATCAGGGTGGGGAGTGCGAGCTGCAGGACCTGGCCCTGGGCTTCGGCCGCGATGTGTCGCGCTTCGTCGAGCGCAAGCGCGTGGTCAAGGACAAGAACCTGGGGCCTCTGGTCTCGAGCGACATGACGCGCTGCATCCACTGCACGCGCTGCGTGCGCTTCGGCCTCGACATCGCCGGCATCCAGGAGATGGGCGCCACGGGCCGGGGCGAGCACATGGAGATCGGCACCTACGTCGAGCGCAGCGTCGACCACGAGCTGTCCGGCAACATCATCGATCTGTGCCCGGTGGGGGCGCTCAACAGCAAGCCGTTCCGCTACCGCGGCCGCGGCTGGGAGATGACGCAGCATCCGCTGATCTCCCCGCACGACGGCGTGGGCACGCAGCTCTACGGTCACGTGCTGCGCGGACGGCTCATGCGCGTGGTGCCCCGGCCGTGCGAGGAGATCAACGAGACCTGGATTGCCGATCGCGACCGCTTCAGCTACGAGGGACTCTACAGCGAGGACCGGCTGCTGCGCCCGCAGCTGCGCCGGGCCGGGGCCTGGTGCGAGGTCGATTGGGACGAGGCGCTGGGCGCCGCGGCCGAGGCGCTCCGGGGCGCGGCCGCAACGGAAGGCCTGGGGCTACTGGCCCATCCCTCGAGCACGCTCGAGGAGCTGTACCTGCTCGCCCGCCTGGCCGAGGGCCTGGGCAGCGCGCACATCGATCACCGGTTGCGTCGGCGCGATTTCCGCGACCAGGAAGGCGATGCGCGCGCGCCGGGGCTGGGGCTGGCGATCGCGGGCATCGACATGCTCGATGGCCTGCTCGTGGTCGGCGCCGATCTGCGCCACGAGGTGCCGATCCTCGCGCACCGCGTACGCAAGGCCGTGCTGCGCGGGGCCCGGATCCAGTTCATCAATCCGGCGCGTTTCGAGTACCTCTTTCCGGTGGCCCACTACCTGGTCGCGCCGGGGACGCAGGATGTCGCCGCGCTGGCCGCCGTGCTGCGCGCCGCGCTCGGCGACGGGAACGTGCCGGCGGGAGTGGCGCCGCTGCTCGAGGGCGTGACCGTCACCGAGCAGCACCGGGCCATGGCCGAGGTGCTCAAGAGCGGCGCGCAGCGGGCGATCTGGCTCGGGGCCCTGAGTCTGCGCAGCGCCCGCTACGGCGAGCTGCGCGCCCTCGCGCGCGCGCTTGCCGCGGCCACCGGTGCCACGCTGGGCGAGCTGGCCGAGGGCGGCAATGCCGCCGGCGCCTGCCTGGCCGGCGTGTTGCCGCATCGGGGACCGGCGGGGGCAGTGCGCGCAGCGCCTGGTTTGGATGCCCACGCCATGCTCGAGCGCGCCCTCGCGGGCTACCTGCTGCTGCACTGTGAGCCGTGGGACGATGCGGCGCTGCCGGCCGCCCTCGAGACGCTGTCGCGCGCCCGCGCGGTGGTGGCGGTGACTCCTTACGCCAGCGCGGAGATGAAGCGCATCGCCCACGTGCTGCTGCCGGCGGGTGCCTTCGCCGAGAGCTCCGGGACCTACGTCAACCTCGAAGGGCGCTGGCAGAGCCAGGCGGGCGCGGCCCGGCCCCTGGGCGCTGCGCGACCGGCATGGAAGATCCTGCGCGTGCTCGGCAACCAACTCGAGCTGCCGGCATTCGACTACCAGTCCTCGGAGCAGGTGCGCGATGAGCTCAAGGCGCGCGTCGATGGCGCGCCCCAGGCCGCGCCCGCTGCCGCGCAGGCCGGCCCGCGGTGGGGCGTGCCGAGTGCGGAGCCCGTGCTCGATCCCGGTATGTACCGCATCGATCCCGTGCTGCGCCGCTCGGGCCCGCTGCTGCGCACGGCCGACGGCCGCGCCGCCGCCGCGGTGTACGGCGGGGGCGGCGGATGAGCTCGTTGGACGCCACCTGGGCGGCGCTGCCGTCCTACGTGCACTCGACCGTGGTGACGGTGGTACTCACCATCATCCTGATCCTCTCGGTGGCCTACCTCACGCTCTGGGAGCGCAAGCTCATCGGCTGGATGCAGATGCGTATCGGCCCCAATCGCGTGAAGCTCTTCGGCTTCGGCGGCGGGATGGGCCAGCCTTTCGCGGACGTCATCAAGCTCCTGATCAAGGAAGTGGTGATGCCCACGCGTGCCAACAAGGCGCTGTTCGCGCTCGCCCCCGCCATCACGCTGATTCCCGCCTTCGCGACCTGGGCCGTGGTGCCGATCGCCCCGCACTATGCCATTGCGAACGTGGATGCCGGGTTGCTCTATGCCCTCTCGCTGAGTTCCATGGGCGTGTACGGCGTGATCCTCGCTGGCTGGGCGTCGAACTCAAAGTATGCGTTTCTCGGGGCCATGCGCTCGGCCGCGCAGATGGTGGCCTACGAGATCGCCATGGGCTTCGCCCTCGTAGGCGTGCTCATGGCCTCGGGCAGCCTGAACCTCGGCCTCATCGTCGCGCGCCAGGACGGCGGCCCCGGCGCCTGGAACTGGTTCTGGCTGTTTCCGCTGCTGATGGTGTACTTCATCTCGGGCGTTGCCGAAACCAACCGCGCGCCGTTCGACGTAGCCGAGGGCGAGTCCGAGATCGTGGCCGGCTTCCATGTCGAGTATTCGGGCATCGCCTTCGCGGTGTTCTTCCTGGCCGAATACGCCAACATGATTCTGATCTCGGCGCTGACGGCTGTCTTTTTCTTCGGCGGCTGGCTCAGCCCGGTCGAAGGCTATCGCTGGCTCGGTGGTGCAACCGTGCTGGGACTGCCCGGTACGCACTGGCTGGTGCTCAAGATATTCCTGCTGCTGTGCCTGTTCCTGTGGTTCCGCGCGACATTTCCGCGCTACCGCTACGACCAGATCATGCGCCTCGGCTGGAAAGCGCTGATTCCGGTGACGCTGGTGTGGATCGCGGTCGAGGCGGGACTGGCCAGCTACCACATCGGGCCCTGGCGGCATTAGCCGGCGGCCCGCGACAAACACGACCAATACGAGGCTACGAGACACTCCATGGCCATGGCCAGTCCCCTCAAGACCTTCCTGCTGATCGAGCTGCTGCAGGGGTTGTCGGTGACCGCCCGCTCGCTGTTCCGGCGCAAGGTGACCGTGCAGTACCCCGAGGAGAAGACCCCGCAGTCGGTGCGCTTCCGCGGCCTGCATGCGCTGCGCCGCTATCCCAACGGCGAGGAGCGCTGCATCGCCTGCAAGCTGTGCGAGGCGGTGTGTCCGGCCCTGGCCATCACCATCGACTCGGACGTGGCACCTGACGGCACACGCCGTACCACCCGCTACGACATCGACCTGTTCAAATGCATCTACTGCGGCTTCTGCGAGGAGGCCTGTCCCGTGGATGCCATCGTCGAAACGCGCATCCACGAATACCACATGGAGCACCGGGGTGAGAACATCATGAGCAAGGACAAGCTGCTCGCGGTAGGGGAGCGTTACGAGGCCATGATCAGCGCCGACAAGGGCGCGGATGCGCCTTACCGCTGAGAACGCGCCTTGTTGCCGCTGATATTGTTCTACGCGTTCGCGACCGTGCTGGTCGTCTCGGCCCTGGGCGTGGTCCTGGCGCGCAATCCGGTGCACGCCGCCCTGAGCCTGGTGATGTGCTTCGTCACCAGCGCGGTACTGTGGCTGCTGATCGAAGCGGAGTTCCTCGCCATCGTGCTGGTGCTGGTATACGTCGGCGCCGTCATGGTGCTGTTCCTGTTCGTGGTCATGATGCTCGACATCAACCTCGAGGAGCTGCGCAGCGGCTTCACACGCTATGCATGGTTCGGCTGGATTACCGCCGCGGTGATCGTGCTCGAGGTCGCCGGCGTGGTGCTGACCCGCAGGCTCGGCATCGATGTGACGCGCGGCACGGCGCCCCTGCCGCCCGGCTACAGCAACACCGCCGAACTCGGGGCACTTCTCTACAGCAAGTATGCCTACCCGCTGGAGATCGCGGCCATGCTGCTGCTCGTGGCCATGGTCGCGGCCATCACGCTCACGCTGCGCCGCCGTCCCGGGCACAAGGTGCAGGACATCGGCCGGCAGGTGGCGGCGCGCGCCAGCGAGCGCGTGCGCATCGTCAAGATGGAATCGGAGCAGCGCAAATGATCACCCTGGCCCACATGCTGACGCTGTCGGCGATCCTGTTCGCACTGTCCGTGGCCGGCATCTTCCTCAACCGCAAGAACGTGCTGCTGCTGCTCATGTGCATCGAGTTGCTGCTGCTGGCGGCCAACTTCAATTTCGTCGCGTTCTCGCGCTTCATGGGCCACCTCGACGGCCAGATCTTCGTGTTCTTCGTGCTGACGGTGGCGGCGGCGGAGTCGGCCATCGGGCTGGCCATTCTCGTGGTGCTGTTCCGCGAGCGGCGCACCATCAGCGTCGAAGCACTCGACCGGCTGCAGGGCTGACATGGATCCGCTGCTGCTGCTGGCCATTCCGCTGCTGCCGCTGATCGCGGCGCTGGTGGCCGGGCTCGCTGGCCGGCAGATCGGCCGCAGCGGCGCCGCGCTGGTCACGATCGCGGCCGTGGCGCTCTCGTGCCTGCTGTCATCGCTGGTGCTCTGGCGGCTGCTGGTGGAGCACGCGCCGGTCTTCGACGGCGCCGTGTACACCTGGCTGGTCAGCGGCAGTCTGCATCTGCAGGTCGGGTTCCTGATCGACCGGCTCAGCGCGCTCATGATGGTCGTGGTCACCTTCGTGTCGTTGTGCGTGCACGTCTACACCATCGGCTACATGGCCGACGATCCCGGCTACCAGCGCTTCTTCGCCTACATCTCGCTGTTCACGTTCTCGATGCTGATGCTCGTGATGGCGAACAACTTCATGCAGCTGTTCTTCGGTTGGGAGGCCGTGGGCGTGGTCTCCTACCTGCTGATCGGTTTCTGGTACACGCGGCCGAGCGCGATCTTCGCCAGCCTCAAGGCCTTCGTGGTCAACCGTGTCGGCGATTTCGGCTTCGTGCTGGGCATCGCCGGGGTGCTCTATTACGCCGGCTCGCTGGATTATCGGGACGCGTTCGCCGCCGCACCGGCTATCGCTGGCAAGACGGTAATGCTGTTCCAGGGTCATCCGTGGTCGGCGCTGACGCTGGTGTGCGTCTGTCTGTTCATCGGCGCCATGGCCAAGTCGGCGCAGGTGCCACTGCACGTGTGGCTGCCCGATTCGATGGAGGGTCCGACCCCCATCTCCGCGCTGATCCACGCGGCCACCATGGTCACGGCCGGTATCTTCATGGTCGCGCGCATGTCGCCCCTGTTCGAATATTCCGATGCCGCGCTGTCGTTCGTGCTCGTGATCGGCGCCACCACGGCGCTGTTCATGGGCTTTCTCGGCGTCGTCAACAATGACATCAAGCGCGTCATCGCCTATTCGACGCTCTCGCAACTCGGCTACATGACCGTGGGGCTCGGGGCATCGGCCTACGGCGCGGCGATCTTCCACCTCATGACGCACGCGTTCTTCAAGGCGCTGCTGTTCCTGGCGGCCGGCGCGGTGATCATCGCCATGCACCATGAGCAGGACATGCGCAAGATGGGCGGGCTGCGCCGCCGCATGCCGGTCACCTACTGGACGGCGCTGATCGGCTCGCTGGCCCTGATCGGCGCGCCGTTCTTCTCGGGTTTCTACTCCAAGGATGCTCTCATCGACATGGTGCATTCCTCGCACCGCTTCGGCGCCGGCTATGCCTACTGGTGCGTGCTTCTGGGCGTGTTCGTGACCGCGCTCTACACCTTCCGCATGATGTTCCTGACCTTCCACGGACCGGAGCGGCTGGACCATCACGCACAGGAGCACTTCCACGACGTGGGCTGGGACATGAAGGGACCGCTCGTGGCGCTGGCCATACCGTCGCTGGTGATCGGCTACCTGACGATACGGCCGATTCTGTTCGGCGGCTATTTCGGCGACGCGATCCGCGTGCTTCCCGCGCACGATGCGCTCGCGGAGCTGGCGCGGGACTGGCACGGACCGGTTGCGTTCGCACTCGGCAGCGTGCTGAGTGCGGCGCCCTGGCTCGCGGCCCTGGGCGTGCTCACGGCCTGGGTGTTCGTGCTGTACCGTCCGCAGTGGGGTGATGAGCTGCGCGTGCGTCTGAGCGGCCTCTACGGCCTGCTGGTCAACAAGTACTACTTCGACTGGTTCAACGAGAATGTGCTGGCGCGCCTCACGCGCGGCATTGGCATCGTGCTGTGGCGCGGGGGCGATGAGGCAGTGATCGACGGTGCCATGGTCAACGGCACGGCCGGCATGGTGGGCTGGCTCTCGGCGCTGACGCGGCAACTGCAGAGCGGTTTCCTGTACTCGTACGCCTTCTGGATGATCATCGGCCTGGCACTGATGCTGGGCTGGTCGTTGATCGGACTCTAGGGGCGCAGCCATGGCGCAACTGGGACTGCTCTCGGTCGTGATCTGGCTGCCCATACTGGGCGGCATCCTGACCCTGGCCCTGGGCGACCGGCGCGCCCGGGCCGCGCGCTGGACCGCGCTCGTGAGCTCGCTCCTGACCCTGGCCGCGTGCGTGCCGCTGTATGCGGGCTTTGCCAACGGCACGGCAAGATTTCAATTCATCGAGCGCATGAACTGGATTCCGGCGCTGCACTCGCAGTATTACCTCGGCGTGGATGGCATCTCGCTGCCGCTGATTCTTCTGACCGCATTCATGACCGTGCCGGTGGTGATCGCCGGGTGGTCGGTGGTGGAAAAGAGGCCGGCGCAGTACTTCGCGGCCTTCCTGATCATGGAGGGGCTCATGATCGGGGTGTTCGCCGCCCTGGACTCGTTGCTATTCTATTTCTTCTGGGAAGCGATGCTGATCCCGATGTTCGTGATTATCGGCATCTGGGGGGGGCCGCGGCGCGTGTATGCGACGCTCAAGTTCTTCCTCTACACGTTCCTCGGCTCGGTGCTCATGCTCGTGGCGCTAGTCTATCTGTACCTCAAGACCGGCAACTACAGCATCGCCAGCATGCAGCAACTGCCCCTGACGCTCGCCGAACAGCGCTGGATATTCCTTGCCTTCCTGGTCGCCTTCGCGGTCAAGGTGCCCATGTGGCCGGTGCACACCTGGCTGCCCGACGCGCACGTGGAGGCCCCCACCGGTGGCTCGGTGATCCTGGCGGCCATCATGCTCAAGATGGGCGGGTACGGGCTGCTGCGCTTCAGCCTGCCGATCACACCCGACGCCAGCCACGAGCTCGACTGGCTCATGATCGCGCTATCGCTGATCGCGATCGTCTACATCGCCTTCGTCGCCCTGGTGCAGCAGGACATGAAGAAGCTGATTGCCTACTCCTCGATCGCCCACATGGGTTTTGTGACCATGGGTGCATTCCTGGTGTTCTTCATCCTGGCTGCCACGGGCAGCACGCGCGGGGCCGTGGAGGGATTGAACGGCGCGGAAGTGCAGATGGTCTCGCACGGCCTGATCTCGGGTGCGCTGTTCCTGTGCATCGGCGTGCTCTACGACAGGATGCACACGCGCGAGATCAGTGCCTACGGCGGCGTGGTCAACGTCATGCCCCGGTTCGCCGCGTTCATGGTGCTGTTCGCGCTCGCCAACTCGGGCCTGCCCGGTACCTCGGGCTTCGTCGGCGAGTTCCTCATCATCCTCGCGAGCTTCCACGCGAGCTTCTGGTTTGCGCTGCTCGCGGCCACCATCCTCGTTCTCGGGGCGGCCTACAACCTCTGGCTGGTCAAGCGCGTGATCTTCGGGCCCGTGGCCAACGACAGGGTGGCGGCGCTCAAGGATCTGGAGCCCAGAGAGTTCCTGGTGCTGGGCGTGCTGGCGCTGTCCGTGCTGTTCATCGGCATCTGGCCAGCGCCGCTGCTGAACATGACCGACGCTTCGGTGCAGCACCTGCTACACCAACTCCTCACCAGCAAGATCGGGGGTCTGCCGTGAACGCATTTGGACTCACCCCCGGATCGTGGCCGGCGGTTCCGGAAGCGTGGTTGGCACTGTCCGCGTGCCTGATCCTGATGCTGGATGTCTACGGCGGCTCCCGGCACCGCGGCGTGACGGCCACGGCCACCATGCTGGCGCTGCTGATCGGCGTCGTGCTCACCAGCAGCGTCGGGATGGTCCTGCAGCGCA
>DATDHV010000203.1:0-13565 GCA_036521395.1 Steroidobacteraceae bacterium | reverse complement strand
CTGAACACCGACTCGACCAACCTGCAGTCCGCACGCAGCTCGATCCAGGACACGGACTATGCGCAGGCGACCTCGGCGCTGTCCACGGCCCAGATCCTGCAGCAGGCGAGCACGGCGATGGTGGCGCAGGCCAACACGGTTCCGCAGAACGTGTTGACCCTGCTCCAGAAGCTGCCGTAAGGGCTTCGCAGTAGCCAATGAGCCACGGGTCTAGGTTACCCGTCGCAGCAGAGCGGGGATCGCAAGGTCCCCGCTCTGCTGCCGTATTGGCCCGCCCGCACGGGGCATCACGGCCATGACCACCAGCAGCGTCGGCAGTACAACTCCCGCGTCCGTCGGCACCCCGGTGAACACGACACCGGTATCGGTGGCAAGCAGCAGCAGTTCCGGCGCGGCCGGCGGCTCGGTCATCAATGTCAGCAGTCTTGTTTCGCAGCTCGTGGCTGCGGCCCAGGCGCCGCAGGAATCGCTGATCGCGAGTCAGACCAGCACCGTCACGGCCAATATCTCGGCGCTCGGCACGTTGAAGAGCGCCCTGTCCACATTTCAGTCACCGCTGAGCTCGTTGAGCACGCCCAGCGCCTTCGACTCCCAGACCGCCAGCAGCTCTGATCAGACCATATTCACGGCCACGGCCGACGCCAATGCGGTCACCGGTTCCTACAAGGTCACGGTAGCCAATCTCGCCTCCGGACAGCAGTTGCTGTCCAAAGCGTTCGCCGGCGGCAGTACGGCCACGGTCGGCACCGGTACGCTCTCGATCTCGCTCGGGGGCTCGAGCTTTGCGGTCGCGATTACCGGCAGCGATGACACGGTCGCCGGCATTGCATCGGCCATCGACTCCGCTGCCAACAATCCCGGCGTCACCGCGACCGTCGTGACGGGCACCGACGGCGCGCATCTGGTGCTGTCTTCGACACTGACCGGAGCTGCCAACACGCTGGCCGTCAGCGAGACCGATGGCGGCACCGGCCTGTCGGCGCTGACTTATGGCACGGGCAACGTCGGCAACTACACGCAGCAAACGGCGGCCGCCGATGCCAGCTTCAGCGTAGCCGGAGTCGGCTACACCAGCCCCAGCAACAGCGTGAGCAATGCGATCACCGGCGTGACGCTCAATCTCATCGGCCCGACGGCCGCCGGCAGCAGCGCCACACTAACCGTGGCCAACGACACCTCGACGGTGCAATCGAACATCGCGAACTTCGTCACGGCCTACAACACCCTGCACAGCGCGCTGGCGGGCCTGGGCAGCTACGATGCAAGCAGCGGCACCGCGGGGCCCATGCAGGGCAACCCGATTCTGACCAACACGCAGAGCCAGATTCAGCAGGCCCTGTACAGTCTGGTGGGCAGCTCGGCCTACAACACGCTCGCGAGCGTCGGCATCACCACCAACAGCGATGGCTCGCTGTCGCTCAATACCTCGACACTGTCGAGTGCACTGGCGAGCAACTTCAGCGCGGTCAGCCAGCTCTTCAGCGGCGCCAACGGCGTCGCCTCGCAGCTCAGCACCCTGGTCACCGGGGACCTGGCCAGCGGCGGTACGCTCGCTACCTACGGCGACTCGCTGACCTCGCAGAACACTGCGCTGACGACGCAGTCGAATACCCTCACCGCGCAGATGACTGCGCTGCAGGCCAGCCTGACGCAGCAGTACTCGTCGCTCAACACCTTGCTATCCTCGCTGCAGAGCACTTCCTCCTATCTGACCCAGGCCTTCGCGAACCTGCCCACCGTGCAGGGCAAGCCGAACGCCTGATCGGCGGCCGGTGCCGCTGGCTCGACTCCCCGGGCGCGACGGCTGGCACCGCTGCCATCGTTCAAGTTCGCGGATCCGTGGCCGTTAAGCTCCTCAACGGAGTACCAGGAGCATCGCGCAGTGAGCGCCTACGCCAGAAATTCGAAATTAGCCGCCTATCAGAGCGTTTCGGTCCACGGCGCCGTCGCCGGTGCCGATCCGCACCGATTGGTACTGATGCTCATGGACGGGGTGCTCGAGCGTCTCACCGTGGCGCGCGCGTGCATCGAGCGCGGCGACATCGCCAAGAAGGCGCAGTTGCTGCATAGCTGCACCACGCTGATCGCCGAGCTGCGCGGCAGCCTGAACATGCAGCAGGGCGGGGCGCTGGCGCGCAATCTCAGCGACCTGTACGAGTACATGGCGCGACAGCTGCTGCGCGCGAACGTGGATAGCAATGCCGAGTTCATCAAGGAAGTCGTGAGCCTGCTCGGCGAGGTTCGCAGCGCCTGGGTCGCCATCGGACCCGAGGTCGCTCGTCCGTGACCGCGGGAACGGGCGGCCGCTAGCCGCAACGCGTACTATTGAGATCCCGAGGAGCCGATGTACGAGGGCGTCGATACCGTGGTGCTTTACGACGAGCTGGCATTCCACGACGTGCTGCCGGTGCAATGGAAGCCGCTGTCGCGGCCGCTCGATCGCTTCGAGCTGATCGGCCTGGATGAGTCCAATCTGTTGCTGCTGCACGCCTGCGTGGCCGTCGAGGAGCATCCGGCGCGCGACAAGAACGAGGACCTGGGGCCGCTCGCCGGCGAGCTCGCGCGCCTGGACTTCAAGCTCAATCTGGTGCTGCAGCTTCTTGCGAAGCTCATATCGCAGGAGCGGATCGCAACGCCGACCACGGTGCAGTTCAACGCCCTCGGGGCGAGCTGGACCGCGCTCGGCGCAACTCCGTCGCTGGGCGAGAGCGGGCTGCTGCGGGTGCAGCTGCGCAGCTCCGTGCCGCAGCCGCTGGAGCTGCCCGGAGAGGTGTCGGCCGTCGACGGTGCCACGGTTCGCGTGAAGTTTCCCGAGCTGTCGGAAGGCACCGCGCAGCTCATACACAAACTCGCCTTCCTGCGCCACCGGCGGGATATTGCCGATGCGCGCAAGGCGCGCGAGGCCTGAGATCGCGCGATCTGCGACGCAGCGCTCAATCGCGCTGTGATGGAGATCCATCCTTTGCCATAACGCCGCCCCTAATCTGTGGTCAACCAGAATAAGGGAACCACGACGATATGGGTGACAGGGCGGCTGTGACTCTCGCGCGCGGTGAGGCCGCGGGGGCATTCGGATCCGATGAGGCTGCGGCGATCGCAGCGATACTGCCCACCGGGTCCTCGAGCGCCATCCGGCAAGTCAATCGCCTGATCCGGCAGGTGGCCGCTTTCGACAGTAATGTGCTCATCCTCGGTGAATCTGGCACCGGCAAGGAGGTCGTCGCACGCGCCATTCACGCGAGCTGCTCGCGCCGCGCGCGCCCCTTCATACCCATCAATTGCGGCGCCATACCGGCGGAGCTGCTCGAGAGTGAGCTGTTCGGACACGAGAAAGGCGCCTTCACCGGCGCGCTGTCGGCGCGCAAGGGCCGGTTCGAAGTGGCCGAAGGCGGCACGATCTTTCTCGATGAGATCGGCGACATGAATCCGACCATGCAGGTGAAGCTGCTGCGGGTACTGCAGGAGCGCACGTACGAGCGCGTCGGCAGCTGTGTGCCGCAGCGCTGCGACGTGCGCATCATCGCCGCCACGCATTGCGATCTCGAGCAGGCGATCGTCAACGGCACGTTTCGCGAGGACCTGTTCTATCGCCTCAACGTGGTGCCGATCGAGATGCCGCCGCTGCGCGCGCGCGTCGAGGATCTGCCGCTGCTGATCGCCGCCGTGGCCGAGCGCATCGCCGCCCTGGGACGGCCGAGAGTGGTGTTCAGCGCCCCGGCGCTGGAGGCTCTGAAGGCTTACCGCTGGCCCGGCAACGTCCGCGAGCTCGGCAACCTGATCGAGCGCCTCTCGGTCCAGTGCGCATCGCAGAGCGTCGGCGTCGCGGATCTGCCCGCACGTTATCGGCCGGCCGATTGGGTCACCGCCACGGAAGAGCTGACCACGGCAGTCGGCTCGACGCTGATCGGCACGGCGCCCGCCATGAGCGTGCTGGCTCCCGCGCTCGATGCCCTGGCGGCGCGTGTGCGCGATGCCGGGCGCGAAGCGGCGGACGCGGACGATGCGCCGGACCTGGACCATGCACAGGGTATGCACGGCACGGACGGCGGCGACGGGCCCGACGAGGCGGGCATGGAGCCACAGTATGCCGACGAACTGCTGACGGAGATCCCGGTGGGGTTCGATCTGCGGCAGTATCTCGAGAGCCTCGAGCAGCGCCTGATCGTGCGCGCCATGGCATCGGCCGGCGGCACGGTGGCACAGGCCGCGCGCGTGCTCGGGTTGCGCCGCACTACGCTGGTGGAAAAGCTGCGCAAGTACGCCATGGGTGGCAGCGACACGGTGGCGCCGGATTCTTGACGAACTACCGGCGGCAATCCGATGCCGTCGTGCGTCGCGTCACAGTTTGACGGCGGCACGCAAATTGCTCCTGACCTCCTCGAGTATGGCTTGAAGAGGCGACGGAACCCCCGATGCAGAGATCAACGATGGTGCCGGCCATGGACGCGCACGCGCGTACCGGCGCCGGCGGAATCAACGATCCGGTGGCCTGCGCGGAATGCTCGCGGCTGCTCATGGAGCTCTCGCGCCGCGTCGCGGCCAGCGAGTGCACGGTGCTGATCGCCGGCGAATCGGGCACGGGCAAGGAAGTCCTCGCGCAGTACATTCATCGCCATTCCAAGCGCGCCGCCGGCGTGTTCGTCGCCATCAACTGCGCGGCCATTCCCGAGAACATGCTCGAGGCGATGCTCTTCGGCTGGGAGCGGGGCGCCTTCACCGGCGCGCACAACGCACACCCGGGCAAGTTCGAGCAGGCCCAGGGCGGCACGCTGCTGCTCGATGAGATCTCCGAGATCCCGCTGTCGCTGCAGGCGAAGTTGCTGCGGGTGTTGCAGGAGCGCGAGGTCGAGCGCCTGGGCGCGCGCACCGCGGTGGTACTGGACGTGCGCGTGCTCGCCACCACCAACCGGCGCCTGCGCGAGGAAGTGACCGCCGGACGCTTTCGCGAGGATCTGTACTACCGCCTCAACGTATTCCCGATCACGCTGCTGCCCCTGCGCTCGCGGCGCGATGACGTGCTGCCTCTGGCCATGCGGCTGCTGGCTGCACACTGCCGCGCAGGCGAGCGCATTCCGGCCATGCACCCCAATGCGGCCCGCCTGCTGCTGACCTACGCCTGGCCCGGCAACGTGCGCGAGCTGGAGAACGTCATGCAGCGTGCCCTGGTTCTGTGTGATGGCGATCTGGTGCGCGACAGCCACATCATCTTCGAGCCGCCGGCGGCCGCAGGCCAACCGCGTGCCGCGAATGCGGCGGCCGGTGCGGCCGGTGCGGCCGGCGCGATCGCGGGCGCAGGCAGCGCGGGCGATGCAAGCGGGGCTCTGGCCGAGACCCTGGCGCGCGCGGAGCAGAACATCATTCTGGAAGCGCTGCGCACGCACGAGACGCGCGAACGCATCGCCGAACGCCTGGGCATCAGCCCGCGCACGCTGCGCTACAAGCTGGCCCGGCTGCGTCGGGCCGGCATCGACTGTGACCAAATCGCCGACGTCGGCGGGAGTGCCTCATGAGCAATATGGCCATCGATCAGGTCCTGGCGCAGATTCGGTCGCTTTCGGCGCAGGCCGGCATGGGCGTCAAGCCACCGGCCAACGAGGCTGCCGCGGCCGGTGCCGCCACCGGCCCCACGAACTTCGGTGCGCTGCTCAAGCAGGGCATCGATTCGGTCAACAAGAGCCAGCAGACCGCCGGGGCGCTCGCCGATGCCTGGGAGCGTGGCACCCCGGGAGTCGATCTGGCCAAGGTCATGATCGAGAGCCAGAAGGCCTCGATCTCGTTCCGAGCGCTGACCGAGGTGCGCAACCGCCTGGTCAGTGCCTATCAAGACATCATGAACATGTCGATCTGAGCAGCGCGAGAAGTAACAGCCCATGGCGAACAATCAGCCCGTGATGGTCCCCGGTGTGCTCGGCCTGAATCTCAGGCCGCTGCTGCTGCTGCTCGGGGTTGCCCTGGCGGTGGCCGTCGGTGTCAGCGTAGTGCTCTGGTGGCGCGGTCCGAACTGGAGCCTGCTGTACGGCAATCTCTCCGATTCCGACGCCAGCAGCGTGATACAGGCGCTGCAGACCGGCGGCATCGAATACAAGCTCGACAATTCAAGCGGTGCCATCCTGGTTCCGGCCGAGCGCGTGCGCGATGCGCGCCTGCAGCTCGCCGCGCAGGGACTGCCGCAGGGCAAGAACAGCAGCTTCGAGATGATGAGCAAGGACCCCGGGTTCGGCGTCAGCCAGTTCATGGAGAGCGCGCGCTATCAGTACGCACTCGAAGGCGAGCTGGCGAGCACCATCGCGTCGCTGCAGGCGGTCGAGGCCGCGCGCGTACACCTGGCCATCCCGCAGCAGTCCGCCTTCGTGCGCGATCGCCGCCCGGCCAGCGCCTCGGTGCTGCTGAAGCTGCGCGCCGGGCGGCGGCTCGAGCCCGAACAGGTCTCGGCAATCGTACATCTGGTGGCCTCCAGCATCCCCGAGCTCGATTCCGATCAGGTCACGGTGGTCGATGAGCAGGGACGACTGCTGTCCTCGCCCAAGTCGGGCGATGCGGCGATGGCTGCCGAGCAGTTCGAGGCCGCGCACCGAGTCGAGGACACGTACATCGAGCGCATCGAGCAGCTGCTCGCGCCCATTGTCGGCGACGGTCGCGTGCGGGCGCAGGTCACGGTGGACCTGGACGACTCCGCGGTCGAACAGGCCCAGGAGCAGTACAAGCCCGACGGCAGCGTGGTGCGCAGCGAACAGAACTCCGAGGAGAGCAGCCGCAACGGCGCCGGTGCGGGCGGCATTCCCGGCGCGCTCAGCAATCAACCTCCCGCCGGCGGCCAGGCGGTCGCGGCGGCCAAGCCCGCTCCGGCTGCCCCCCCGGCCACGGGCGGGGCCAAGAACGCGGCCGCCGCGAATGCGGCCGAAGCGGCCGCGGCTGCCGCGGCTGCCGCGGCCGCGGCACTGCCCGAGAGCAGCAGCAAGGAGAGCACACGCAACTACGAGATCGACCGCACGGTGAGCTACTCGCGCCAGCCCGCGGGGCGCGTCAAGCGCGTGACGGTCGCGGTGCTGGTCGACAACGTGCGCAAGGTCGGCGCGGACGGCAAGGCGACAGAACAGCCGCTGAGCAAGCAACAGATGGACGACATCACGCGCCTGGTCAAGAACGCGGTCGGGTTCAATGAAGCGCGCGGCGACAGCGTCAACGTCGTCAACGCATCGTTCCTCGATCAGAGCGGCCCGCCACTCAAGCCGGAGGTGATCCCGCTGTGGCAGCGGCCCATGGTGCGCGATATCACGCGCCTGGTGCTCGGCGCACTGGTGCTGGTCGCACTCGCACTCGGCGTGTTGCGGCCGCTGATCAAGAACCTCGCCAGTCACGCCGTCAGCACGGCGCCGCCGCAGATGCTGGCCGCGAACGCCGAGGAACGGACCGGCAGCGGCGCGGGAGGTTCCGCGCTGGCCTATGAGCAGCAGGTCGTCCAGGCCCGCAGCCTGGTGACGCAGGATCCCAAACGCGTGGCACAGGTGGTCAAGACCTGGGTGGGCGAAACATGAGTGAGTCGATGGATCGCTCCGGCGTCGATCGCGCCGCGATCCTGCTGCTGGCACTGGGTGAACAGGATGCAGCGCAGGTGCTGCGGCATCTGGGTGCCAAGGACGTGCAGCGCGTCGGCGCCGCAATGGCACAGCTCAGCGGCGTGTCGCGCGACGAAGTGTCGACGGTATTGAATACATTCTCGAGCAATGTCGAGCAGCAGACCTCGTTCGGGGTCGGAACCGACGACTACATCCGCCGAGTGCTGGTCGACGCCCTCGGCGCGGACAAGGCCGGCAGCGTGGTGGACCGCATACTCGGCGGGCGCAGCAGCCGCGGCCTCGAGGCTCTCAAGTGGATGGAGGCGCGCGCGGTCGCCGAGGTGCTCCGCAACGAGCATCCCCAGATCATCGCCATCGTCCTGTCGTACCTGGATTCGGATCAGGCCGCCGAAGTGCTGACGCAGCTCAGCGAGAGCTCGCGCGCCGAAATTCTCATGCGCATCGCCACCCTCGACGGCGTGCACCCGACCGCGCTCGATGAGCTCGACCAGGTGCTCGAGAAGCAGTTTGCGGGCAATGGCGGTGGCAAAACCTCCAGCGGCTTCGGCGGCCCCAAAACTGCCGCCGGCATACTGAACCTCGTGGGCACGGCGCAGGAGAACGCCATCATGGCGCAGATTGCCAAGGTCGACGAGCCATTGAGCCAGAAGCTCATGGATCTGATGTTCGTGTTCGAAGATCTGAATGAGGTCGACGACCGCGGCATGCAGGAGCTGCTGCGTGAAGTGCCCGGCGACAAGCTCATCATCGCCCTCAAGGCCGCGGACGAGAAGCTCAAGGAGAAGATCTTCAAGAACATGTCGGAGCGCGCGGCGCAGATGATGAAGGACGATCTGGAAGCGCGCGGCCCGGTGCGGCTGTCGGAGGTCGAGGCGGCGCAGAAGGAGATTCTGGTCACGGCGCGCCGCATGGGTGAAGAGGGTCGCCTGCAGCTCGGCAACAAGGGCGGGGAGACCTATGTCTGAGCCGGAAACTACGGCACTGTGGCAATTGCCGCAGATCAACGGTCCGGTCCTGGCGCGCAATCGCCGCGAGACGGACCTGCAGGGAATCGAACGCGAGGCCTGGGACAAGGGCTACGCACAGGGCCATGAGGCCGGCATCGCCGCGGCGCGCAAGCAGGAGCAGGCCGCAACGCAGGAATTCGAGCGTCGCGTGCAGAGCCTGGGAGCCATCCTGGATTTCATGTCCAAGCCGCTGGCCGCGCTGGATGCCGAAGTGCAGCGCCAGCTGATCTCCCTCACCGGCGCGATCGCGCGCCAGATCGTGCGCCGCGAGCTCAAGACCCACCCGGATGAGATCGTGGCCGTGATCCGTGAAACCGTCGCGCTGCTGCCCATGACGGCGCGCGAGGTGCGCGTGCACCTCAATCCCGAGGACGCCAAGCTTGTGCGCTCGCGCCTGGCCGAAGCCAGCGGCGACCGCGTCTGGAGCCTGGCCGAGGATCCCATCATCTCGCGCGGCGGCTGCCGCGTGAGCAGCGAGAATTCGAGCATCGATGCGCAGCTCGAGCAGCGCATCGGAGCGGCAATCGCCGCAGCCCTGGGCGATGCCCGCGCCACGCCGGCGCCGGATGGCTCGCCGTGAGCGCTGCCGAGCCTGCCGTCATGGCGCCGCTCGAGCCCAATCCCGTGCGCGAGGCCGCGGCAACGCGCTGGCTGCAGGCGCTCGAAGGCGCGCATCGGCGCCTCGATTCGGTACCGCCGCCGGTGGTCGCAGGCCGCCTCACGCGCATGGTCGGCCTGACTCTGGAGGCCACCGGCTGCCAGGCCGCCGTGGGCGACCGCTGCGAGGTGGTGAGCACCGATCATCAGCGCATCGAGGCGGAAGTGGTCGGCTTCTGCGGCGATCGCCTGTTCCTCATGCCCACGGGGGACATGCACGGACTCAAGCCCAACTCATTGGTGCTGCCGCGAACGCACGCCGGGACGGTACGCGTGGGCACCAGGCTGCTCGGCCGCATCGTCGATGGCGCCTGCAATCCGCTGGACGGTCTGGGACCGATCGAGACCGAAGCGAGCGTGCGGCTGACCGGCACGCCGATCAATCCGCTGCGCCGCCAGCCCATCACGCAGCCGCTGGATGTGGGAGTGCGGGCCATCAACGGCCTGCTCACGGTCGGCCGGGGGCAGCGCGTCGGACTGTTCTCCGGCAGCGGCGTGGGCAAGAGCGTGCTGCTCGGCATGATGGCGCGTTACACCGCGGCCGATGTGATCGTGGTCGGGCTCATCGGCGAGCGTGGCCGCGAAGTCAAGGAATTCATCGAGCGCATCCTCGGGCGTGCCGGGCTGTCGCGCTCGGTGGTCGTGGCGACGCCGGCCGACCACCCGCCGCTGATGCGACTGCACGGCGCCTGGCTCGCCACCGCCATCGCCGAATATTTCCGCGACCGGGGCAGCAACGTACTGCTGATCATGGACTCGTTGACCCGTTTTGCGCAGGCGCAGCGCGAGATCGCACTCGCCATCGGCGAGGCTCCCGCCACCAAGGGCTATCCGCCGTCGGTGTTCGCGCGCCTGCCGCAGCTGGTCGAGCGCGCCGGCAACGGCGTTGCCGCCGCCGGCTCGATCACGGCTTTCTACACCGTACTCGCCGAGGGCGACGATCCGAACGACCCGATCGTTGATGCCGCGCGCGCGATTCTCGACGGCCATATCGTGCTGGGGCGGCGCATCGCCGAGGGCGGCCGCTATCCGGCGATCGACGTCGAGGCATCGGTCAGCCGCGTCATGCACGACATCGTACCGGCAAGCCAGCTCGAGCTCTCGCGCAGCCTGCGCCACACCACCTCGGTGTACGAGAACAATCGCGATCTGATCACCATCGGGGCCTATCAGCGCGGCAGCGATCCGCGCATCGACAACGCCATCGCGCGTTGGCCGCAGATCGAAGCATTTCTACGCCAGGACATGCACGAGCGCGTGGACCTGGCCAGCAGCGTCACGCAACTCGAGGCGACGATGGCCGAGGCAGCCGGCGCGCCCGCCGATGCCGCGCGAACCAAGGGGAGCACCAAGTGAAGCGAGCGAAGCGATTGCAACCGGTCGGCCGGATCATGAACGAGCTGGAGCGCGAGAGCGCGCTGCGCGTGGCGGGCGCACAGAGGCGGCTCGCGGAGGCACAGCATCGGCGCACCGAGCTGCAGCGTTATCTGGATGAGTACCGCAGCATGTTCGAACAACGGGCCAAGGCTGGAATGGGAGTATCAGGGATGCGCGATTACCAGACCTTCATCGCACGTCTGAGCGAGGCGGTGCGGGCGCAGCAGACCATCGTCGAGCAATTGACCGCGGAGTGTCAGCTCGAGCGCGAGGTCTGGGTGCAGGCGGCCGCCCGCAAGAGCGCGGTCGGCAAGGTCATCGCCAAGGCCCAGTCCGAAGACCGAACCGCCGAGGACCGCCGTGTTCAGCGCGAGCTCGACGAGCGCGCGCAGCGCCAGCGCGGTGCCCTGTGAGAGCCTCGGCTCCGGCCGGCACGGCGAATCCGGGCGCATCGACCCCCCCGGGCGCACCGGGCGCTGCCACGGCCCGCGGCGCGGCGGCACCGATCGGCGCGTCGCCGACATCGGGATTGGCGGGCACGGCGTCGGGATCGAGCAGCGCGCCACACGCAGGGCCGTTCGCCCAACTGCTCGCGGGTAGCGCCGGCAAACCCGCCGCGGCCGCTTCATCCGGCGCTGCTGCATCATCGAGTACCACGAATTCTTCCAAGGCGGGGGCCGCGCCCGGCGCAGGCTCCGGGCCCGAAGCATCCGCCCCCAAGTCCGCAGCAACGGGAGCTGCCGCAGCTTCCAGTGCGGCAACCACCAACAGTGCAGCCTCATCCAGTGGAGCGGCCAGCGACGCGGGCGGTCCACCCGGCGTAGCCACTGCAACTGGCGCAGCCACTGCAACCGGTGCGCCTGGGGCCGCCGGTGCTCCCGGCGCAGCCACCTTGGCCGCCGCCGCCGCGGCGGCCGTGGCCACAACGGCCGATGGCTCCGCGCCACCGGCAGCCGCCGGCAAGGGCGCGAGCCCACCGGCCGCGGATGATAGTGCTCCGAGCCTCGCCGACGCCGCAGGTGCCGGCGCGCCGCTCGCGGATTGCGCACGCCCGACCACAGGCAATGTAACCGGCGGTGGCAATGCCGGCAGCAGCAAGGGCGCGAAGCATCGCGTCGTGAGCGGTGCAGCGGACGCTGCGAATCAGGCGCAGATGGCCACCCAGGCCATGTGGCTGCTGGTTCCGCTGGCGGCCCCGAATCCCGCAGGTCCGAACACGGCTGATGCCGCGGCCGACCAATCCGCAGGCGTGTCGGGGACAAGCTCCACTCTGGATGGGCACGCCTCGAGCGCCGGCGCCTCGGCCTCTGCCGCGGCCATGGTGGCTGCCTCGGCCTTGCCGGCGCAGTCGGCCTCGGCACTGGCGAGTGCCGCGACCGCGGGTGCGGCGGCTGCGACCATTGCGGCGAGCGCGGCCACCGGCGTGAATTCACATAGCGCAGATCTCTCCGGCGGCACAAATTCGAGCGCTGCATCGCCGGATGCTGCCACGACCGGGGGTACGGCCTCGAGCGCGGATCTGGCGGCGCTCGCGAACCTGGTGGGAACGTTGCCGAACGGCGCTGCGCAGCCGGGCGCGGCGCATTCCATTCCGGTGCCGGTGTCGGACCCGAGCTGGGCGCACGCCGTTGCCGCGCAGGTGCAGCTGTTCGCCGCTGCCAATATTCAGAGCGCGACCCTGCGGCTCTCGCCCGAGCACCTGGGGCCGGTGTCGGTTCACATCGACGTGCAGGCCTCCCAGATCAACGTCAGTTTCGTTGCGGCTCATGCCGAAACCCGCAGTGCGCTGGAACAAAGCGTGCCGATGCTGCGCGCCATGCTGGCGCACGGCGGCCTGACGCTCGGCCAGGCGCAGGTACAGGGAGAAGCGCGATCCGGTTCACAGTCCCTTGCCGCGCGCACGCGTGGCGCCGTCAACGCGGCTCTCGATACCCCGGCGGCCAGCGGGCCGCCGCGTGCCATCGGGCTGATCGATGAGTACGCATGAATGTGTGCTGTGACAGCGACAAATTTCCGTCATTGCGCGCAAATGGCGCTCTGGCACAAGGCTTGCTCCTTCCCACCCAACGTGTCCGTCCGCACCGACCGAGGCGAAACTGATCATGGCGACTGAAGCTGCAAAACTCGAGGCCGCACCCAAGGCACCGCCGGACAAGACCACCAAACCCGGGAAATCCAAGGGCAAGCTGGTATTCATCGGCGTGGCGCTGCTGCTGGTCGCCGGTGGCGTGGGGGCGTGGCTGTTCTTCAAGCCAGCGGGCGCCGCGGCGGCGGCATCGTCCGCGGCCGACAAGCCCGCGGCGCCGCACTCGCCGGCGCTCTACTACAAGTTCGATCCGGCCTTCGTGGTCAATTTCGGCGGTGAAGGCAGCGCCCGCTACCTACAGGTCATGGTCGAGGCGATGACACGCGACTCCGGCGTGCTGGAGATGATCAAAAACAACGAGCCTGCCGTGCGCAACGACCTGGTGATGCTGTTCTCGAGCCAGGACAACGCCACGCTGCAGTCGCAGGATGGCAAGGAAAAGCTCCGCGCCGCAACCTTGGCCGCGGTGCGCAAGGTCATCGACGAGGAAGGCGGCGACGGCAAGCTGGTCGAGAGCGTTTACTTCACGAGCTTCGTGATCCAGTAGTCATGCCCGCGGAAATCCTCAACCAGGACGAGATCGACGCGCTGCTCAAGGGCGTCGACGACGGCGCGGTGCCCACGACCCCGCTGCCCGAGGAGCCCGGCAAGGCGCGTGAGTACGATCTCGCCACGCAGACTCGCATCGTGCGCGGCCGCATGCCGACGCTCGAGATGATTAATGACCGTTTCGCGCGCCTGTTCCGCATCGGTCTGTTCAACATGATCCGGCGCACGCCGGAGATCGCCGTCGCCCCCGTGAGAGTGCAGAAGTTCAGCGAGTACGTGCAGAACCTGCACGTGCCGTCGAGCCTGAACATG
>DATDHV010000202.1:0-7137 GCA_036521395.1 Steroidobacteraceae bacterium | reverse complement strand
TGGCAGCGTTTTCAGCAGCTCTCGCCGCAGCAGCAGCAGGCGGTACGCCAGAATTACCGCGCCTTTTCCCGTCTGCCGCCGGCGCAGCGCGCGCAGTTGCGCGAGCGCTGGCTCAGCGCGACCCCGCAGCAGCGCGCGCAGATGCTGCAGCGACAGCGAGCGCTGCGGCTCGATCGCGGACAGCACCTCCAGCGCATGCCGCGCCCGCACCAGCGCTGAGGGTCCGCACGACTTCAGACTGCCTTTACCGCCGCGATGAGTGCCGACACGGCGGCCTGGCCATCGCCGTAGAGCATGCGCGTGTTGTCGAGGTAGAACAGCGCGTTCTCTATCCCTGAGAAGCCCGCACCCTGGCCGCGCTTGATCACGACCACGTTCTTGGCCTTGTCGGCATTGAGTATGGGCATGCCGTAGATCGGGCTGGATTTGTCATTGCGTGCCACCGGATTGACCACGTCGTTGGCGCCGATGATGAGCGCCACATCGGCGGTCTCGAACTCGGAATTGATCTCATCGAGGTCGGCGATCAGATCGTAGGGCACGCCGGCCTCCGCCAGCAGCACGTTCATGTGGCCGGGCATGCGCCCGGCCACCGGGTGGATCGCGAAGCGCACCGTGACACCGCGATCGATCAGCAACTGGCACAGCTCCCAGACCTTGTGCTGGGCCTGCGCGACGGCCATGCCGTAGCCGGGCACGATGATGACCTTCTGTGCGAAGGCCATCATGACGCCGACGTCGGCGGCCTCGATGGGCTTGAGGCTACCGCTGACCGCGGCGCCGCCCGCGGCCGCCCCGCCGGTGTCGCCGAATCCGGAAAACAGCACGTTGCCGAGCGAGCGGTTCATGGCCCGCGCCATGAGCTGCGTGAGCAGCGTGCCGGCCGACCCGACCACGGTGCCGGCGATGATCATGGCGGCATTGCCGAGCACGAAACCCTCGAACGCCACCGCCAGGCCGGTGAGCGCGTTGTAGAGCGAGATCACCACCGGCATGTCGGCGCCGCCGATCGGCAGCGTCATCGACAGTCCCAGCAGCAGCGACAGCGCGAACAGGCCCGTGACCACCGCCGGCGTGGCGTTGACGCCCGAGGCTATCAGCGCCCCCAGCACGATGGCGCCCGCGAGGATCAGCAGGTTCAGGAACTGCTGGCCGCCGAAGCGCAGGGACCTGCGGATCAGCCCCTGCAGCTTGCCGAAGGCGATCAGGCTGCCGCTGAAGGACACCGCGCCGATGATGCCGCCCACCACCGCCAGCGTGGCCTCGGAGTTGGACATCTCACCGCCGCGATACAGCTCGACCGCGGCGATCGCGGCGGCCGCGCCGCCGCCCATGCCGTTGTAGAGCGCAATCATCTGCGGCATGTTGGTCATGGCCACGCGTCGGCCGCTGATCCAGGCCACCGCCCCGCCGATGACCACGGCGATGACGATCAACGGGTAGTTGGTCATGCCGGGATAGAAAAAGGTGGCCAGAGTCGCCACCAGCATGCCGGCGCCGGCCCAGAGAATGCCGCTGCGCGCCGTGACCGGCGAGCTCATGCGCTTGAGGCCCATGATGAACAGGAACGCCGTGACGAGATAGCTGACCTGGATCAGCGATGCGGCGCTGAGATGATCCATCAGTGCTTCCCCTTGGTCCCGTCGCGCTTCGCGCCGCTGGACTTGAACATCTCGAGCATGCGCTCGGTCACGGCATAGCCGCCGACCGCGTTGCCCGCGGCCAGCAGTACGCCGATGAAGCCGATGCTCTTCTCGAGCGGGGAGCTCGCCGCGCCGAGCGCCACCATCGCGCCCACCAACACGATGCCATGCACGAAATTCGAGCCCGACATCAGCGGCGTATGCAGGATCACCGGCACCTTGGCGATCACCTCATATCCGGTGAACGCGGCCAGCATGAAAATGTACAGTGCGACGATCCCGGTCATGTTGCCTCCACCAGTTTCCGCGTCGGTTCGTGTCGAATCGCGCCGGCGTGCGTCAGGCAGGACTGCGCGAACACCTCATCCTGCCAATCGATGGCGAGCGCAGCGTCCTTGGTGATCGCGCTCTTGAGGAAGTTGTACAGATTGCGGGCGTACATCTCGCTGGCATGGAAGGGCAGCTGGGCCGCCAGATTCACCGGGCCGACGATCCGCACACCCTGGTGCACGACCGTCTGTCCGGCCTGCGTGAGCTCGCAATTGCCGCCGGATTCGGCGGCGATGTCTATGATCACGGAGCCGGCCTTCATGCGCTCGACCGCGGCGCGCGAGATGATGCGTGGCGCGCGGCGACCCGGGATCGCAGCCGTGGTGATGACCGCATCGGCCACGGCGATGCGCGACTCGAGCGCCTGCTGCTGCTTCTGCTTCTCCTCCTCCGTGAGCTCGCGCGCGTAGCCGCCGGTGCCGTCGGCCGACACCCCGGTTTCGACGAACTTCGCGCCCAGGGACTTGACTTGCTCACGCGTGGCGCTGCGTACGTCGTAGGCCTCGACCACGGCACCCAGGCGCCGGGCCGTGGCGATGGCCTGCAGGCCCGCCACGCCCACGCCGACGATGAGCACCTGCGCCGGGCGGATGGTGCCGGCGGCGGTGGTCAGCATGGGCAGGAAGCGGTCGAGCGTATCGGCCGCGATCAGCACGGCCTTGTAGCCGGCCACGGCCGCCTGCGAGGACAGGGCGTCCATCGACTGTGCGCGCGAGATGCGCGGCACCAGTTCCATGGCAAAACTCGTGATCTGGCGGTCGCGCAGCGCCTTGACCTCCTCCACGTGACTGTGCGGCTGCATGAAGCCGATGACCACGGCGCCCGCCTTGAGGGCGTTGATCTGACCGACCTCCAGCGGCTGGACGGTCAGCAGTACATCGGCTGCAGCGAGCACGGCCTGCTCGGCGTCGGCCCATTCGACGTGCTTGAATCCCGCGTCCGGAAACTGCGCGCTGCTGCCGGCGCCGCGCTCGAGCAGCACTCTCACGCCCGCCGCGGCCAGTTTGTCGGCAATCTCCGGAACCAGGCTGACGCGCGTCTCCCCCGGCGCGCGCTCACGGAGCGCGCCGATCGTAACCGGCATATCGTTCTCCTCACTGTGGCTGCCCGCGGGCGCGGCAGCGGCGTAGACCCGTTGGCGCGCCCCGTTGGCGCGCGCTCGAGACCTTAATCGTTGAATTCTCGCATAACCCTGCCGTATCTTACAGATCATGAGCGTTGGTCGCGTACAACATGACCCGGATGTCGAGTTCCTCGCGAGGCCGGCGGGCCAGTCGCTGGCGCAAATGGTGCTGCGTACCGATGTTGCGGGAATGCCGCTCGAATGGATCGACTATCGCGAAGCCGCCCGGCTCTATCACCAGGAGCAGGTGGCCTACACCTGCGGCTCGCTGCTCTACCGGCTTTACGGCGGGGTGAATGCCTGCAGCGGCCGCCGCACGGTGCTGGAGGTGAGCTCCATCGTCGCGACCGTCGGGCACACGGGCAACCCGGGCAATACTCGCCACGACTACGTGCCGCCGCTCAACAACGAGACGCTGTTCCGGCGCGACGCCTACCTGTGCATGTACTGCGCGCAGCGCTTCCCGAGCCGCGAGCTCTCGCGCGACCACATCCGTCCCTTCAGCCAGGGCGGCATGGATGTCTGGACCAATGTCATCGCGGCCTGCCGCCGCTGCAACAACGAAAAAGCCTGGCGTACGCCCGAGCAGGCCAAGATGCAGCTCATCGCCGTACCGTTCACGCCCACCTATGCGGAATACATCTACCTCAAGGGCCGGCGCGTGCTGGCCGACCAGATGGAGTACCTGCTGGCGCACTTTCCGCGCAGCAGCCCGCTGCACGATCGCATCGCCCGCTGGCGCGCCTGAGCATCCGGGCGATCAGTGGTCTACCTGATCGACGCCTCGGTCTACATCTTCCGCGCCTGGTATTCACTGCCGCCCGACCTGGCCGACGCCGAGGGCCAGCCTACACAGGCGCTGTACGGTTTCGCGCGCTTCCTCGGGGATCTGCTCGAGCGCCGGCAGCCGCGCTATGTAGCAGTGGCGTTCGATGCCAGTCACGGCAGCTGCTTCCGCAACGGCCTGTACCCGGCCTACAAGGCCAACCGCGAACCCGCGCCGCCGCTGCTCGCGCGGCAGTTCGCGCTTTGTCGCGAATATTGCCGTCATCTGGGCGTGGCCGAGTTCGCCGACCAGGCGTACGAGGCCGACGACCTGATCGGCACGCTCGCCAGCCGCTGCCGCGCGGCAGGTCTGGCCGTGACCGTGGTCTCGCGCGACAAGGACCTGGCGCAACTGATCGGGCCAGAGGACGTGTTCTGGGACTACGGTGAGGCGATCGAGTACCGCTATGGGGACATCGCGGCGCGATTCGGGGTGCCACCCGAGCGCATGGCCGACTATCTGGCGCTGCGCGGGGACAGCTCCGACAACGTGCCCGGCGTACCGGGCGTGGGCGCGAAGACCGCGGCCGCCCTCATGACGCTCTGTGCCTCACTCGAGGAACTGTTCGAGCAGCTCGACGCCGTCGCGCACCTGCCACTGCGCGGCGCAGCCTCCCTGCCCGCGCGCTTGCGCACGCATCGCGCCGCGGCGTACCTGGCACGCTCGCTCACGCGAATCGTGTGCGACGTGCCGCTGCAGGCCGGCCACGCGGAGCTGCAGCGGCGCGCACCCGATCTGGCGCAGATCGAAGCGTTCTGCAATGGCCACGGTTTCGGCAGCCAGCTGCATCGCCAGGCGCAGCGACTGCGCCTGGCGAGCGAGCCTGGCGGTCAGGCCTTCTTGACGTAGACCTGGCACCAGCCGTTGGCGTTCACGGCCTTGCCGGCGAAGATGTTGCAGGGTCCCCACGCCTGACCGGGTGTGCCCCGGAACTGCAGGCAGTTGTTGCATGCCGAGCCGGCCTTGTACATGGGAAAGGCCTTGGCATCGACGCTCTTGGAGTCACTGTGATAGCCGAGCGACTTGGCCGTTGGATCGGACGGGTCGAGGTGCGGCAGGTCCTCGGCGGCATGGGCACTCTGGCCCGGACGCACGGCTGCCGCCGCACCCAGCAACAGCACCACCTGCTTCAGGGCATCGCGGCGTGAGACGGATTGGGTCATCGAAAGTCCCTCCTGGTACTTGAGGCTGCACGGCTTCGGGGGGCTGATTCTAGCGCGCAACCGGCGCGCCGGCATGGGGGTTGTGCGCCCGGCGGTTGCGGTTATCCTTAGGGCTCGATCACGGGCTGACGAAACGGGGCCGCCGTGAAAGCGCACACCAGGAAAAACGACGACATCCAATCGGTGCTTCGCGAGACGCGCAGCTTCCCGCCGCCGGCGCAGTTCGCGGCCCGGGCGCATATCAAGCCGCACGATCTGGCGGCGCTGCGGCGCCGGGCGGAAGCAGACCATGTCGGCTTCTGGGGCGAGCTCGCGCGCGAGCATCTGCAGTGGCACCGGCCCTTTTCGCGCACGCTCGATGACAGCGAGGCGCCGAACTATCGCTGGTTCACTGACGGCGAACTCAACGTCAGCGCCAACTGCCTGGACGTGCACCTGGAGCGGCGCGGCGATAAGAGCGCGATCATCTTCGAGGGCGAGCCGGGCGATGTACGCACGCTGAACTACCGGCAACTGCACGCCGAGGTCTGCCGCTTCGCCAACGTGCTCAAGGGGCTCGGCGCGCGCCGCGGGGACCGCATCGTCATCTACATGCCGCTGCTGCCCGAGACCATCGTTGCGATGCAGGCGTGCGCCCGCATAGGGGCCATCCATTCGGTGGTATTCGGCGGCTTCTCGGCCGTGTCGCTGCGCGACCGGATCGAGGATGCGGGCGCCACGCTGGTGGTTACGGCCGACGGCGGTTGGCGAGGCGGCCAGGCCGTGGCACTCAAGAGCGCGGTCGATCAGGCTCTCGCACAAGGCTGCGCCACGGTGCGCACGGTCGTGGTCGTGCGGCGCACCGGGGCGCCCGTGAGCATGCGGGCACCGCGCGACCGCTGGTGGCACGAGCTCATCGCGCAGGCCGCGACGCAGTGCGAGCCCGAATGGGTGGACGCCGAGCACCCGCTGTACCTGCTCTACACCTCGGGCTCGACTGGCAAACCCAAGGGCATACAGCACTCGAGCGCCGGCTACCTGCTCAACGCCAAGCTCAGCTTCGAATGGGTGTTCGACCTGCAGGAGGAGGACGTGTTCTGGTGCACGGCCGACGTCGGCTGGGTCACGGGTCACAGCTACGTCGCCTATGGACCCCTCGCCGCGGGCGCCACCGTACTGATCTATGAGGGGGCACCGACCTATCCGGATGCAGGGCGGTTCTGGAAGATCTGCGCTACGCACGGCGTCACGGTGTTTTATACCGCCCCGACGGCCATTCGCGCGCTCATGAAGCTCGGCGAGGCGTTCCCGCGGCAGCATGACCTCTCGCACCTGCGCCTGCTCGGCAGCGTCGGCGAGCCGATCAATCCCGAGGCCTGGATGTGGTATCACCGCGTGATCGGCGGCGGGCGCTGCCCGATCGTGGACACCTGGTGGCAGACCGAGACCGGCGCGATCATGATCTCGCCGCTGCCCGGCGTGACGGTCACCAAGCCCGGTTCCTGCACTGAGCCGCTGCCCGGCATATTCGCCGATATCGTCGACGAGAAGGGCAATTCGGTACGGCGGCCTGGCGCCGGCGGCTATCTCGTGATCCGCAAGCCCTGGCCCTCGCTCGCCCGCACCATCTGGCGCGACAACGAGCGCTACCTGGCAACCTACTGGGACAAGTTCCAGCGGCGCTTCTATCTCGCCGGCGACGGCGCGCACCGCGACCCGGACGGCTACTTCTGGATCGTCGGGCGCATCGACGATGTGCTCAATGTCGCCGGACATCGACTCGGTACCATGGAGATCGAATCGGCGCTGGTGGCGCACCCCAAGGTGGCCGAGGCCGCCGTGGTCGGCCGCCCGCACGAGATCAAGGGCGAGTCGGTGTTCGCCTATGTCGTGTGCCGGGGATCGCGCCCGACCGCGCAGGCTGGTGCACTGGCCGAGGAGCTGCGCCAGTGGGTCGCGAAGCAGCTCAGCCCCATCGCCAAACCCGATGACATCCGCTTTGCCGACAGCCTGCCCAAGACGCGCTCGGGCAAGATCATGCGCCGGCTGCTGCGCGCCATCGCCCGCGGCGAG
>DATDHV010000201.1:0-22085 GCA_036521395.1 Steroidobacteraceae bacterium | reverse complement strand
CGCGGTTTGCGCGCGCTCCTCCGGCAGCGACGCCGCCGGGGAGGCATCCTCGAGCTCGAAGTCGAACACCGCGATCTTCACGGGCGGGGACGCTGCCGGCGCGGCCAGCGCGGCTGAGGCGACGACCGCAACAGCGGCGAGGGCTGCGATGGCTCCCTTCGCCAATCCGACACGAATGCCATTGATTCGAGCCCCTGCTTTCTCATTCACGATCTGCTGCACGAGTGTTCTCCCATCGGCGGCACTGGTAGATCCACGACACTAGTCGTTCGCAAGACGGCCGAGCCAGGGCAATTTGCCCGCCGTAATCGATAGATCTCCCCGCAGTACCGAGGCATCGCTGTCAGCGTCCGCGGCACTGATTACAATGGCTCGGTGAATTTGAAGCTTCAGCTCCTCATCCGCATGACCCTGATGGGTCTGCTGTGCTGGCTCGGCGTATCGATCTATCTGGTCGCTCAATCGGGCCGGCGCGCGGCGGAGGATCTCGCCCGCGTCGCCGATCAGCTCCAGCCCATAGTGGCCGCGGATGTCAGGCGGCGGCTGGTGTCGTTGGACTCGGATGCCAGGCGCCCGGATCTGGGCGGCGCGGCCCGGCGTTTTCCTGAACCCATGTGTCTGCGCTACCGGGCGCTCGATGCCACGGTCTCTACCTGGGGCTGCGATCCCTCGCCGGACGGCGCCGGCGTTCCGACGTGGATGGCCCGCGTGCAGAGGGCCTTCGGGCCCGGGCACATCACGTTTGCGCGGACGATCGACGCGTATGGCCGTCCCGCCGGGACCCTGACGGTGGAATCCAACGATACAAGCCTGCTGCAATACCAGTGGCGCCGCGTGAGCGAATTGCTGCAACTTTCGGCCGTGACGCTGCTGGCGCTCGATCTGCTCGCCTTTCTCGTGATCCGGCGCGCACTGCGGCCCACGGCCATCATCGTGGGCGCGGTTGAACGGCTTGGCGAGGGCATGACCGGCGTGCGGCTGCCGGCGTTGCGTCCGCGCGAGTTCACCCAGATCGCCGACGGCATCAATCGGTTGGCGACAAGTCTGGCAGATGCCAATGCGGCACGCCGGGATCTCACCGCGCGCCTGATCAGGCTGCAGGAGGACGAGCGGCGTGAGTTGGCGCACGAGTTGCACGAGGAATTCGGGCAATGCGTGAGTGCGCTCGGCGCCGTCAGCGCCAGTCTGCGGCAGAGTGTGATTGCCGGCGAGACGCTCACAGAAGCCGACGTGGTGCCGTTGGAGACCAGCGTCGAGCAGATGCTGTCCTCGTTGCGAGGCATGCTGCAGCACATGAGTCAGCCGCCGCTCGAAGGACAGGGATTGCGGTCCGCGCTGGTCGATCTGGTCACGTCGTGGCAGATCAGGGGCCAGGGCACCCGGATCGCGCTCGATGCCGATGCGGCCGAGGGCTTGCCGAACGATGAATGCGCGCTGTGCATCTATCGCATCGTCCAGGAGTGTCTGACCAACATCACGCGTCACGCACCGGCCAGCGCGAACGTCCGCGTCCAGGTCTGCCGCGAATCGCACCGGCTCTGCGTGCAGGTATCCAACGTCCTCACGGGAGTGGGCGTCCCGCGTGTACCGGGATCTGGCATGGGCCTGAAGCTGCTCGGCGAGCGCGTGCGCTCGCTCAGCGGATCCTTTACCGTCGAAGTCTCGGCGACGCAGTTTGCCGTACGGGCAGAGCTGCCCATGGCGGCCCAATGAGCGATGCGGCTCCGGTCCGGTTGCTGCTAGCGGATGATCACGCCATCGTTCGCGCCGGCTATCGGCACCTGCTCGACCGGCAGCGCCGCTACGTGGTGATCGCCGAGGCGGCGACGGCCGATGAGGCCTATACGCTCTTTCGCCAGCACCAGCCGGATGTGGTGATCACGGATCTAGCCATGCCCGGCGCCAGCGGATTCGAGGCGATTGCGCACATCCTCAAGGCCGATGCCGCCGCGCGCGTGCTGGTGTTCAGCATGCACGTGTCGCCCGATTTCGCACTGGCGGCGCTGCGCGCCGGAGCCCTGGGTTACGTCACCAAGAGCAGCGCACCCGACGTCCTGCTGCGCGCCATCGACGACGTGCTGCTCTGCCGGCAGGTGCTCAGCCCCGACATCGCGCAGGCGCTGGCGCTCGCACGCCTTCCGGGCCGTCGCCGGCCGCTGGAGGATCTCACGCCGCGCGAGTTCGACGTGCTGTGCATGCTGGTCTCGCCCACCGGTGCGCACGACATCGCGGCCAGATTGCACCTGAGCGTCAAGACCGTTCACAACCTGCACTATCAGATCAAGGCGAAGCTCGGCGTCGAGAGCGACATCGAGCTCACGCGGCTGGCATTGTCGTGGGGTCTCGCTGCTCCAGTGGACTCGGCCTGAATTGCGCTGTTGTATGTACGGCATCGAACGAAGCAGTCGCGCTGGGGGCGACGCTCAAAAGCGGCGTCACCAGGAGCGCGATGCCGATCAAGGCCGCTCCTTGAGGGACGATGGCCGCCATGTTCGTCACCGCACAGACCGACTCGGCCCCAATCGGGTAGCTTGCCACACCTGAGTCCGGGACTCCCAAGCGAGCACCACTCGACCCCCGAGCGCTGTTCGGCGGATTCAGCATTTGACCCGTTGGCGCGGTTCTCCGCTCCAACGGGCCTTTTCTGACAGCGCGGGCCGCTGCCGGAGCTACCGCGGAGACTTTAGCAATGGCCGATACCAAGCCGGACGTACCAGAGGTGCCTTCGTTGGCCAATGCTAAGCTGGTGCAGCTTCGGGTTCGCGTGATCGCGCTCGAGAACCTGATGCTCACCTTGCTGGCGGATGTGCCCGATAAGCAGCTTGACCTTGCCCGCGATATGGCCGCGTATATTTCTCCGCGACCGGGCTTCACGCAGCACCCCCTCACGATCCACGCGGCGACGCAGATGATCCGGCTCGTTGAACGGGCAGGCTATTTCCGGGCTATGCCCACGTGCTGAATGCTTGGCCCAGTGCACCCACGGCATGTTCGATGCTGGAGGGCACCCAGTCGTAGGGCAGCGGCAGGCCTGCAGGACTAAGCTGTGCCTCGGAAACCCTGAGGAATCCATGGCTGACACGATTCCTGGCCTGCTCGCCACGCTGCGCAAGCGCGCCACGCTCTGGCAGGCGGCGCGCATACTGATCGCAAGCGCTCTCTCCTACGGCGCGACCACGCTGTTCGAGCTGCCGGAAGGGTACTGGGCGCTGATCACGGTGATCGTCGTCACGCAGCCGCTGCTGAAGGAGACACTGGCCGCGAGCGGCAGCCGCCTGCTTGGCACACTGATCGGGGCCCTCGCCGGCGTCGCGGTGGTGGAGGGGGCGAAAGCGGGATGGCCGGTGCAGCCGCTGTTCTGGATCGCCATGGTGCCGCTGGCGCTGCTCACGGCGGCCTGGCCCACCCTGCGCGTGTCATGTATCACGCTGGTGATCCTGAGCCTGATCCCCTCGAGCGGGCAGCCCATCGATCGAGCATTGGACCGCGTGGTGGAGATCCTGCTCGGCGTCGTGGTCTCAATTGCCGTGTTGGCCCTGCTGCCAGAGTGGAAAAAGTCGCAGGATGGCTGAGGCGGCGTCGTGGATCTTCTGCTCGAGGTCAGGCAGCGGGGACCTGCAGGTTACCCATCTGCAACGCGCCGGTCGTCCGCGAGCCCCACACCGCATAGAACAGCACGTACACATAGCAGGCCGCAGGCAGCAGATACGATAGCTGCAGCCCCACGCGGTCGGCCAGCACCCCCTGCACGGCCGATAACGCGCCCCCCGCGATCGCCATGATCAGCAGGCCCGAGCCCTCCTCCGTCAGCGGGCCCAGCCCCTTGATGCCGAGCGTGAATATGGTGGGAAACATGACGGAATGACACAGGCCCACCGCAATGAGGCTCCACATGGCCAGGTGACCGTGCGCCCCGATCGCGATCGACGCCAGCACCAGCGCGCCTATGCTCACGCCTGCCAGCAGGTGGTCGGCTCGGACCCAGCGCAGCACGAACGCGCCCAGGAACCGTCCCGCCATGGCTCCTCCCCAGAAGAGCGACAGGTAGTGGGCGGCATCGGCATGACTCATCGCACCGATGCTGGGCAGGGAGATGAAGTTGACCAGCGTCGAGCCAATACCGATCTCGGACACGAGGTACAGCGCAATCGCCGGCACGCCGAACACTAGGTTGCGATGACGCCAGAGGCTGCGCTGGGCGCGCTCGGCGCGCGCCGCGCGGCGCGTCTCCTTGCCGAGGTCTGGCAATCGCACGCGCCAGACGGCGGCCGCCAGCAGCAACAGGACGGCCGCGATGAGCAGATAAGGCAGCTCCACCACCCGCACGTCCGCGACACGCTGCTGCACGGTGAGCAGCATGTCGGCATGCTGCGAGGTTCCCGAGGTGCTGCGCCCCAGGATGAGGAGCGCCCCGAACAGCGGCGCGACCGTGGTGCCGGCGGAGTTGAAAGCCTGTACCAGATTGAGCCGGATGGACGCGGACTCAGGTGCGCCGATCACGGCCACGTAAGGGTTGGCGGCCACCTGCAACAGCGTGATCGACGAGGCGAGCAGGAACAGTGCCACCAGGAACAGGGCGTAGGAGCCCGAGGCTGCGGCCGGCACGAACGCCGCCGCGCTCAATGCCATGCCGATCAGCCCAAATACCACCGAGGATTTGTAGCCGATGCTCTCGAGCAGTTTCGCCGCCGGCAGCGCCATGAGCAGGTACCCGAGATAGAACACGAACTGGATGAGCAGCGACTGCGCATAGTCGAGCGCGAACACCGCCTTGAGATGGGGCACCAGGATGTCGTTGAGCACCGTGGCGAAGCCCCACATGAAGAACACAATGGCCAATACGCACAGCGCGAGCACGTAGCTCTGCGCTGGGGGCGCGACGCCTGTTCCAGACGTGGTATCAGTGCCGGCGGTGACCATGCGGAACTCCGTTACGTCCTTGGCGCGAATGCACTGGCGCGGTGGTAGAGTTGCGGCCGGTAGAGTTGCGGCCGCGGCCGCAATAAATCATACTATATCAGCGAATAGTACTACAATAAGCGGCGACTATGAGTTTGCGTCTGCTTCAGTTGGAGACCCCGGCGTGGGGACGGATCGTGGCGCTGCTGGAGAGCCCGCTGCGGGCGGTGCGCCTGAGCGGCGAGCGCACGGTCAGGGAGCTTGCCCTTGCCGCCATCGCAGGCGGCGTCTCGTTGCGCGATGCCGCACTCGCGCGCCGCACGGACGATGCCATCGATCCGCTCGTGCGCGGCGAGGTGCGCATTTTCCCGCCCATCGATCATCCCGATCCCGCGCACCTGCTGCTCTCGGGCACCGGGCTCACTCATCTGGGCTCGGCGGAGAGTCGCGACCGCATGCATCGCCTGGCGGCCACGGGCGGCGCGCAGACCGACTCGATGCGGATATTTCTGCAGGGGCTCGAGGGCGGCAAGCCCGCGCCCGGTGGCATCGGAGTGCAGCCCGAATGGTTCTACAAGGGCGACGGTTCGAGCCTTGTGGCCACGGACGCCGACCTGGTGCGGCCGGCCTTCGCGCTCGATGGCGGCGAGGAGCCCGAACTGGCGGCCATCTACCTCATCGATGCCGACGGCAAGCCGTGCCGCCTGGGCTTCTGTCTCGCCAACGAGTTCTCCGATCACATCATGGAGCGCGAGAACTACCTGTGGCTCGCGCATTCCAAGCTGCGGCAGGCGGCGCTGGGCGCCGAGCTGCTCACCGGGGCACCGCCGCCGGATATCCGCGGCACCAGCCGTATCGTGCGCGAGGGCAACGTGGTGTGGGAAAAGCCGTTTCTGACCGGTGAGCACAACATGTCGCACTCGATTGCGAACCTCGAGCACCATCACTTCAAGTACGCGATGTTCAGGCGGCCCGGGGACGTCCACGTACATTTCTTCGGCTGCGCCACGCTGTCCTTCGCCGACGGCATCAGCGCGGCCGACGGCGATGTGTTCGAGATCCGGGCCGATGCGTTCCTGCTGCCGTTGCGCAATCGACTGGTGCACGTCAACCCCCCCGCCACGACGCTTCGCTTCCTATAAGATCGCCGATGACCTCATCGCCCGCCACGGAGTCTCGCACACGTCATGTCTACCATGCTTCGATGCCCATTCCTGATTGCCGTCGCTGCGGCAATGCTGCTGGCGACTGATGCCGCCACGGCGGCCGAGGCGCAGCGTGCGCCCTTCGGCACACTCGCCGACGGCACGCCCATAGAGGCCGTGACCCTGTCGAACCGGGCTGGCGCGAGTGTGCGCATCATGACTCTCGGCGCGGCCGTCCAGTCGCTGCACACACCGGACCGGCATGGCGTCGCCGGCGATATCGTGCTGGGGTTCGATACCGCCCGGGAGTATTTTGGCGATTCGCATTATTTCGGCGCCACTGTCGGCCGCTATGCCAACCGCATCGCCAAGGGGCGATTCACTCTGGACGGCCATGTGTACAAGCTCGCGACCAACGATCACGGCAATCATCTGCATGGCGGCTTGCGGGGCTTCAACAAGGTCATCTGGAGCATCGACTCGGTTCGCAGCGGATCGCATGCGGCGGCGGTGTTCTCCTACGTGAGCCCGGACGGCGAGGAAGGCTACCCGGGCAGGCTGCACGTCACAGCCACCTACTCCCTGGATGACCACAACACCCTGCGTCTGGAATATCGCGCAACCACTGACAAGCCCACTATCGTTAATATCAGCAGCCACAGCTATTTCGATCTCTCCGCCGGCACGGCGAGCGGATCGGCTCTGACGGATCTGGTGCAGATACACGCCTCGAGTTTCACGCCGGTCGATGAGCTGCTGATTCCCACCGGCGAGGTGCGCAGCGTCGAGGGCACGCCGTTCGATTTCCGCAATCCCACAGCCGTGGGCCTGCGCATCCGCGATGGCCATGATCTCCAGCTCCGCTATGGGCGCGGATACGACCACAACTTCGTACTGGACGGCCCGAGCGGCGAGCTGCGCCCGGCCGTGCGCGTCGTCGATCCGATATCCGGTCGCACCATGGAAATACTCACCACCGCGCCGGGTCTGCAGTTCTATTCCGGCAATTTCCTCGATGCCACGACCGCCGGCAAGCAGGGCAGGCTCTATCGCCAGGGCGATGCACTGGCCTTCGAGCCCCAGTATTTTCCCGACAGCCCCAACCATCCCAACTTCCCCTCGGCGCGGCTCGATCCAGGTCAGGAGTACCGCAACACGATTGAATATCGGTTCGGGACCGAACCGGCGCCCGCATCCTGACGGCCACGGGCGGCGCGTGCGCCGCAGATCATGCCCAGCCACGATCAGATTGCAGCAGTCCTCGGCACGGAGATTCTCCGGGGCATCCACCGTGCCGGGGACAACATGCCACCGGAGCCGGCGTTGATCCGGCGCTTCCGCGTCTCGCGCACCGTTATGCGCGAGGTGACCAAAACCCTGGCCGCCAAGGGCTTCGTGATCTCGAAACGGCGGATCGGCACGCGCGTGCGCGATCCGGTGCACTGGAATTACTTCGATGCCGACGTGCTCGCCTGGCGCGTTCGCATGGGCCTCGACGCACAGTTTCTGCGCAGCCTGACCGAGATCCGGCGTGCGCTCGAGCCTGCCGCGGCGGCACTGGCCGCGCGGCGCCGGACTCCGGCCGATATCGCCATGCTGCGACGGCATGTGAGCGACATGGCGCGTCCGAGTCACACTCGCCAGAGCTTTGCCGAGAGTGATCTCGCCTTCCATCGAGAAATCGGCGTCGCTTCGGGCAATCTGTTGATTCGATCCGTGGGTAGCGTCATCGAAGCGGCACTCGTGGCCTCCTTCCGCTATAGCTCGCCCATCGATCGTTCCCGCAACCAGGCCGCCGCGGTTCACAACCACGCCGCCATCGTTGCTGCCATCGAAGCGCGTGACGCAGAGGCTGCGGCTCAGGCTATGCTGCGGGTGATCAATCTCGGTGCGCGTCGCATCGCCATGAAGAGAAAGCGAGGATCAGGTTTATGAGCAACGAACGGGTCGGGAATGCAGACGGCGCCAGGCTCCGGCGCTTGCGCTCACGGGCCTGGTTCGACAATCCGGCGCATCCGGACATGACCGCCCTCTACCTCGAGCGCTACCTGAATTTTGGCCTCACACGCGAGGAGCTGCAGTCCGACCGACCCATCATCGGCATCGCGCAGACCGGATCGGACCTCTCGCCGTGCAACCGGCATCACATCGTCCTCGCGCAGCGCATCGCGGCTGGCATACGCGCGGCCGGCGGCGTTCCGCTCGAATTCCCTGTGCATCCCATCCAGGAGACGGGCCGGCGTCCGACCGCGGCGCTCGACCGCAATCTGGCCTACCTGGGTCTGGTGGAAGTGCTGCATGGCTACCCGCTGGACGGCGTCGTGCTGACCATCGGCTGCGACAAGACCACGCCCGCCTGCCTCATGGCGGCCGCCACTGTGGACCTGCCGGCCATCGCCCTGTCGGTGGGGCCCATGCTGAACGGCTGGTACAAAGGCCAGCGCACCGGCTCCGGCACCATCGTCTGGAAGGGCCGCCAGATGCTCGCGGCCGGTGAGATCGACTATTCTGGATTGATCGATCTGGTCGCCTCCTCAGCGCCGTCCACCGGTTACTGCAATACCATGGGAACGGCCACGACGATGAACTCGCTCGCCGAGGCATTGGGCATGCAGCTCCCGGGCTCGGCCGCCATTCCGGCCCCTTATCGCGAGCGCGGACAAATGGCCTACGACACCGGCAAGCGCATCGTCGAGATGGTGCGCGAGGATCTCAAGCCCTCAGACATCCTGACGCGCGCGGCATTCCTGAATGCCATCGTCGTCAATTCCGCGATCGGCGGCTCCACCAATGCGCCCATACACATCGGCGCCATCGCCCGACACGTGGGCGTCGAAGTCACCCTGGATGACTGGCAGCAACACGGCGGTGTGCCGCTGCTGGTCAATCTCCAGCCCGTGGGAAAATACCTCGGCGAGGACTACCACCACGCCGGCGGCGTTCCCGCCGTGGTGAACGAGCTCATGAAGCGCGGCCTGATTCACGAGCAGGCGATCACGGCCAACGGTCGCACCATCGGTGAAAACTGTCGCGGGCACGAAATACAGGATGCCGACGTGATTCGTTCCATCGATGCGCCCCTCAAGCCCCACGGCGGCTTCATCGTGCTGCGCGGCAACCTGTTCGACTCCGCGATCATGAAGACCAGTGTAATCTCGCACGAGTTCCGGTCCCGATATCTGTCCGATCCGGATCATCCCGAGCAGTTCCATGGCAGCGCCGTTGTGTTCGACGGCCCCGAGGACTACCACGCGCGCATCGACGATCCATCGCTCGCGATCGACGAACACAGCGTACTGGTGATGCGCGGCGCCGGCGCTATCGGCTATCCGGGATCGGCGGAAGTAGTCAACATGCAGCCGCCCGACTACCTGATCAAGCGCAACATACTGGTACTTCCGTGCATCGGCGATGGCCGGCAATCGGGCACCTCGGCCTCGCCGTCCATCCTGAACGCCTCGCCCGAGGCGGCGGTGGGCGGCGGCCTGGCACTGCTCAAGACCGGTGACCAAATCTGCATCGACTTGCGCCGGCGCAGCGTGAACGTGCTGCTCTCCGATGCCGAGCTCGCCGACCGCCGCCGCGCGCTGGAAGCGGCGGGTGGCTATCGGTTTCCGGCGTCCCAGACACCCTGGCAGGAAATTCAGCGCGGCATGGTCGAGCAGCTCGGCGACGGCATGGTGCTCACGACCGGCGTCAAATATCAAAAGGTCGCGCAAACCTTCGGCTTGCCGCGCGACAATCACTGACACTACTGCTGGTGACAGGCCATACAGGCAATGCCGGAATTGATTCGTGAGAGGGGGCATGATCGTGTTCGAGCAGGACCGCGTCAATGGCTGACAATGGATTGCTGACGCAGCCGAGTAACCATTCCGTCGCCGAAAGCCTCAACCGGCTCGAGGCCGATCTGCGATCAAAGCACGTCACGGTATTCGCGCGCATAGACCACGCGGCGGGTGCAGCCTCGGTATCGATGCCGCTCAGGCCCACCGAGCTGCTGATCTTCGGCAATCCGAAGGCCGGGACGCCCTTGATGCAGTCCAATCAGGCCATCGGCATCGACCTGCCGCTCAAGGTGCTGGCATGGCAGGATGCCTCGGGGCAAGTGTGGCTCACCTACAATGACCCCCGCTGGCTGGCCCGGCGCCACGCCGTCGGATCAGATGTGGCGTCGAGCGTGGATGCGTTGGCAAGCGCCGTTGCGGGGCTGGTCAAGACTGCGGCTGGGTGAGGCTCGGGAAAAGCAGGCCGCGCAAAGGACCTACGGCCGTGCGCAGACCTCACCACGGCGCAGGCAACGGCGCGCGACTTGTAAAGTCCACCAGCGACAGAGCGATGAGCATGGTCAGCCAGATGAAGCCCAGCGCCGAGACCAGGCGCGTGAGGCGGCGCGCCTCGGTCTCGTGCATGAACACCGCCATCACCAGCAAAGTCTTGGTCACCGACACGGCCAGATTGATGACGGAGTTCAAGGGTCCGAGCCGAAGCAGTGCGCTGCCGGCGCTGAGCGCGAGCAACGCCAGCAGCGCAGCGAGCACCCACACGTAGCGGCGCACCGGCACCACCGGCGGCTCGCGCGACCCACGCGTCTCGGCCGCTGCTGACACCAAGTTCTGGTGCGCGCTCATCCCGCCCGCCCCACCAGATAGATCAGTGGATAGACGAAGATCCAGATGATGTCGACCAGGTGCCAGTAGAGCGCGGTCAGCTCGAGCGTGGTGTGCCGCCGCGGGCCGAACTCACCGCGCCGAACCCGCAGCGCCAGCACCAGGATGACGCACACGCCGATCAGCACGTGCAGCGAATGGAACCCGGTGATGAAATAATAGAGACAGAAGAACAGCTCCATGGCCGCGGCGTACGGCCCGGTCTGGCGGAAGTCGATGCCCGGAATCAGTTGCTCGGTGTACTCCTTGAAGTATTCAAAGCCATGCATGGTCAGAAAGCAGATCCCGAGGGCAGCGGTTCCGGCCATCAGTGCCACCGTCAGTCGCCGCTGCTCGAGCCTGATGGCGCGTACCGCCAGCGCAATGAGGCTGCTGCTGGTCAGGAGCACCGCGGTCTCGATCGTTCCGAACAACATGTCGGTGCGGCGGCTGGCCTCGGCGAAGCCCGCGGGATGAAGCACCCGGCAGATCGTATAGCTGGCGAACAGCACGCCGAAGAACAGGATCTCCGTGGACAGGAACAGCCACATGCCGAGCGTTGCCGCCTCGCGCTGCTGCGCCGGGTCGTCGAACTGCTCCTCGACTGGTGTCTGGAGCGGGTCACCGGCCATATCCGCGGCACTGCTGTTCACGGCGCGGGCTCGTGATAGGCATAGGCCTCTCGAACCACGGGCGGACGCAGGAAATTCTCCTTTGGGGGCGGCGAGCTGGTCTGCCACTCCAGCCCGCGCGCGTTCCAGGGATTGTTTCCGGCCCGCTCCCCATACCGCAATGACCACAGCAGGTAGACGATGGGCAGCAGATAGCCGATGGCCAGTATCGAGGCACCACCCGAGGAGAGGATGTTGAGCACCTGGAACTGCGGCAGGTAGGAAAAGTAGCGCCGCGGCATGCCCTCATAGCCCAGGATGTACTGCGGAAAGAACGTAAGGTTGAAACCGCAAAACATCAGTATCGCGGCAAACCGCGCCCACCCCTCGGAGTACAGCCTTCCCGTCACCTTCGGCCACCAGAAGTGGATGCCGGCGAGATACGCCATCACCGATCCGCCCACCATGACGTAGTGAAAGTGCGCGATCACGAAATAAGTGTCGGTCAGCGGCACGTCCAGCGCCGGCGCGGCGAGGATCAACCCTGTCAGGCCGCCGAGCATGAACAGCCCGACGAAGCCCAGCGCATAGAGCATCGGGGCCTCGAAGCTGATATCACCCTTGCGCAGCGTGGCCGTCCAGTTGAACACCTTGATGGCCGACGGCACGGCCACCACGAAGCTCAGCAGCGAGAACACCAGGCCCGCATACATCGACATACCGGCCACGAACATGTGGTGCCCCCAGACCAGGAAGCCGATCACGGCGATGGCGAGCATCGAATATGTCATGAACCGATAGCCGAATACGCGACGGCGCACGAAGCAAGCGATGACCTCGCTGATCAGGCCCATGGCCGGCAGGATCATGATGTACACGGCCGGATGGGAGTAGAACCAGAACAGGTGCTGGAACAGCAACGGATCGCCGCCGAGCGCCGGATCGAATACGCCGACGCCGAAACCGCGCTCGAGCGCGATCAGCGCCAGCGTCATGGCCAGCACCGGAGTGGCCAGTACCATCACCAGCGAGGTAGCGTAGATGCCCCAGACGAACAGCGGCAACCGAAACCAGGTCATGCCCTTGGTGCGCAGCGCATGCACCGTGACGATGAAGTTGAGGCCGGTCAGAATGGTTGAGAACCCCGCAACGAACACTCCGATGACGACTAGAAAGACGTTGGAGTTGGAGAACATGGTCGAGAAAGGCGTGTAGAACGTCCAGCCCGTATCAACCCCGCCCGCGAGCAGCGTCGCGATGGTGAACAGGCCGCCCGCCATGTACAGGTACCAGCTGGTGAGATTGAGCCGCGGAAAGGCTACATCCCGCGCTCCGATCATCAGCGGCAGCAGAAAATTACCGAGCGTGGTCGGGATGGATGGGATCAGGAAGAACCACACCATCACCACGCCGTGGAACGTGAACGTCTTGTTGTAAGCTTCCGCTCCCATGATCGCGCCATTGGGCGAGATCAGGTTCAGGCGGATGAGCGTTGCCGCGGCGCCGCCGAGGAGGAAGAAAAACGTAATGCCCATGGCGTATAGGATGGCGATGCGCTTGTGATCGAGTGTGGTCAGCCAGGCGCGCAGGCCGTAGTCGCGTTCGAGAAAACTGTGGGGAATGGCACCGGCGTCAATCGCGTTCATGGGATCTCCGTGGTCGCGCTCGGCGAGGTCGATTTGATGTAGGCGATGAGCGCCAGCAGATCCTCCTCGCTTAGCTGCCCCGCAAACGATGGCATGAGGGGTGCGTAGCCCGCCACGACGCGCGTGCGCGGCAGCAGCATGCAGTCGCGCAGATAGCGGTCATCGGCGATGAGCGTCGAGCCGTCCGCCATGTGCACCGGCTGCCCGTAAATGCCCTGCAGAGTCGGTGCATGCACCGAGGCGTTCGCTCCGTGGCAGCCGCTGCAGCCGCGGGCGCGGAACAAGGCCGCACCGCGCGCTGCCAGGGTCGTACCCGCGTGCCCGGCCAGCCACTGTGCGTAGTCCGCCGGGCGCATCACCACGACGCCCCCTCCCATCCTCGAGTGATCCAGGCCGCAGTACTCGGCGCAGAACAGCGGGAACGTCCCGAGCCGCGTGGCCGTGAACCACAACTCGGTGTAGCGGCCCGGGAGCACATCCTGCTTCACGCGAAATGCCGGCACGTAGAAGCTGTGAATCGCATCCTGGGAGGTCATCGTCAGTCGCACGGGAGTGCCCAGGGGCACGTGCAGCGCATTGATCTCGCGCTGCCCTCCCGCGTGCTGCACCGTCCACATCCATTGCTTCGCGACTACGTAGATGGTCTGTGCATCGGCCGGAGGAGTGCGTCCCTGCACGTACAGCAGCAGACTCCAGATGAACACCCCCAGGAACAGCCCGAACGGCACCAGCGTCCAGGTCAGCTCCACACCCAGATCCTGCGCCAGCGCGCCGCGCCGATCTGCGAGGCTCCCCCGCCGGTAGCGGATGCTGTAGAACACGATGGCCACGAACACGCCGATGGCAACCACGCTGCACAAGGCGATCATCGACCAGAACAGCGCATCGATCCGAGGGGCAAGGCTCGATGCTTGGGGCAGCAGCAGGTGACTACCACTCACGGTGTGCTCCCCGGCGGCTCGTCGCGGCGCTGCGGGTCAGTGCGGCGGCCAAGTTCGGTACGCCTGAGCATCACGATCAGGCCGCACAGCGCCAGCGCCGTGAGCACGCCCAGCACCTGCATGACGCGATTGATGAGCAGGCTATAGCGGCCGGTGGAGGCATCGTAGTCGCAGCACAGCAGCAACAGGCGATCGACCACGTTGCCGATGTGGCCCCGCGAAGCACTGACCAGCGCCAGCCGCAGAGTGCGCGGGGCGAACTGCACGCCGAAAAGGTACTGCGCGATGGTGCCCTGAGGGGTCAGCAGCACGATACCTGCGGCATGAGCGTATTGAGCATTGCGCGGGTCGTACAGATAGCTGAACCCGATGGCCTGCGACAGCGCCACGATGGCGGCCTGCGCTCCGGTCAGATAGTGCCAGCTGGCCACGTCGGCATCCGGATGCACCAGCTCATCGGCCTGTTGCGCGATCAGGGCTGCGGCTGGTGTCTCCCGCGGATCGATGCTTGTCACGACGACGTTGAACTGCCGCCCCGCGGTCAGTCCGCTGCGCGCCACCGCATGTGCGACGCCGGTGCGTACGACCCCGCAGAGATTGGCGCAGCCGTAATAGCCCAGCACCAGCACGGTCGGCCGGCCCTGCAATAGATCCTGCAACCGCACATCAGCGCCATGCACGTCGCGGAACGCCAGGCTCAGCGGTACCGACGCGCCGAGCCGCTGATCGAAGCTGACTTGCGACAGCAGGTGCGCGGGTGCACGCAATGAGCGTTCCCCTCCTGCAGGCGCTGCTCCCGCCTCAGTGGCTGTCCCTGCGTCCGGCGCTGCCAGCGCCGCGTGCTGACGCGCATAAATCTCCATGGCGCGTTCGATCGGGATGCGGGCAAACTGCCGCGTCGTATCGGTCCACGCCCACTTCGATAGCAGGGCCTGCTTCTGCGCCCGCAACGCCACCAGATCCGCGTGCGGGTCGGGCTGCAACCGGGGAGCGGGCGGGATCGCCCCGCGCCGCGCTGCGACCGCATAGCGCTGCGGCGCAGCCCACCGATTCACCGCCACGCCGATGGTGATCACGGCCGCAGCCACCGCTACCGCGATGATGGCGCCGATGCGCAGCAGATCGCGCACCGCAACCGCGGACGACTCGTGCCCGGCCGGCCGCTCAGCCACGGGCGTCTCCAAGCTGCCCCGGCGCGGGCGCATCCGGCGCGCCTTCCGGCAACGGCAATGGCAGGGGCGGCCAGGGCACCCGCCGGAGCTGTCCCAGATAAATGCAAAGCCACAGCCCTCCCACGCCCACCGCTGCCAGCAGATCCGACCAGCGCAGCGAGAACCCATGGGCCCGGAACGTCGGTACCACGAGCCAGAACGCGTCGGCGAAGTTGGCCACGACCAGCAGCAGCGCGACCCCGGCCAGCCACGCGCGGCGGCGTTTGGCTCGCCGCGACAGCAGCACGGCGAAGGGCACGGCGAAATGAAAAGCGATCAGAAACCATGCCAGCGCGCGCCAGCTCGTGAGCGTGCGCGGTATGTACCAGGCGGTCTCGTCCGGCAAATCGGCTATCCAGATCGTCAGATACTGCATGAACGCCAGGTAGGACCAGGCGAGCACCAGCATGAGTAGCAGGCTACCCAGATCCTGCGCCACGGACGGCACGTGTGGGCGGCCCGGGGCCGGCACCATCAACGCGCACAGCACGGCGAGCGCCGTTGCGCCCAGCAGCCAGCCGGCGGCCACCATCATGCCGAAGGTGGAGGAGTGCCAGTGCGGCAGCAGCGACATGGCCCAGTCCGTGGCCGCGAACAGGGTCGAGATCCCATACACGATGAGCCCCACCGCCGCGGTGCGGGCCGACGCCGCGCTCCCTCCGGCCGCGCCGCGCGTGGCGGCCGCAAGCAGTGCCAGCCACAGCGCGAAGTAGACGATGCTGCGCGCCACGAAGAAGGTCGGGTTGAGATACCAGCTCTGAGCCCGCAGCAGTGCGTCGCCGGACGCGGCCCCGGCCTGCGCCCAGGGATAAAGCACGTGCAGGCCCAGCAGAATGGGCACCACAGCCACCGCCTGCAATGGCAGTGTGCGCGCCGCGATCAGCAGCGGTGGCCGCAGATACTCACCCCACGCACCGCCGGTCAGCGGTTGCACCAGCAGCACGGCGAGGCTGCCTAACGCCAGGCCGGTGAAGAACAGAAACGCCGACAGGTACGACAGCAGCGACTGCTGCGGCGAGGCGTGCCCCCACCACCAACAGGCCAGCAGCGCCAGCGCGCCTACGCACAGCGACAGCCATTGCGCACGGCCGCGCGGCAGCGGGGCGCTCATCGGAGACCCTCGCCCAGCGCGGCATCATCCTGAGGGCTGAGCGCCGCGGCGGGCGCGTGCTGACTGAACTGCAATGCGCGGATATAGGCCACGATGGCCCAGCGGTCATCGGGCGCGATGCGATCGGCGTACGGGTACATCACGCCATAGCCGTCGCTGATGACCTGATAGAAATGGCTGTCGGGCGCGCTGCGCAGCCGGTCCGTATGGTAGCTGGGCGGCGAGGGAAATCCTCGCCGCGCGATCATGCCCTCCCCATCGCCAGCTCGGCTGTGGCAAGGTGCACAGTAGATGTCGTAGCGCTCGCGGCCACGCTCGAGCAGCGCCATCGTGATGGGCAGCGGATTGGAGTACACCGCCTCGGCCGAGCTCTGCAGCAGACTGCGGCCCTGCGCATCGACGCCCACGGCCGGGCCCGGAGGGGGCGCCGGCGCCATCGGAGCGTTGCGGCCACTGCTCGTGCCGGCCAGCGCGCCGCCTGAGTGCGGCACCGTGCCCGGCACCTGTGGACGCGAGGAGTTGCCGTCGGGGAACAACGACGTCGCGGTCAGCGGCTTGTACTTGGCCTGATCATACATCTCGTGCATTCCACGCTCGCAGCCGCCGAGCAACAGTGCTGGCACCAGTCCCAGGCACATCAGCACGACCCGCGCGCTCATGCGTCGACCTCGCAAATGGACAGCGGCCCGAGCTCCTCGAGGAATGCCCGTGCCTGCTGTGCATCGAACAGTGCATCCTCGGCTCGCAGCAGCAGGAAGAAGCGGTCGTTGCTGGCGCGCTGGAACGCCGGCACGGCGAACAGCGGATGATGCAGTTGCGGCAGTCGGTTGCCGAGCAGCATGGCGAGGACACCGACCAGCGCGGACCCGAGCACCGTCATTTCGATGGCCGGTGGCAGGAACGCCTGCCAGCTGCCCGTGGGCCGGCCGCCCACGTCGATGGCATAGTCGATCACCGCCGAATACCACTCGAGCGCGAAGGTGCCGACGCCGCCGACGATCGCCCCGAGCAGCATGCACAGCGGAATGCGGTCGCGGCGGCGACCCAGTGCCTCGTCCAGGCCGTCGATTGGGAACGGCGAATACGCCTCGAGCGTGCCGCTATGCGCTTCGCGTGCGCGCATGGCCGCCTCGAGCAGCTCCTCCGGCGTGGCGAACTCGGCAAGCAGGCCGTGTGCGGCGCTCACGACGGCGCCTCGCCGGCGATCGCGATACGTTCGCGCCGGTGCACCAGCTTGCGCAGTTCGAACATCGACACCACGGGCGCGAGGCGCACGAACAGCAGGAAAAATACGAAGAACAGCCCAATCGAGCCTGCGAGGAACGCGATATCCCAGAACGTCGGGTAGAACATCCCCCACGCCGAGGGCACGAAATCCTGATACAGGCTGGTGACGATGAGCATGAAGCGCTCCAGCCACATGCCCACCAGCACGCCCAGACTGATGCCCATCAGCGCCCGCGGACTGGCGCGCACCCGTGGAAACCACAACAACTGGATCTGCAGCACGTTGCAGACAATCGTTCCCCAGAACACCCAGGCGTAAGCGCCGAACATGCGGTGTGTGGTGAGCGCGACCTCGTAAGGGTCCATGCTGTAGAAGGCCGTAAAGATCTCCGATAGATAGCTGTAATCGACGATGAGCCCCACGGCCAGCATCATCTTCGCCATGTTCGTGAGGTGCCGCTCGGTGATGTAGGCCTGCAGGTGGAACCACTCGCGCATCGGAATGCCGAGCACGAGCACCATGGCAAAGCCGGAGAACAGCGCACCGGCCACGAAGAAGGGTGGAAAGATGGTCGAATGCCATCCCGGCACCAGGGCCTCGGAGAAGTCCAGCGCCACCATGCTGTGTACCGAGAACACCAGCGGCACGGCCAGGCCGGCCAGCAGCAGGCTCAGGGTCTCGAAGCGGCGCCAGTGCCGCGCCTCCCCGCGCCAGCCCAGGGCGAGCAGGCCGTAGAAGCGCGCCCGCGCGAGCGTGCGGGCACGATCGCGCAGCGTCGCCAGATCGGGAATCATGCCGACGTACCAGTACAGTATCGACACGATCAGGTAGGCCAGAATGGCAAAGAAATCCCACTCCAGCGAGCTGCGCCACTGCGGCCAGACATTCATGATGTCGGGATAGGGAAACAGCCAGTAGAAGAACCAGGGCCGCCCCAGGTGCAGTATGGGGAAAATGCCGGATACCGACACCGCGAACACCGTCATCGCTTCGGCGTAGCGATTGAGCGAAGTGCGCCACTCCTTGCGCACCAGATACAGCGCGGCCGAGATGAACGTCCCGCCCATGCCGATCGCGATCCACCAGACGTAGTTGGTGATAGCGAACGCCCAGGCGACCGGGATGTTCAATCCCCAGATGCCCACGCCCCTGGCCAGCAGCCAGCCGATGCCGATGGTTAGCAGCAGCGTCAGCGCCAACGCAGCGCCAAAGGCCGCCATCCAGTACACGCCGAAGCGGCGATGCAGCGCGATGGCGCTGACTACCTCGGTGACCGACGTATAGGTCTGTCCGGGCTCCAGCAGCGGCGCCAGGGTGCCGTCGCCGGGCAGTACCGCAGCCACTACGGGTCCTCCAGGGCCGGGTTGGGATTGCGCACGCGCGCCAGATAGCTGGTGCGCGGGCGCGTATTGAGTTCCTGGAGCATCACATAATTTCGCGGCGAGGCCTTGGCGTGTGCAACACTCGTCTGCGCATCGGCGATATCGCCGAAGCGGATCGCCTGCGTCGGGCACACGGCCTGGCACGCGGTCAGCACCTCGCCGTCGCGCAGACGACGATTCGCCTTGTCCGCCTCGATGTGTGCGCTCTCGATGCGCTGGATGCAGTAGGTACACTTCTCCATCACGCCGCGCCCACGCACCGTGACCTCCGGATTGCGCTGGGCCGCGAGCGTATCCGCGGACTGGTCCGTGTACTGCAGGAAATTGAAGCGTCGCACTTTGTAAGGGCAATTATTGGAGCAGAAGCGGGTACCGACGCAACGGTTGTAGACCTGCACGTTCAGTCCCTCCGCATCGTGCACTGTGGCATCGACCGGACAGACCACCTCACAGGGCGCGTGCTCGCACATCATGCACGGCACCGGCTGCGAGTACGTGCGCGGGCTCTCCGGGCTGCCCTCGTAATACCGATCCACCCGGATCCAATGCATCTCGCGGCCGCGGCGCACCTGATCCCTGCCCACCACGGGTATGTTGTTTTCCGCCTGGCAGGCGATAGTGCAGGCCTTGCAGCCGATGCAGGCATTGAGATCGATGCTCATGCCCCAGGCATACTCACCTGGCGGATAATCCGGATAGAGACTCGGCGGCGTGCCGGCTTCGGCGCCCGCCGCCGTGGCGAAGTGCGGGTCGCGACGGTAGTCTTCGAGCGTTTCCACGCGCAGCAGGTCGCGCCCTTCCATGTTGAAATGATGCTGGGTGCCGGCGAGCTCGTAGCGCGCGCCGGTCTTGCGCAGTTGCAGCCCGCTCGCTGCCCACGGCGCGCTCGATGTGCGCAGCGCATAGGCATCGACGCCCTGGCCGTCGCCCACACGGCCGGCGCGCCGGCGCCCGTAGCCCAGGTGCAGCGTCACGCTGTGCGCAGCCTGGCCGGGCATGATCCACACTGGCACCTGCAGCGACCGACCGGCAATCTTCAGCTCCACAACATCGCCGTTGCCAAGTGCGTAGCGCGCGGCAACGAGCGGGCTGATCCAGGCGGCGTTGTCCCAGGTCAGTTGACTCAGCGGCTTGGGCAGCTCCTGCAACCAGCCGTTGTTGGCCCAGCGGCCATCGCCGATGGTGGGATCGGGACGGAACAGCAGCTCGAACGCACTCTCATCGCCGGCCAGCGGCGGTACAGTGGCGGACCTGGTGACGTCGGGCGCCGCCGGGGGCGAGCGCGTCGCGAAGGCCGTATCGGCAATCATCCCAGCCCTGAGCGCCGCATTCCAGCTCGCCTCGTCGGGCAGTTGCCGCTGCCACTGCCGCCGTACCAGCTCACGCCCGTCCCGCGCATCCTCCTCGCCCAGCAACGCGGCCAGTATTTGATGCGCGCTGCGACCACCGTACAGCGGCGCGATCAAGGGCTGCGCAATGCTGGCGGTGCCCTCGAAGCTGCGCGCATCCGACCAAGCTTCGAGCTGATGCGCCTGCGGCAGATGCCATTCGGCCAGCGCCCCGGTCTCGTCCAGGTACAATCCCAGATGCCACACGTGCGGCACCCGCTGGAGTACGTCACCAAATTGGAGATCCGCGGGAGCGTCGTAGGCCGGATTGGCGTCGAGAATGAGTAGCGTATCGACCGATCCGCCATGCATCGCATCCACCAGCTGCGCCAGCGTCCCCCCGTCCTCCGGCAGTGTCTCCACCGGATCGCAGTAGTCGATGGTGCTGCCCACGCTGTCCAGCGCCACATTGATCGCGTGGGCGAGCGCATGCACCGCTGCCGGCTGCGCGGGCCCGGCTACGACCAGCGCGGCGCCGCGATGGGCCCGCAGATCGACGGCGAGCGCTTCCAGCCAGCGAACGTGTTGCGGATCCTCGACTTCCGCCGTAGCCGATGCATCCCGCACATCCACTGCAACGCCAAGCCGGCGGGCCAGCGCGCGCGCGAACCCTTCTATGCGCGCGGATTCGAGCGGCAGGCGATGATCGGCCTGCGCGCCGGTCAGCGACGGGGTAGCCTCCACCACATACAGGCGGCCCATGGTCCCGCCGTTGCTATCCAGCGCACGCCCCGCCGCAAAGTCGCGCGCGTAGCGCACCCCGGCCGCCGGGTCCGACAGTACGTCGGCATCGAGCGCGAGCATGACGGCCGCTCGATCGAGATGCAGGCGCGAGGTGAGTGGCACGCCGAACGCGAGCCGCGTGCCGGCGAAGGCGTTATCGTTGCCGGCGGGCTCATGTACGTACCAGCGCATGCGCGGGTACCGGCGATGCAGGGCCTGGAGTTGGGCCGACAGCGTCGGCGAGGTGCTGGCACCGGTGAGCACGTGCAGTCCGGCGCCGCCGTCGTGCTCGATGCGCGCGCGCGCTTGCACCAGCATCGCATCGAAGTCCGCCCAATCCGCCGTGACGCCGCGGTTCATGACCGCCTGTGATCGATCCGGATCCCATAGTTGCAGCACGGCGGCCTGCGCGAAAATATCAGTGGCTCCCAGGCTCGCAGGGTGCTGGGGGTTGCCCTCGATCTTGGTCGGGCGCCCCATATGGCTCTCGACCAGAACGCCCCGCGCGTAGCCGTTGCGGCTCAGCACCGAGGCGAAGAATCGCGGCAAGCCGTCGATCTGTCCCGGCGGCGCATGGATATAAGGCACGATCTGAAGCTGCGGCGGATGACTGCACGCGCCAAGGCCGCCCAGGGCCAGGGACGCACCCAGGTATTTGAGGAAACCGCGCCGATCCAGCGCCAGCGCCTCGGCAAGCTGGGGCTGCTGCGTTATCAACCAGCGCCTGAACGCCTCGCTGTCGGCCAACTCCTCGAGCGCGCGCCAGAGCGTCGGCCCCCGCGCCAATGCCAGGCGCGCACGCGCGGCAACGGCATCGAACGGCGCCTGATTCAGCGATGACATACGGAGCAGTCCGTGAGCCGGCGTTTGTCGATGTGATAGGTGATCAGCAACTGCGCGCCGAGCGCGCGCTGATCCTTCGCCGCCCAGTGCAGATTGAAGATCTGGTCAGGTGGCCGCAGCTGGCGTTCCGGCTGCCGATGGCAATCCAGGCACCATTGCATGGTCAGGGGCGCGACGCGCCAGGTGAGCGGCATCTGATCAACCGCGCCATGGCAGCTCGCGCAGCCAATGCCCTTGGCGATGTGAATGCTGTGATTGAAATAGACGAAATCCGGAAGCTTGTGCACACGCTGCCAGTGCAGTGCCAC
>DATDHV010000200.1:0-5754 GCA_036521395.1 Steroidobacteraceae bacterium | reverse complement strand
CGAGCTGCCTGGGAACACCGAGATGGTGATGCCGGGGGACAATATTCAGATGAAAGTGGAGCTGATCGCACCGATCGCGATGGAGGAGGGGCTGCGCTTTGCCATTCGCGAGGGCGGTCGCACGGTCGGCTCCGGTGTCGTGTCAAAGATCCTGAAGTAGGCATATATGGCTAACCAGAACATTCGTATCAGGCTCAAGGCCTTCGATCATCGCCTGATTGACAACTCAGCCCGCGAAATCGTGGAGACCGCGCGCCGTACCGGGGCCACCGTGCGCGGCCCGGTGCCGTTGCCGACCAAGATGGAGCGCTTCACGCTGCTGATCTCCCCGCACGCCGACAAGGACGCGCGCGATCAGTACGAGCTGCGCACGCACAAGCGCCTCATGGACATTCTCAATCCCACCGACAAGACCGTGGACGCGCTGATGCGCCTGGAACTGCCGGCGGGCGTGGATGTGCAGATCAGGTTGAACTGAGCCCGCGGCGGCGGCAGGTGCTAGCTCCCCGGGGGCAGCGCCGGACCACTGCCCGCGCCCGTGCTCTCGATGGCCCGGGCGATCTCCTGCAGGTCCGCCTGGGTCAATTCCAGCCGGGCCGCAGCGATCCAGCCGTCCACCTGACCCGGCGAGCGGGCCCCGACGATGGCGCCCGTGATGGCAGGCCAGGCCAGCGTCCAGGCCACGGCCACGGCCGCGACGCTGGTGCCGTGACGCGCGGCGACCGGCTCCAGGGCCTGCGCGAGGGCCAGATTGCGCGCGAGCTTCTCGCCCACGAACTCGGCATTGCGCGAGCGCCAATCATTCGGCGGCAGCGATCCGGCCCGCTCGACACTGAATGTGCCCGTGAGCAGTCCCGATTGCATGGGGCTGTAGACGATCACGCCGGTGCGGTGGGCCAGCGACCAATCCAGCTCCGCGACGGCGTGGCGGCGGATGGCCGAGAACGGCGGCTGCAGGGTGTCCAGATGGCCGATGGCCTCGGCCTGGGCCAGCAGCGGCGCGCCGTGATTGGACAGGCCGATGGCGCGCACCTTGCCGGCCCGCTTGAGATCGAGCATGGTCTGCCAGTATTCGGGCAGCGTAGTACCATCCTCCGCGGGCCAGTGCATCTGGTAGAGATCGATGCGCTCGACGCCGAGGCGGCGCAGCGAGGCATCCAGTTCGCTGCGTATGCTCTGCGCCGCCCCGACCTGGCGCGGCGGCGCCATGCGGCGGCGCTCATCCCACACCAATCCGCATTTGGTGAACACCAACGGGCGTTCGCCGGTCGGAATGTGCTGGAGCGCCCGGCCCACGATCTCCTCGGAGTGACCGAGACCGTAGATGGCCGCGGTATCGATCCAGTTGACCCCCAGGCCGATGGCATGGCGGATAGCCGCGATGGACTCGGTGTCGCTCTGCCGGCCCCAGCCGATGGCCCAGTCGGGTCCGCCGATGGCCCAGGCGCCAAAACCCACGCGGGTGATGTGCATGTCGGTGGTCCCCAGCCGTCGGGTTGGCAGCGCCTCCAAGGCGGTTGACGGGATTGTCGGGGTCATCAGCTCTCCTCAGTTCCGGTGCCGTGTTGATCCAGGACTCCCCCGCCTATATACTGCGCGCCCTTTTCGCCCCCGGCCGAACACCCCGGGAGTGAAGTTCACCGCGAAAGCGGTATCGGGCGAGGTTGGGACCCGCTTCTTTTTTACATGGGCCCCAAAACCACTCGAGAGCATCGGCGCCCGGCGCGCTGCCCTCCCGTAGTTGGCCCCGAGCAAGCGATTCGGTACGCACCAGTCGTAGTGTGTGCCCTTTGAGAGGATTTGATCATGGCAATCGGACTGGTCGGCCGCAAATGCGGCATGACGCGCATCTTCACGGACGCGGGCGAATCCGTGCCCGTGACCGTGGTCGAGGTGCTGCCGAACCGCGTCACGCAGATCAAGTCCGTGGACCATGACGGCTACGCGGCGGTCCAGGTCAGCTTCGGGATCCGGCGGCCGCAGTTGCTCAGCAAGGCAGCCGCGGGCCACTTCGCCAAAGCCAAGGTGGCACCGGGGCGCGGTCTGATCGAGTTTCGCCTCAACGGCACCGACGGCGCCGATCTCAAGCCCGGCAGCGAGCTCAAGGTGGACCTGTTCGCGGAAGGCCAGGCCGTGGACGTGACCGGGGTGACCGTCGGCAAGGGCTTCGCCGGCACCATGAAGCGCCACAATTTTGCCGGCGGCATGGCCACCCACGGCGCCTCGCTGGTGCATCGCTCGCCCGGCTCCATCGGCCAGCGTCAGACCCCCGGCCGCGTGTTTCCGGGCAAGCGCATGTCGGGCCACATGGGTGTCGTGCGACGCACCACGGAGAACCTGCGCATCGTCGGCGTCGATGGCCCGCGCAATCTGCTGCTGATTCGCGGCGCCGTGCCGGGTTCGGAAGGCGGCAGCGTGGTCATACGGCCGTCGGTCAAGGCCGCGCGCCGCACGGCCCGCAAGGTGGTGGTACCCCACAAGGTGGCCGCACCGGCCAAGGCCGCGCCGTCCAAGGCCGCGCCGGCGCCCAAGCCTGCGGCTCCCAAGGCCGCCGCGGGCAAAGCGGCCAAGAAGTAACGCGGCAATGAAGAAGTCATGGGTATGAAGCTCAAAGTCGCCAACGGCGGGGCCGAACTCGCGGTATCGGACGAGAATTTCGGCCACGAATTCAACCAGGCGCTGGTGTTCCAGGTGGTCAATGCCTACATGGCGGCCGGCCGGTCCGGCAGCAAGGCGCAGAAGACCCGGGCCGAGGTGCGTGGCGGCGGCCGCAAGCCACATGCCCAGAAGGGTACCGGCTCGGCGCGCGCCGGCTCCAATCGCAGTCCCATCTGGGTGGGCGGCGGTCGCACCTTTGCGGCGAAGCCGCGCGATTTCGCTCAAAAGGTCAACCGCAAGATGTACCGCGGTGCCATGCGCTCGATGCTCTCCGAGCTGGTGCGCCAGGACCGGCTCATCGTGACGCCCTCGCTCGCCATCGATGCCCCCCGCACCCGCCTGCTGGCCGCGCACCTCAAATCCCTCGCGCTCGAGAACGTGCTGATCATCGTCGAGGCGCCGGATGAGAAGCTCATGCTCGCCGCGCGCAACCTGCCCCACGTCGAACTGCTGGCCGCGGCGGCCGTGAATCCGGTGAGCCTGGCGCGGCACGACAAGGTGCTGGCCACGATCGGCGCCGTCAAACTGCTCGAGGAGCGCCTGCAATGACCGCCACGCGCAAGCCGCTCGGACGCGAAGGACTCATGAACGTGCTGCTCGCCCCGCACGTGACCGAGAAGAGTTCGCTCGGCCTGCAGGAGCGCAATCAATACGCCTTTCGCGTGCGCCGCGAGGCCACGCGCACGGACGTACGCCGCGCGGTGGAGCTCATGTTCGAGGTCAAGGTCGAGGGCGTTCAGGTGGTCAACCAGCCGGGCAAGAAGCGCCGTTTCGGCGCGCGCCACGGCCGTACCCAGGACTGGAAGAAGGCCTATGTGCGCCTGGCCGAAGGCCAGAGCATCGACTACGAAGCGCAGGGCAAGCGCTGAGGACCCAAGGAATCGAACCCATGGCCCTGATCAAACTCAAGCCCACTTCGCCCGGCACGCGCTTCCAGGTGCGTATCAGCAAGGGGCACCTCTACAAGGGCGGCCCCTACGAGCCGCTCACGGTGGCACGCAGCCGCACCGGCGCGCGCAATCATTTCGGCCGCATCACCACGCGTCACGTCGGCGGCGGCTCGCGGCAGAAGTATCGCCTGATCGATTTCCGGCGTGACAAGGACGGCATTGCGGGCGTGGTCGAGCGCATCGAATACGATCCGAACCGCACGGCGCACATCGCCCTGGTGCGCTACAGCGACGGCGAGCGCCGCTATATCCTCGCCCCCAAGGGCATCAAGGATGGCGATGACATCCGCTCGGGCAGCGAGGCGCCGATCAAGTCCGGCAGCGCCATGGCGCTGCGCCACATCCCGGTGGGCTCGCTGGTGCACAACGTCGAGCTCAAGCCCGGCCGCGGCGGCCAGCTCGCGCGCAGCGCCGGCAGCTCGGCCTCCTATACCTCGCGCGAGGGCGTGCACGCGTATCTGCGGCTCAAGTCCGGCGAGACGCGCAAGGTGCACATTGATTGCCGCGCGACCATCGGCGAGCTGGCCAACGATGAGCACAACCTGCGCCAGTACGGCAAGGCCGGCGCCAAGCGCTGGCTGGGCATTCGCCCGACCGTGCGCGGCCTGGCCATGAATCCAGTGGATCATCCGCACGGCGGCGGCGAGGGCAAGTCCGGCCAGGGCAATCCCCATCCGGTCTCGCCATGGGGCTGGCAGACCAAGGGCAAGAAGACCCGCCGTAACAAGCGCACCAGCAACATGATCGTGCAGCGGAGGAAGTAGAAGTGCCGCGTTCGCTCAAGAAGGGACCTTTCGTGGATCTGCACCTGGCCAAGAAGGTGCAAGTGGCCATGCAGAAGAACGATCGCCGCCCGATCAAGACCTGGTCGCGCCGCTCGATGGTGATTCCGGACATGGTCGGTCTCACGATCGCGATTCACAACGGCAAGCAGCACATTCCGGTGCTCGTGACCGAGAACATGGTCGGGCACAAGCTCGGCGAATTCTCCCCGACGCGGCTGTTCAAGTCGCACTCGGGCGACCGCAAAGTGACTACCGCGGAGTAATGCGATGCAGGTGACCGCTCGACTGCGCCACGCGCGCATCTCGCCGCAGAAATGCCGCCTGGTGGCCGACACCGTACGCGGCAAGGGCGTTGGCAGCGCGCTGGCGACGCTGAAGTTCATGCCGAAGAAGGGCGCCGGGCTGATCCTCAAGGTGCTCGAGTCGGCCGTCGCCAACGCCGAGAACAACCGCGGCGCGGATATCGACGAGCTCAAGGTCGAGCGCATCGAAATCGACGTGGCGCCGGTGCTCAAGCGCTTCGCAGCGCGCGCCAAGGGTCGCGGCAGCCGCATCGTCAAGCGCAACAGCCACATCACGGTTCAGGTCAGCGACGGCAGGAAGGACTAGCCATGGGCCAGAAAGTCAATCCGCTGGGCATACGACTCGGTATCACCCGCGACTGGACCTCGAAGTGGTACGCCGGCAAGCGGCAGTTCCCGGTGCTGGTGTACACCGATTTCCTCGTGCGCGAGTTCCTGAAGAAGAGGCTGGCCGACGCCTCGGTCAGCCGCGTGCTGATCGAGCGAGCGGCCAAGAAGGTCAACATCACGATCCAGACCGCGCGGCCGGGCATCGTCATCGGCAAGAAGGGCGAGGACATCGAGAAGCTGCGCGGCGAGACCGCCAAGCTCCTGGGCATGGCGGTGCTTGACGTGCGCCTGAACATTGCCGAGATCCGCAAGCCCGAGCTCGATGCGCAGCTCGTGGCCGAGAGCATCTCGCAGCAGATCGAGAAGCGCGTGATGTTCCGCCGCGCCATGAAGCGCGCCGTCATGAGCACCATGCGCAGCGGCGCGCTGGGCATCAAGGTGCGCATGTCCGGTCGCCTCAACGGCTCGGAGATCGCACGCACCGAGTGGTACCGGGAGGGGCGCATTCCGCTGCACACCTTCCGCGCCGACATCGACTATGGCCTGGCCGAGGCGCGCACCACCTATGGTGTGATCGGCATCAAGGTGTGGATATTCAAGGGCGAAGTGTTCGACCAGGCTCAGCTCGACCGCGCGGCCGAGAATGCCGCGCAGGGCGAGGCGGCGAACGCCGCAGCGGCCGCGGCGGCGGCAGCGGCGGCCGGGACTGCGGCGGCCGGGACTGCGGCG
>DATDHV010000199.1:0-26312 GCA_036521395.1 Steroidobacteraceae bacterium | reverse complement strand
CGTCGCGGAGGTCGCGCAGCAGATCGGCGACGGTCGGGTGCGGTGCATCTGCCTCAACCCGACCGATGGCCTGATGCGCGGCGCGGTGGTGCACAACACCGGTAAGGGGATCACCGTGCCGGTCGGCGACGGCGTGCTCGGACACGTCTTCAACGTCGTCGGCACCCCCCTCGACACCGATGAGATCACCTCCGGCATCGACGACTACTGGGAGATCCACCGCGACGCCCCGCTGTTCGAGGACCTCGAGCCCCGCCGTCAGCTGTTCGAGACGGGCATCAAGGTCATCGACCTGCTCGAGCCGTACGTCGAGGGCGGGAAGATCGGTCTGTTCGGCGGTGCCGGCGTCGGCAAGACCGTCCTCATCCAGGAGATGATCAACCGGGTCGCAACCAACCACGGCGGTGTGTCGGTGTTCGCGGGCGTCGGCGAACGTACCCGCGAGGGGACCGACCTCTGGCTCGAGATGCAGGAATCCGGTGTCATCGAGAAGGCAGCACTCGTATACGGCCAGATGGACGAGCCGCCCGGCGTGCGCCTCCGGGTGGCGCTCGCGGCTCTCACGATGGCCGAGTACTTCCGTGACGTGAAGAACCAGGACGTGCTGCTGTTCGTCGACAACATCTTCCGTTTCGTCCAGGCGGGCTCCGAGGTCTCCACCCTGCTCGGCCGGATGCCCTCCGCCGTCGGCTACCAGCCCACGCTGGCCGACGAGATGGGTGAGCTACAGGAGCGGATCACCTCCACCAAGGGCAAGTCGATCACCTCGCTGCAGGCGGTGTACGTGCCGGCCGACGACTACACGGACCCGGCGCCCTTCACGACGTTCACGCACCTCGACGCCACGACGGAGCTGAGCCGCCAGATCGCGGCGCTGGGCATCTACCCGGCCGTGGACCCGCTCGCGTCGACGTCGAACATCCTCACGCCCGAGATCGTCGGCGACCGCCACTACGCCGTGGCGCGCCGCGTCCAGGAGATCCTGCAGCGCTACAAGGAGCTGCAGGACATCATCGCCATCCTCGGCATGGACGAGCTCTCGGAGCAGGACAAGCTCACGGTGTACCGCGCTCGCAAGATCCAGCGCTTCCTGTCGCAACCTTTCAACGTCGCCAAGGTGTTCACGGGCCAGGACGGCAAGATCGTGGCCCTCAAGGACACCATCCGCGGCTTCCAGGGCATCATCGCCGGCGAATACGATGCGCTGCCCGAGCAGGCCTTCTACATGGTCGGCACGATCGAGGAGGCGGTCGAGAAGGCCGCCGCCGATAAACCGAAGAGCGCCGCCTGATGGACACCAGGTGATGGACACGATCCTGGTCGACATCGTCAGCGCCGAGGGCGAGATCTTCTCCGGGCCCGCGCGCATGGTGTTCCTGCCCGCCTCCGAGGGCGAGCTCGGCGTCGCGCCGCGCCATGCACCCTTGTTGACCTTGCTCAAGGCCGGGGAAGTGCGGGTGCGGACAGCCGAGGGCGAAGAGCAGTCGTTCTTCGTCGGCGGCGGTGCGCTCGAGATCCAGCCCACGAAAGTCACCGTCCTGGCCGACACCGCGGCGCGGGCCAAGGATCTGGACGAGGCCGCCGCGGTGGCGGCGCGAGCGCGGGCCGAGCAGGTGCTCGCGGGCCAGATTGACAAGATCACGCAGGCCGAGGCGCTGGCCGAGCTGGCGCGAGCCGCGGCGCAGTTGAAAATGATCGAAAGGTTGCGCAAGGTCAAAGGTTAGCGCGCCCGGCTCTGCTAGAGTGACTGACCCTAGCTGCTACAATTTGACGGAATGCCCCGCAAGGACTCAAAGCCGCTCCCGGCCGCACCGCTCTCGATCGTGATTCTTGCGGCGGGGCGCGGCACGCGCATGCGTTCCGAGCTGCCCAAGGTCATGCAGCCCCTGGCGGGCGCACCGCTGCTCGCTTATGTGATGGAGCTCGCAGCGCAGCTCGAGCCGGCCGCCGTGCACGTCGTGCATGGCCATGGGAGCGAGCGCGTTCGCGAGCATTTCGCCGCAGCGCCGGTGCACTGGGTAATGCAGTCCGAGCAGCTTGGCACCGGCCATGCGCTGCTGCAGGCCATGCCGGCGATCCCCGACGATCATCGCGTGCTGGTGCTGTACGGCGACGTGCCGCTGCTGCGCATCGAGTCGCTGCGTGAGCTCATGGCGGCGGCCGGTGAGCGGCATCTGGCGCTGCTGACGGCCACGATGGCCGATCCCACCGGCTACGGCCGTGTGGTGCGCGATGCGCGCGGTGCCGTGCGGCGTGTCGTCGAGGATAGCGATGCCACGGCGCGTGAACGCACCGTCCGTGAAGTCAACAGCGGCGTGCTGACGGCCCCCGCCGGCCGTCTGCGGTCATGGCTCGAGCGGTTGCGGCCGCGCAATGCGCAACACGAATACTACCTGACCGACGTCGTGGCGCTGGCGCTGCGCGCACGCACTCGCGTGGTTGGCACGCGAGTGGCCAATACCGCCGAGATACACGGAGTCAACGATAAGCAGCAGCTCGCTGCCGCCGAGGCCGAGTACCGCCGCCGCCGCGCGCGGGAACTCATGAATCAGGGCGTCACGCTGATCGATCCGGCGCGCCTGGACGTGCGCGGCGCGGTCACCGTCGGGCGGGACGTGGTGCTGGACGTGAACGTAGTGCTGCAGGGCCCCGTGAATCTGGCCGACGGCGTGCACATCGGTCCCAACTGCGTACTCACCCGTGCCACGGTCGGCGCCGGCACCGTGCTGCACGCCAACTGCGTGGTGCAGGATGCCGCGATCGGCGGTAATTGCCAGATCGGTCCGTTCACGCGCGTGCGGCCGCAGGCGCGGCTGGCCGACGGAGTTCACCTCGGCAATTTCGTCGAGATCAAGAACAGCCTGATCGGCGAGAACAGCAAGGTCAATCATCTGAGTTACGTGGGCGACAGCGAGGTCGGCAGCGACGTCAACGTCGGCGCAGGCTCGATCACCTGCAACTATGACGGCGCGAACAAGTGGCGCACGCAGATCGGCAGTGGCGCATTCATCGGCTCGGGATGCATGCTGGTGGCACCCGTGAGCATCGGCGAGGGCGCCACCATCGGCGCCGGCTCGACCGTCACCAGCGACGCGCCGGCCGACAAGCTGACGCTGGCGCGCTCGCGTCAGGTCACGATCGAGCAGTGGCAACGTCCCGTCAGGAATTCACGCAAGCCATGAGAGGACCCGCGCCCCCATGTGTGGAATAGTCGCAGGCGTCGCCGAGCGCAATATCGTCCCGGTGCTCATCGAGGGCCTGCGGCGCCTCGAATACCGCGGCTACGATTCCGCCGGCATCGCGGTGGTGAACCCCGGTGGACACCTGCAGCGGCTGCGCACGGTGGGCAAGGTGCGCGCGCTGGAACAGGCCATGACCGATCTTCCGATCCAGGGCTGCGCCGGCATCGCTCACACCCGCTGGGCCACGCACGGCGTGCCGAGCGAGCGCAATGCGCACCCGCACCTCTCGCGCGACGGCCTCGCCATCGTGCATAACGGCATTATCGAGAATTACGAGGAGCTGCGCGAGGAGCTCAAAGTCCTCGGTTACCAGTTCAGCTCCGAGACCGACACCGAGGTGGTTGCGCATCGAATTCACTTCCACATGCAGAAACTCGGCGATGTGTTCAAGGCGGTGCGCGCCACCGTGGCCGAGCTCGAGGGCGCCTATGCGCTGGCGGTGATCAGCGAGCAGGATCCCGAGCGGCTGATCGCCGCGCGCGTGGGCTGTCCGGTGGTCGTGGGGCTGGGCGTGGGCGAGTGCTTCGTAGCCTCCGACGTGGCCGCGCTGCTGCCGGTGACGCGCCGCTTCATGTTCCTCGACGAGGGCGATGTGGCCGAGGTGCGTCGTACCGGCGTGCGCGTGATCGACCGCGAAGGCAACAGCGCCGAACGGCCGGTCAGGGAGAGCGAGCTGACGGGCGACGCGGCCGAGAAGGGCCAGTACCGGCACTACATGCTCAAGGAGATTCACGAGCAGCCGCGCGCGGTCTCGAACACGCTGCAGGAGCGTGTCGCCAACGGCCGGCTGCTGGAGGCGGCCTTCGGCCCCGCCGCGGCCGCCGTGTTCGAGCGCGTCGAGGCCGTGCACGTGGTGGCCTGCGGCACCAGCTACCATGCCGGCGTGGTGGCGCGCTACTTCATCGAGCAGATCTGCCGCATCTCCTGCCGCGCTGAGATCGCAAGCGAATACCGCTATCGCAATCCCGTGGTATCGAAGAACACCCTGTTCGTCGTGATCTCGCAGTCCGGGGAGACCGCCGACACCCTCGCGGCGCTGCGCATGGCGCGCCAGAACGGCTATCTTTCTACGCTCGGCATCTGCAATGCGCCGGAGAGCTCACTGGTGCGCGAATGCGAACTCGTGATGCTCACGCGCGCCGGTCCCGAGATCGGCGTCGCCTCGACCAAGGCGTTCACTACGCAGCTCACGGCGCTGGCGATGCTGACCGCCGCGCTGGCGCGTCACAATGTCGCTGACCCCGAGCGCGAGCGCGCGCTGGTGACGCGGCTGATCGAGCTGCCGGCGCTGCTCGAGAAGACCCTGGAGCTCGATCCGGTGGTGCACCGTATGGCACTGCACTTCGCCGACAAGCACCATGCGCTGTTCCTGGGCCGCGGCGCCATGCACGCGATTGCGATGGAGGGTGCCCTCAAGCTCAAGGAGATCTCCTACATACACGCCGAGGCCTACGCCGCCGGCGAACTCAAGCACGGTCCGCTGGCTCTGGTCGACGCCGACATGCCGGTGGTGGCGGTGGCACCCAACAACGATCTGCTCGACAAGCTCAAGTCCAATCTCATGGAAGTGCGCGCGCGCGGCGGCGTGCTGTACGTGTTCGCCGATCCCGACTCGGGTGTCGAATCCAGCGACGGCGTGCACGTGATCCACATGCCCAAGCACGTGACCGACTTCCAGGCGCCCATCGTCTACACCATCCCGCTGCAACTGCTCGCCTACCACGTCGCCATCCTCAAGGGCACCGACGTCGATCAGCCCCGCAATCTCGCCAAGAGCGTGACGGTGGAATGACGGGGTGCTGGAGAACGACAATAAGGCTGCTGTGATTCGTGATGCGTTTTCTGCCAGCCTTCGATGTCACTGTTGACCCGGGTCATTGCCCGCTCGTTCCCGCGCTCTCCACACTCGGAAAATACCCCGGCGGTTTGTCTCCGAGTCGGCCGCTGCCGTGGATCATGCCCTGGATCCCACTGCCGAAGAACATATATGGAAAGGGCACTTGCGGCGCGCTCACGGCGTCGAGCCGCTGCGTGAGCTCCGCGGGAATCCGGAACGACAGCGCGGTCATGTTGTCCTCGAGCTGACTGAGCCTGGTCGCGCCGAGGATGACCGAGGCAATGCCCGGACGGTTGGCGGCCCAGTTGATGGCCAGCTGCGCCATGCCGCGATTCAGCGCTTTCGCCACCCGTTCGAGCTCGGCCACGATCGCCCAGTTGCGCTCGGTAAATTTCTGGAATGCCGGGTTGGCCGAGCCTTTCATGGCCTCCAGCCGGCCGGCGCCCGTGCCGCCGCCGGAGTCGGGCCGGTACTTGCCCGAGAGCAGACCGCTCGCCAGCGGACTCCAGACCACGATGCCCATGCCGTGGCGCGTGCCGAGATCGACGAATTCATGTTCGATATGGCGCTCGGCCAGGGAGTACTCGAGTTGCAGGGAGCAGAGCGGCTCATAGCCGCGCATCGCCGCAATGGTTTGCGTGCGTGAGGCATACCAGGCCGGAACATCGGACAGCCCTATGTAGCGCACCTTGCCCGATCGCACGAGTTCGTCGAGCGTGCGCATCACTTCGTCGGCCGGGGTTACGCGGTCCCAGGCGTGAAGGATGTAGAGATCTATGTAATCGGTACCCAGACGTCTGAGCGAGCCCTCGAGGGCGCGCACGATGTTCTTGCGGCCGTTGCCGCCGGCATTGGGATTGCCGGGCTCCGCATTGAAGGTGAACTTGGTGGCGATCACGGCCTGGTCGCGCAATTTGCGCTCGGCGATGAACTCGCCGAGCCAGGTCTCGGCCGTGCCGCCGGTATAGGCATCGGCGGAGTCGAAGAAGTTGCCGCCGGCTTCGAGATAGGCGTTGGTCAGTTGCCGCGCGGTGCTCTTGTCTGCGCCCCATCCCCATTCAGTGCCGAAGGTCATGGTGCCAAGCGCGAGTCGGCTCACGCGCAGTCCGCTGCCGCCGAGCGTGTAGTAGCTGTGAAGGTCGCAGGATGTCATGGGCTCGGCAGGCGGTGCTAGCTGAGCAGCTTGAACGCGTGAACCCAGTCGTTGCGCAGGAAGCCCGGAATGCACCAGAGCATGCAAAGCGGCTCGATGGCGCGCGCCGCCTCGGCCGCACCCATGTCCGCGGTTTCCCAGCCGAACTGATCGAGGATGGAGCGCACCACCGTCTTTGCGGACTCATCGTTGCCGCAGATGAACATGGTCGGCTTGCCCCCCTTGAACTGCGGATTGACCATGCTCGCGCTGCCGACCGAGTTGAAGGCCTTGACGAATCGAGCATCGGCGAACTCGTGCTGCATGCGCTCCATGGAGGATTGGTCGAGCGTGGTGAAGAATTTCAGCACACCGTTCGTGGGTGGGGCATCGGCTATGGGGTTGGTTGCATCGATGACCGGTTTGCCGGCCAGATTCGTGGCTGCGGCGGCCCGCAGGACACTGTGCGCAGCCGCGCCTTTGACCGCCAGCACGACCAGCTCGGCGAATCGGGCCGCATCGGCGACGCTTGCGGTTGCGGCCTTCGGATTGCTCTTGGCCCACTCTGCCAGCTTGGCCGGCGTTCGCGTGCCCAGCGTCACCTCGTGCCCATGGGCCAGGAAACCGGCAGCGAGCGCCTTGGCGACGTCACCGGAGCCGAGAATGCCGACTTTCATGCGGTGCTCCTTGCCCAGCAGAGGCTGGAACCAACGTTGACCGGACGGGAATCTGGACTGCGGCGCCCAAGCCGCGTACGCGATCGATTATAGGTCGCCGTCTCCGCGCGGCAAATCCGGCGGCGGCCTCAGCCGTGCGCCGACTGCAGCCGCTCTACCCGATCGGCGAGGAGGCCGGCGGCCTCCGCGGCCGTCAGCCGCGCCATATCCAGATGCACGTCAGGCTTCTCCGGAGCCTCGTACGGCGAGTCGATGCCGGTGAAGTTTCTGAGCTGCCCGCTGCGCGCACGGCGATAGAGTCCCTTGACGTCGCGGCGCTCGGCATCGGCCAGCGGGGTATCGACGAACACCTCGATGAACTCACCTTCGGCAAACAGGGCCCGCGCCGCCTCGCGCTCGGCGCGAAACGGGGAAATGAACGCCACCAGCACGATCAGGCCGGCATCCACCATGAGCCTGGCCACCTCGGCGACACGGCGGATGTTCTCGACACGGTCCTGTTCGGTGAAACCGAGGTCCTTGTTCAGGCCATGGCGGATGTTGTCGCCATCCAGCAGGTAGGTGCGCCGGCCCTGGGCGTGCAGCCGTTTCTCGACCAGGTTGGCAATGGTGCTCTTGCCGGCGCCCGAGAGACCGGTAAGCCAGATGACGCACGGGCGCTGGCCGTTCTGCAGCGCCCGCGCCTGCTTGTTCACGTCCAGCGCCTGCCAGCGCGCATTCTGCGAGCGGCGCAGGTCGAAGTGCAGCATGCCTGCCGCCACGGTGTCGTGCGTGATGCGATCGATCAGGATGAAGCCGCCGAGCTCGCGGCTGCGCTCGTAGGGCTCGAACGCGATGCTGTGGGCGAGCTCGAGCTCGCACACACCCACTTCATTGAGTTCGAGGCGCTCGGCCGGCAGGTGCGCCCGCGTGTTCACGTCGATCCGGTACTTGAGCGGCGCGACGACGGCGGCGAGCGTGGCGGTGCCGATCTTCATGCGGTAGGAGCGGCCCGGCAGGATGGCGCGCTCATGCAGCCCGATCAGAGTGGCCTCGAACTGATCGGCGGTCGGTGGCGGCGCATCGGCCGCGGCCAGCACATCGCCGCGCGCCACGTCCACGTCCTCGGTCAACCGCAGTGTCACGCACTGTCCGGCGACGGCCGCCTCGAGTTCGCCGGCGGCGGTGATGATGCTCGCGACGGCGCACTCGCGACCGGCGGGCAGGATGCGTACGCGATCGCCGGCTCGCACCGCGCCGCTCGTGATCCGGCCGGCGAAGCCGCGGAAATCCTGGTGCGGGCGATTGACCCACTGCACCGGCATGCGAAACGGCAGGCTCGTATCCGGACCCTCCACCTTCACGGCTTCGAGCCAGCCGAGCAGAGTCGGCCCGCGATACCACGGCATGCGCGCGCTCGGCTCGATGACGTTGTCGCCCGCCGTGGCCGACAGCGGGATGGCCGTCAGGCTGCCGGGCGCCGCGTGCCGGGCGAGGCGATAGTCGCGCTCGATGCTCTCGAATCGCTCGCGTGAATAATCCACCAGATCCATCTTGTTGATGGCGAGAACGATGTCGCGAATACCGAGCAGCGACACCAGGTAGCTGTGGCGGCGGGTCTGCTCCAGCACGCCCTTGCGGGCATCGATCAGGATCACGGCGAGCTCGGCGGTGGATGCGCCCGTGACCATGTTGCGCGTGTACTGCTCGTGCCCGGGCGCATCGGCGACGATGAATTTGCGACGCGGGGTGGAGAAGAAGCGGTAGGCGACATCGATGGTGATGCCCTGCTCGCGCTCGGCCGACAGGCCGTCGAGCAGCAGGGCGAAGTCGAGCTCCCCGCCACGGGTGCCGTTCTTCCTCGAGTCCTCTGCCAGGGCTGCGAGCTGGTCCTCCATGAGCAGCTTCGAGTCGTAGAGCAGCCGGCCGATCAGCGTGGATTTGCCGTCATCGACCGAGCCGCAGGTGATGAAGCGCAGCAGGCTCCGCGGCGCCGGCGCGCTCGCCATCAGAAATAGCCCTCGCGCTTCTTCGTCTCCATCGAGGCGTCGTCGCGGTCGATGATCCGTCCGTGGCGCTCGGAGCGCGAGCTGTGCTGCAGTTCCTCGATGATCTGCTGCAGCGTGCTGGCGCGGCTCTCGGTGGCGGCGGTGAGCGGATAGCAGCCCAGCGTGCGGAAGCGCACGCTGAGCAGCTCCGGCGTTTCCCCGGCGTGCAGCGGCATACGCTCATCGTCGAGCATGATCAGGGCGCCGTCGCGCCGCACCACCGGCCGCTCGGCGGCGAAATACAGCGGCACGATGGCAATGCCCTCGAGCTCGATGTACTGCCACACGTCCAGCTCGGTCCAGTTCGACAGCGGGAATACGCGGATGCTTTCACCGCTGCGCTTGTCGGTGTTGTACAGGCTCCAGAGCTCCGGGCGCTGATTCCTGGGGTCCCAGTGGTGCCGCGCGGAGCGGAAGGAGAAGATACGCTCCTTGGCGCGGCTCTTCTCCTCATCGCGTCGCGCGCCGCCGAAGGCAGCGTCGAAGCCGTGCTGGTCGAGGGCCTGCTTGAGCGCTTGCGTCTTCATGACGTCGGTGTGAACCTGTGAGCCGTGGGTAAACGGATTGACGCCCTGCCGGATTCCATCCTGATTGACGTGCACCAGCAGTTCCATGCCGCCCTGCGCGGCCAGACGATCGCGGTACTCGTACATGGCGCGGAACTTCCACGTGGTATCCACGTGCAGCAGCGGAAACGGCGGGCTCGCGGGATAGAACGCCTTGCGGGCGAGGTGCAGCATGACGGCGCTGTCCTTGCCGAGCGAGTGCATCATGACCGGCTTGCGGCACTCGGCCACGACCTCGCGCAGGATGTAGACGCTCTCGGCTTCGAGCCGTTGCAGGTGGGTCAGCTCAACGGTCACGGGTGCCCGCAGCGATGGTATGGAAAATCCAAACGAGATTAGCATGAAATTACCGGCCGTCGTCCGCACGATCCCGGCGACGCTCCAATGACCGACGGCGGGGAGATGGTCTACGATTATTGCGTCGTGGGCGCCGGACCGGCCGGACTTGCGTGCGCACTGCGCCTCAAGCAGCTGCAGCCCGCGAACAGCGTATGCGTGCTGGAGAAGGCCGCCGCGCTCGGGGCGCACACGATCTCGGGCGCGGTGCTCGAGCCCGGCGCACTCGAGATGCTGCTGCCGGGCTGGCGCAGCGGCTATTCCGGCATGGCCGTCGCCGCCGTCACCGACGACGTGCGGTTGATGACGCGCACCGGCTCGTTCAGGCTGCCGGATTGGATGGTGCGCATGTCGCCGCTGCACAATCGCGGCAACGTGATCGTGTCGCTCGGGCAGCTGGTGGCGTGGCTCGGGCAGCGCGCGGAATCGCTGGGGGTGGACCTATTCCCGGGATTCGCCGTCACCGAGGCGCTGTTCGATGCGCGCGGCGGCGTCCGCGGCGTGCGCATCGGCGACATGGGCCGCAACCGCAACGGCAGCGAAGGCCCGAACTACACTCCCGGCGCGCAGATTCTCGCCGGCACCACGGTGCTGGCCGAGGGGGCGCGCGGCTCGCTGTCCAGGCAGCTCATCGCGCGTTTCGACCTGGCCCGCGGCCGCAGCCCGCCGGCGTTCGGGCTCGGCTTCAAGGAGCTGTGGCAGCTGCCGCCCGGCCGCGTTCAGCCCGGACGCATCGAGCACTCCTTCGGCTGGCCACTCGACGCCCGTACTTACGGCGGAAGCTTCCTCTACCACCTCGATCAGGACCGCGTGTACGTCGGCTACGTGATCGGCCTCGACTATCGCGATCCGCGGTTGCAGCCCTTCGAGGCCTTTCAGCAGTTCAAGCACCATCCGCGCGTCGAGCCGCTGCTGCGAGGCGGGGAGATACTGTCCGCCGGTGCGCGCGCCATCGCCGCCGGCGGCTATCAGTCCCTGCCGCGACTGGAGATGCCGGGTGCGCTGCTCATCGGCGATGCAGCCGGCACGCTCAACGTTTTCAAGATCAAGGGCATCCACCAGGCCATTCGCAGCGGCGCGCTGGCGGCCGAGCATCTGTGCGAGTGCGGCAGCAGCGCCGGCTTCGATGCCCGCTGGCGCGGCTCCGAGGGCCACTGTGAGCTGCGCGCCGTGCGCAACTTCAAGCCCGCGTTCAAGCGCGGCCTGTACGCTGCCATGGCCAACGCCGCTGTCGAGATCCTGACCGGCGGCCGCACGCCCTGGACGCTTGCGCACACGGGCGATGGACCGGCACTGCGCCAGCTCGACGACTATCGGTCCCCGGATCGCGGCTGGGGGACGCGCACCTTGCCGCCGCGCGATCGCGCGAGCTCAGTGTTCTTCGCCGGCAATGTGCACGAGGAGAACCAGCCGGTGCATCTGCACGTGGCCGACACCTCGATCTGCATCGACCGTTGCGCACGGGAATTCGGCAATCCGTGCCAGAATTTCTGTCCGGCCGCGGTGTACGAGATGGTCGAGGGCGCGGGTGGCCGGCGCCTGCAGATCAATGCCGCCAACTGCGTGCACTGCAAGGCCTGCGACATCAAGGATCCCTACGGCATCATCACCTGGACTCCGCCGGAGGGCGGATCGGGACCGAACTACCAGAATCTCTGAGCACCCGCGCCGCGCTAGAATCGGCCCATGAGCAATGCTGCGATGCCGCTCGATGCCTGGAGCAATTTCTACGTCATCGTCGGCGGGGCGGCCGGCGGCCTGACTGGATTGACCTTCGTCGTCATTGCGCTCGTGGCCGATGCGCACCGGGTGGCGCTGTCCGGGCTGCGTGCCTTCATCAGCCCGACCGTGGTGCATTTCTGCTCGGTACTCGGAGTCGCCGCACTATTGAACGTTCCGGGCCAGACGCCCTCGAGCCTGGAGTGGTGCCTCGCGGGCGGCGCAGCGGCAGGTCTCGCCTACAGCGTGGGCACGACGCTGCAGTTGCATCGCAACCGGCCCATGTACGTGCCCGTGATCTCCGACTGGATCTGGAATGCGTTGCTGCCCACCCTGGCCTATCTGTTGCTGCTGGTGTCCGGCGCCGTGTTGCGGGCCCACGTGTCCGCGGCGCTGTACGCCACCGCGGCGGTGTCGCTGCTGCTGCTGCTGATCGGCATTCACAACGCCTGGGACATCGCCGTGTGGTTCACCGCGGAGCGGCCCGCGGCACAGAGCGAGGCGGCGAAATCGCCCGCGCCGGTCGAGCCGCCCTCGCCCTGAGCGCTCGCCGCGCCGGTCGAGCCACGGTGGCAGGCGGCCTCGAGCTCAGGCGGCCGCGACGAGCCGGGCCTCCAGGTCGTAGGTGCCGGCCGCGGTGATCTGCACCTCGGCGAATTCCCCGACCTGCAGCTTCCCACCGCCGCGCACCCGCACGATGCCGTCGATCTCGGGCGCATCACCGGCGCTGCGCGCGATCGCCACACCGCGCTCGATTGCATCGACCAGCACCCGGCAGCGCCGGCCGACGCGCGCTGCCAGCCGCGCGGCGCTGATGTGGCCGGCCCGTTCCATGAAGCGCTGGTAGCGCTCCTCCTTGAGTGGTTCGGGCACGGGTGCAGCAATGGCGTTGGCCGACGCGCCGGCGACGGCGGAGTACTTGAAACAGCCGACGCGATCGAGCTGCGCGGCCTCGAGCCAGTCGAGCAGCTGCTCGAATTCGGCTTCGCTCTCACCGGGGAAGCCGACGATGAAGGTGCTGCGCAGGGTCAGTTCCGGGCGCTGGGAGCGCCAATGCTCGATGCGACGCAGGGTATTTTCCGCGTGCGCCGGGCGGCGCATGCGCTTGAGCACCGCCGGGCTGCCGTGCTGGAACGGAACGTCCAGATATGGCAGCACGCCCTGCTCGCTCATGAGCGGGATCAGCTCATCCACATGCGGATACGGATACACGTAGTGCAACCGCACCCAGATACCGAGCCGCGAGAGCGCCCGCGCCAGATCGACCACGCGCGTGGCGTAGCGCTCCTCGCGCCACAGCACCTCGCGGTAGCGCAGGTCGCTGCCGTAGGCGCTGGTATCCTGCGAGATCACGAGCAGCTCGCGCGCGCCGGCGTGCGCCAGCGCCTCGGCTTCCCGCAGCACATGATCGAGCGGCCGGCTCACCAGATCCCCGCGCAGCGCGGGAATGATGCAGAAGCTGCAGCGGTTGTTGCAGCCCTCGGAGATCTTGAGGTAGGCGTAGTGGCGCGGGGTCAGCCGCACGCCCTGTGGCGGCACCAGGTCCATGAAGCGCGCGTGGGGCGCGGGCAGATGCTCGCCCACGGCGGCGATCATGCGCTCATAGGCGTGCGGGCCGGTCACGCCGAGCACCTTGGGGTGGCGCTCGAGTATGCGCTGGGGATTGGCGCCAAGGCAGCCGGTCACGAGCACGCGGCCGTGTCGCTCGAGGGCCTCGCCGATGGCCTGCAGCGATTCGTCGATGGCGGAGTCGATGAATCCGCAGGTGTTGACGACCACCAGGTCGGCGCGTGCATAGTCAGGGGCGATGTCGTAACCGCGCGCCCGCAGCTCGGTGATCAGGCGCTCGGAATCGACCAGTGCCTTGGCACAGCCCAGGCTCACGAAGCCGACCGCGGGGGCGCGCTGCGTGGCCGGCGGGTGCGGGGGAACTGCGGATTGCGGCGGCATTTAGCCTGTCTGGAGCCGTCATCGGGCCGGTACAATGGGGGCGGGAGAGTGTACATGAGCGAGCGCGCCGGATCGACGCATGTCCTTTGATCGCGACTACTACCAGCGTTTCTACTTCAATCCCCGCACCGCCGTGACCTCACGCGCGGAAATGCGCGCGCGGGCGCGGCTGATCGCCGGCTGTGTGCAATATGTCGGATTGCCGGTGGCCCGCATTCTCGATGCGGGTTGCGGGGTCGGGCTGCTGCGGGCGCCGCTCAAGCGCGCGCTGCGTTCGGCCGAGTACGTCGGGCTCGAGTTCAGCGACTACCTGTGCCGGCGCTATGGCTGGCGCCGGGGTTCGATCGAGACACTGCGGACCCGCGAACGCTTCGACCTGGTCATCTGCTACGACGTGCTGCAATACCTGCCGGCGGCGCAGGCGCGGCGGGCGATCGCCAATCTCGCGCGCGTGTGCCGCGGCGCGCTGTATTTCGGCGCCCTGACGCTCGAGGATTGGCGCGAGAACTGCGACCAGAGTCGCACCGATCGCATTGCCGGCCTGCGCCCCGGCGCCTGGTACCGGCGCGAGCTCTCGCGCGCGTTTCGGCCCCTGGGCTGCGGCATGTGGCTCAAGCGCGGGCTGCCCTTGACGCTGTGGAACCTGGACGTGGCGGCTTGAGTGCCGCCGGCGCGCAGCGGCTGCTGATCGGTTTCGACGGCGCCGTCGAATGCCGCCTCGAAGGCGGTCCCATCAACTTGATCCTGCGTGGACTCGAGCGCGCCGCCGGCCCGGCCAGCCGCACCGGCCTCAAGGCGCCGGGTACGGCGGCCGAAGCGCTGTTTGCCGCCGCGACCCCTGCTATTTCCGCGACACCGGCCGCCACTGCAACCGATGCGGGGGCGCTCGCGCCGCACGCCGGCCTCGCGGCGCTGCCCGCCCGGCTGCACGAGGTCGAGCTGTATGAACTCTGGGCCGCGGGCGGCGACCCGGACGCCGACCCGGGACGTCATATCCTGCTTTGCGCGCGCGAGCTGCGGCTCAACCTCGAGTGCCGCGGCCTGCAGCTGCACCGCCACGTTGGCCGCGTCTTCTTCGGCGCCGTACCGCCGGCGCGCGTGAGCTGGCAGCGGCGCCTGGGCTGGGGGCTGCTGCTCGGGGCGCTGCGGCTGCCGGGTGCGGGGGCCCTGCTCGGTCCGCCCCGGGATGAGCAATGAGCGCGCGCGTGCCGGTGACGGTGCTGACCGGCTATCTCGGCGCGGGCAAGACCACGCTGGTCAACCGCATCCTGTCCGAGCAGCATGGCAAGCGCATCGCGGTGATCGAGAATGAATTCGGCGAGATCGGCGTCGATCACGAGCTGGTCATCGGCGCCGATGAGGAGATCTTCGAGACCAGCAACGGCTGCATCTGCTGCACCGTGCGCGGCGATCTGATCCGCATACTGATGCAGCTTCGCAAACGCCGCGACCGCTTCGACGCCATTCTGATCGAGACCACCGGCTTGGCCGATCCGGGACCGGTGGCGCAGACCTTCTTCATCGAGGAGGATCTCAAGGAGCATTTTGCGCTCGATGCCATCGTCACGCTCGTGGATGCACGGCACATCGGGCAGCAGCTCGAGCACAGCGCCGTGGCGCGCGAGCAGATCGCATTCGCCGACATCGTGCTGCTCAACAAGACCGATCTCGTGGATACGGGCGTCCTGGCCCGCATCGAGCAGCGCCTGCGGAGCATCAGCGGCACCGCGACGGTGCTGCGCACCCAAAACGCCGACGTGCCACTCGAGCGCGTGCTCGACCTCGGTGCATTCGACCTCGAGCGCGCGCTCTCGCGCGATGAGCAGTTCCTGCAACCGGAGCGCCCGTTTGAATGGGCCGGGCTGTATGCGCTCGGCGCCGAGCAGTACGCGCTGCGCACCGGCGCGCATGCGCATGCACACCCGCACGAGCAGGGGCCTGAGCACGAGGCGGACGCACGCGCGCTGCGCCACGTCGATGTGCTGCTGCTGCCGGTGGCGGCGGAATCCATCTCCGCGGCACAGTCCCAGGATGCGGCCATGACGTTGTTCGACACCGAGCCCGAAGTGCTCGAGCCGCTGGCCATGCTGCCGCCGGGACGGCTCGTGCGCCTGAGCCTCGACGGCGGGGCGCACTATCGACTCCAGCTCGAGCAGGCCGGCCGCTGCGCACTGTTCTGTGAGCACTCACCGGAGGAGTTCGGGCTGCAACTCAAGGGTGCCGCGCTGATCGAGCAGCGTTACTACGGCTCGCATCACCATGACTCGGACATCGGCTCGATCGGCCTGGAGGACGTGCGGCCGTTGGATCCGGACAAGCTCAACGCGTGGCTGTCGCATCTGCTGCAGAGCCGCGGCCAGGACATATTGCGCATGAAGGGAGTACTGAGCCTCAAGGGAGAACCCCGCCGCTACGTGTTTCACGGCGTGCACATGGTTTACGAGGGGCAGCTCGAGCGGGCGTGGCCGGTCGGCGCGCCGCGCCGCAGCCGTCTCGTATTCATCGGCCGCGATCTTGATCGCGGCGCGCTGGAGGCCGGCTTCGAATCCTGCATCGCATGAGCGCGGCGAGCGCACAGCTGCGGCTGCGCGGCCGCGCCGACCTCGGCGACTACCCGGTGGATGCGGCATGGTCACCCGATGGCGTCTCGCTGATCGTGGCCGGCGGCGATGGCGCGTTGCTGCTGCTGCGGCTCGATGCCGCGCTGAGCGTGCGCCGCATCGGGGAACACCGCGGCGGCGTCCTGGCGGTCGCCTGGCAGAAGGCAGGCAATATCATGGCCTCCTCGGGCCAGGATGGAACAGTACGCTTGTGGGATGCCCGCACGCTCGAGGGCCGGACCATCCACGAGGGCGCGGCATGGAGCGAGCATCTGGCCTTCGCCCCCGATGGCCGGCTGCTCGCGGTCGCCACGGGCCGCACGCTCCGGCTGTTTGACGGCGGCGGCGCACTGCGCCACGCCTTCGAGCCTCAGGCGGGGGTGATCGCGGCGCTGGCCTGGCGGCCGAGGTCCGCCGAGATCGCTGCCGCCGGCAACGGCGGGGTGCGCATTCACCGGCTGCAGCCGCGCATCGAGTCGCGCGACCATGCCTGGCGCGGGGCCTGCCTGACGGCGAGCTGGAATGCGGACGGACGAGTGCTCGCCTGCGGTATGCAGGATGGCAGCGTGCATCTGTGGTACGTGGCGAGCGGCACGCAATCGCAGATGCAGGGGTACGGCAGCAAAGTGGACGCCACCGACTGGAGCGCCTCTGGACGCTATCTGGTCACGGCGGCCGGCAGCACCTTGATCATCTGGGATTTCAGCGGCAAGGGGCCGGAAGACTCGGCCCCGCTGGAGCTGCGCTCGCATTCCGAGCGCATCAGCGCCCTGGCCTGCCGGCCGAGCGGCAATGCGCTGGTGTCGGCGGCCCGCGATCGCCGGCTGCTGCTGTGGCGGATCGGCGCCGCCGATGCGCCCCTGGACGCGCACCTGCTCACCGATGAGTGCACTTTGCTGCGCTATTCGCGCGACGGCGGACGGCTGGCCGCAGGCGATGCCGCCGGCGCGCTCTCGATCTTCGAGTGCTAGGGGCGCGAGTGGCCGTATTCCATTTCCGGGCTCATCGCCGGCAGCGAACGCGCACCGGACAGCACGCCGGCGTAGTTGGCGAGCGCGACGCTCAACGAGTGCGACCAGGTGAAACCCTGCAACGCTCGCGCCCGCGCTGCGGCGCCGAGCTGGTCCAGATCGCGATCGTAGAGCCGGCGAATGGCGCGCGCCAGGCTGGGTGCGTTGTCGGGCGCGGCCAGCTCCCCGACGCTGTCGATCACGAGCTCGGGTACCGCGCCGGCGCGCACGCCCACCACCGGGCGGCCGCACGCCATGGCCTCGACGATGACCAGGCCGAAGGTCTCGCTGCTGCCGGCATGCACCAGCGCGTCGGCCGAGGCCAGCCACTGGGCCAGCTCGAGGCTGTCGCGGCGGTAGGGCAGCACCGTGATGTTGTGGCTGGGATGTGCCTCGCGGCCGCCGCCGATCAACAGCAGATGGTAGGGTCGCCCGAGCAGTGTCATGGCAGCGTGCAGCACGTCGAGATTCTTCTCTTCCGAGAACCGCCCGGCGAACGTCAGCACGCGCGCATCATCGGGCAACCCGAGCATGCGGCGCAGATCGAGCGTGCGGCGGCACGGCGCGAACGTGACGGTATCCACGCCCAGCGGTGCGAGCGCGGTACGCGTGATGCCGAGCTGTGCGAGGTATGCGCACATCACGCGGCTCGGCGCGAGCACCAGATCGAATTGCGCATACACCGCGCGCACATAGCGTGTGACCGCGCGCTCCACGCCGGCGCCGAAACGCCGCCCGAGCAGGTGCGCGAGGTCGGAATGGAAGAAGGCGATCAGCGGTACGTTGCGATGGCGCGCCACGGCCCCGGCACACCACGCCGGATGGAACACATCACCCACCTCGATCAGATCGGGTTCGAGCGCAGCGAGCATGGCGCGCCACTTGCGTACCGACAGCGGCAGACGGTAATTGAAGGTGCCGGGCAGGCGTACGCCGGCGATGGTGCTGATACCGCCGGGGACGAACCGATGCCGTTCGCCGGGGACGAGGATCGAATGCCGGTGCGCCGTGTGGGTTCGAAGCCAGTGATGTTTCGCCGTGAGATAGCGCTTCACTCCGCCGCTGGTCGGCGAGAAGAACAGAGTGGTGTCGACCAGATGCATGCTGCCCCCCGTTGAGGGCATTGCATCGTCATGTCATTTTGCTGTCAAGCACCAAGGGCGGCACGCGCCGGCTCGGCGGCGAGCGCCGGGAGATGAATGCGGAAGCGCGTGAACTGTCCATTCTTGGTCGCGGCCTGGATGCGGCCGCCGAGCCGGTTGACGTGATCGCGCACGATTTGCAGGCCTTGGCCGCGACGCGCGCCGTCCTTCGCGGTCGACAGGCCGGGCTGAAAAATGAGGCTCGCGAGCTTGGACAGCTCGAGGCCGTGGTCGCCGTCGGCCGGCAGTAGTCCCTTTCTGACGGCGACTTCAGCAATCCTCTCGGCATCGAGACCGCCGCCATCATCCTGCACGTTGAGCTCGAAGCCCTCGGCGCCGCGCTCGATGAATTCCACCACGAGCGTGCCCTGTTCCGGCTTCTCGCGCCCCAGGCGCCGATCCGGCGCCTCGATGCCGTGCTCGATCGCGTTGCGCAGCATCTGCCCGAGCATGTCGAACAGCGTGCTGGTCCAGGACTCGGGGATCTCCTCCAAACCGAGCGTCACGAGGGTGATGTGCTTGCCGTGCTCGCCGGCGATGCGCTCGGCAAGCTGCTGCAGCGCCGCCGCGAGCTTGGGTTGTGCGCGCCGCTGGCTGCCCTCGCTTTCATCAGGGCCGCGTTCGTCCTCGAGCAGCGGCACGTGCACCGAGGCGCAATCGGCCGCGATGGTGATGTGGCTGCACAGGTCCCCGAGCACCACCATGGCAGGCAACAGATCGTTGCCGGTGATGTCCGGGCGCGTGTCGATCTCCTGCAGCGAGCGCTGCGCGCTCTGGAGTCGCGCGCTCACGGTAGGCAGGTGCAACGCCAGCAGCGCGCCGGCGAGTCCGTTGAGCTCCGCCAGGAGCTGTTCGATCTTGCCGCGAAAGGCTGCGTCGTCGCGGGTCGGCGCGCGCAGCAGCGATCGGATCTGCTCGACGCTTGCGAGCGCGTGGGTCATGCCGACACCCAGCGCCGTGGGCTCGGACAACAACAGGCTGCGGTACAGATCGCGCTGATCGCGCAGCGCCTCGAGTTCGAGCTGCAGCGCCGGCGTCAGGTTGTAGATGGAGGTATCGCTCATTGCAGCGTCACCGTGCCGGGCCGATGCCGGTCGCCGGGGGTCACCATGGCGATGGCGCCGCTCAGCGCGGCGTGCAGCGCGGCTGCATCGGCAAAGCGATCAACGCGCTCGCGCGCCATCATGCGATCGAGCAGCGGCTCGAGGCCGGCGCAGGCCGCGGGCAGCGCCGGCCGCGCGCCGTTCACGTGCTGCTGCATGACTTCCACTGCGGTGTTGCCGAGGTAGGGCTTGGTGCCGGTGAGCATCTCGAACAGGATCACGCCGGTGCTGTACAGATCGCTGCGCGGGTCGAGCGGCAGGCCCTGGGCCTGCTCGGGGCTCATGTAATAGGGCGAGCCCCGCAGCACGCCGGCCAGGGTATTGAGGTGGGCGTTGTCGAGCCGCTTCGCCAAACCGAAATCGATCAGCACCACCGAGCCGTCGGCGCGCAGCATGACGTTGGGCGGCTTGAGGTCGCGGTGCACGAGACCGGCGCCGTGCACGACTTCGAGCGCGGCGCAGATGCGCTGCGCGAACTCGAGACTTTCGGTCATCGTGATGGGCTGCAGCAGCCGTGTCTTCAGATCACCGCACGGGAAATATTCCATCGCGATGAACTCGCGGCCGTCGTGAAATCCATAGTCGTAGATATCCACCACGGCGGGGTGCTGCAGGGCGCTGATGGCGGCATACTCGCGCGCGAACTCCTGGCAGTCCTCGGAGGCATCGAGCGCCGGCTTGCTGATCTTGAGTGCGACGTTGCGCCCGAGCGTGGCGCTGTAGGCCAGATACACCGCCGCGCGCGAGGACTCCCCGAGCTGATGCAGCAGCGAGTACTGCGGCAGATCCATGAGCGTCGGATCGAGCTGGCGGCGCGGTGCGCGCGCCACGCGCCTGCGCGGCGACTTGGGCCGTCGCGGCGTGCGCAGCGCCGAGCGCAGGGCGTTGGCCAGCCGCTGGGCGTTGAGCATGGGGCGCGGCAGATAGTCGACGGCGCCGATGCGCATCGCCTCCACGGCACTGAACTCGTTGCCGCCCGAGGCAATGACCACCACCGGCGGTGCGTAGCGCGAGGCCTGCGCCAGGCGCAGCAGCTCCAGGCCCGCGTCCGCATCCGCCTCGTCACATTGAGCGGCGAGCAGGATGAGATCGAGTTCGCGGGCACCCGCACCGCACGCCCGCGCCTCGAACTGCTCGGCCGTCGCGAACTCAGTGCTGCCGTCGGGCCAGAGGATGTCGATGTGATGGCGCAGCCAGTCGCGCAGCTCGCGCTCCTCGATGAGCAGCAGGAAGCGCGGTGTCATTGCTGGAACCGCACGCGGATCCGGCAACGCTGCGTCACGGGCACGCCGTCGCGCAGCACCGGCTTGTAGCGACTGCGCAGCAGCGCGGTGCGCGCGGCCTGCTCGAATACGCCCTTGGGCTCGGCGTCCAGTACCACGACGCTCTCGACACGGCCCGAGGTTGCGACCGTGAATTCGACGTCCACCCAACCGCTGAGACCCTTCGTGAGCGCCTCATCGGGATAGGACGGCTCCACGAAATGCACGCGCGTGAGCGCGTTCTCGCCAACCCACGCTGCCTCTGGCGGAGCCGCGGCCGGTGCGCCGGTTGGAGCGGCGGCAGTAGCGGGGCTGGCGCTCGCGGCGCCCGCACCTCCGTGGGTCCCGACCTGGGTTCCACTACCCGCCGGCGCGCCCGCGTTACCCTGGGTCCCCGCACTGCTCTGGGTCCCCGCACTGCTCTGGCTCGGTGCGCTGACCTGAATCGCTGCCTTGGTCGGGGCGGGCGACTGCACCGCCGCCGAACCCGGCGTTGCCGGGGCGCTGCCCGCGGTGCGTGTCCGATCCAGCGCCCGGGCGGCCGCGGCGATCTCCTCGCCGTCCAGGCCGGCATCATGTGCGGCCGCGAGCAAGCGCGTGGCGCCGCTCAAGTCATTCTGCGCCAGCCGCGCCAGGGCCGCCGACGCGATCGCGCTGCGCAGCGCACGCTCCATGCCCGGCAGCGCGGCGCTTTCGGGGGCCGCGGCCTTGAGGCTTCGATACTTGGAAAGAGCGCTGTCGTCGGCGGGCTCGATCAGCGCGCCGCTGCCGAGCCGCTGAACGAAGTCATGTTGCAGACGCAGCAGCGGATCGGTCTGGAGCTGCGCGCTGAGCTCGCCGAGCGTCGTCGCGCTGATCCGGTACTCCTTGCACGCCTGCAGCCAGCGTTGCGCCTGCGCGCCGTCGCCGGCGGCGAGCGCCTGGTGAAACTGTGTGACCAGTGCTGTGCCGAGCGCAGTCGCGGCGGCCCGCACGTCCGGATCATCCGGCGCCAGGGCCAGGGCGGAGGCGAGGTAGGAGCGGGCGCTGTCATCAGCCGGCTCGATCAGCGCTCCGCTGGCCATGCGCTTGCGCACCAGTTGCAGATAGACGCTGAGCTGGTCGGCCCGTGCGCCCATGGCGCTGCGCTGCGCCTGGTCGATCGCGGCCGCAGCGGCGGCCTGCGCCGCGGCCTCGCGCGCCTGCGTGTCGACGGTTGCCTGTACGGATTGCCCGGCCCCCGGGACGCCCGGGGCAGCCGGAGCCCGCGCCCCTGCCGTGCCCGGCAAGGCGGCGCGGAATGGTGCTTCGCGCCATACCATCCAGCCGATCGCCCCGGCGGCCATGGCAGCCACGCACAGGCCCACCACCAACGCGCCGCGGCCCGATCGGGTTGGGCGCGCTGGTGCAGCGCGGGCACGGGCCGCGCCCGGGGAGGCAGGAGACATTGCCGCGGCGTCAACGGCCCCACCGGCATCTATCGACCCTGCGACCGGAGATTCGCCCCGCTGTCGGCGCAGCGCCGCATCGACAAACAGCCGCAGCCGCTGGCTCGAGACGGGCTTGTGCACGTAGCGGAACACCGTGCCATCGGCGATCTGCACCTCCAGTTGCGCCTGCAGATGGGCCGGGCCCGCGACGATCAGCAGCAGCTGCGGGAACTGCGTGCGCACCATGGTGACGAAGCCCTTGAGCGGCGCGGGCACGGTGGAGGCATCGATAACAGCGATACCGGCCACGGTGGCAACCAGCTGATCGATGAAGCGGTCGGTGGAGGGGCAGGTGATCACGGGCACGCCCGCCTGCTCCGCCCCGGCCAGTGCCTCGAGCAGCAGCGGATCGTCCGATAAACCGACGATGGTGTGCTCGGCCGCCCTTCCGGGCGCCGGCTCAGCGACCTCAGCGCCGCCTGGCGCCTCCGGGGACGGGAAGTCTGAACCGCGCAACTGCATTGCCTCAGTACCGCTGGGTGGGTCGGACACAATAGCGACCAATGGCGGGAACTCTATGCTGTCTGTCCAGAGGGACACTGCACTGATGTCTCAGTGGCGAGAAAAGTGTGATTTCCGTCGGCCGGTGCTCTCGGATAATGTGACGGCCCTCACTGGTTGTGGAGTCGTCCATGTTGTGCTTGCGGACCGCGCAGGAGGCGGACGTTCCGGCCATCCATCGGCTCATCGGCGAGCTCGCCGATTACGAGCGGCTGCGCGCGCAGATGGTCGGGGCGGTCGAGGATCTGCGTCGCCACCTGTTCGGCGAGCCGCGCTTCGCCCACGCGCTGATGGCCGAGTGGGCTGGCCACACCGCGGGATTCGCGCTTTATTTCTTCACCTATTCGACCTTTCTTTGCCGGCCGAGCCTGTATCTGGAGGATCTGTTCGTGCGTCCGGAATATCGCGGACGCGGCATAGGCGGCAGCCTGCTGCGCTCGCTCGAGGGGCGCGCGCGCGATCTGGGCTGCGGCCGGCTCGAGTGGGCGGTGCTGGACTGGAATCAGGGCGCCATCGATTTCTACCGGCAATTCGGCGCGCGTCCGCACGCGGGCTGGACGCTCTACCGTAAGACGCTGACCACTTGACCGGCGCGCCGACGCCCCTCATCGTTTGCGGCGAGCGCTTCACGCTCGGCAATGGCAGATAATGGTGGATTCACAGGGCCCGATCGTCATCGTTGGGGCTGGACAGGCCGGCATGCAGGTCGCCGAGTCGCTGCGGCAGGAGGGCTTTGCCGGCGCGCTGATCCTGTGCGGTGAGGAGCCGCACCCACCCTATCAACGCCCGCCGCTGTCCAAGAAGTGGCTCACCGATGCCGGCGCCATCAGTGCCCTGGCGCTGCGCGGCCCTGCCGCCATCGAGCGGCTCAGGATCAGCATGAAACTCGCGACCCGCGTGCGCGCCCTGGATCGCGTGCGGCGCGAACTGGAGCTCGCGGACGGCACGCGTGTGCCCTACGCCCGGCTCGCGCTCGCGACCGGCTCGTTCCCGCGCATGCTGCCGGTGCCGGGGGCAACGCTGTCCGGAGTGCTGGCGTTGCGCGGCATCGCCGATTCACTGGCGATCGGCGCGGCGATCCGGCGCTGTGCGGCCGAGGGACACCCGCTGGTCGTCGTGGGCGGCGGTTTCATCGGCCTGGAAGTAGCGGCCGGTGCGCGCAAGCTCGGCGCTGAAGTCACGGTGCTCGAAGGCCTGCCGCGGCTGATGTCGCGCGTCACGGCCCCGGTCGTGTCCGAGGCTTTCTCCCGCCTGCATCGCGGGCACGGCGTGCAGCTCGTGTTCGATGCGCAGGTCAGCGAGATCGTGGGAGTGGAAGGCCATGTCGCGGCGGTGCGTACCGAAGACGGGAGAGAGTATCCGTGCGGCTGCGTGGTGATCGGCATCGGCGTACTGGCGGATGACCTGCTGGCGCAATCGGCCGGCCTGCTGTGCGATCGCGGCATCATCGTCGATGAATGCTCGCGCACTTCCGATCCACTGATCGTGGCGGCGGGCGATTGCACGGCGCGGCGCGTGGGCGAGGAGCTGCTGCGGCTCGAATCGGTGCAGAATGCGGTCGAGCAGGGGAAATCGGCGGCCGCCGCGCTCATGGGGCGCGAGCGGCCGTTCATCAGTACGCCATGGTTCTGGTCCGATCAGTACGACGTCAAGCTGCAGATGGCCGGCTTGAGCAGCGGCTACGATCATGTGGTGACGCGCGGCGATCTCGCCAAGCCCGCATTCTCGGCATTTTATTACCGCGGCAACCGCCTGCTCGCGGTGGACTCATTGAACCGCATCTCCGACCACATGCAATCCAAGCGGCTGCTCGACCGCGGGCTGTCCCCGACGCCCGAGCAGGCCGCCGACCTGCATTTCGAGCTGCCGAGCCTGCTCAAGGGCCCTCGCGAGGCTACTGCGGACGAAGCATGAATTCGGTACCGCGATAGGAAAGCTTCACGCCGTCCCTGCTGATGGCCAGCACCCGCGGTCCTTCGGGCAGCACATCGCCCTCGCGCACGCGGTGCATGTTGATCAGCGCATAGCGATCGGCGGCCCGCGCGGCATAGACGTGAAGATCCAGCCGCAGATTGGGCATGTCTCCGCCTACGTCCGACAGGTTCGGCGGCTCCTGGCCGTTGTCAGCCTCGTTCTGCGGCGGGCTGGCCGCCGGCGACGCTCCCGCAGCCGGCAGCGCCGGCTCCAGGTCGGCCGGATTCTGGCGTGAGTCGGTCGCGGGGACCCCCGCCAGAGGCGCCGTCGAGGTGGGTGCCATGGGTGCCGTGGGTGCCGCTGCCGGCGCCGTGGCAGCGGGCACCAGGGGCGGCTGCGCGGCTGGAGACGGGACGGCGCTGGCAGCCGTCGCTGTCGTGGCAGCGGTCGCAGCGGCCGGCGGGGCTGAGGCGGGCGTCGCCGGCGCCGCTCCGGCGGCAACCACGCCCGGACGGTGCAGCGCGAAGAGGATCAGCAGCAGAATGTTGATGCCGAGCAGCCCGCCGATCACGAGCATCCATACCGGGAAGCGGCGGCGGGGCGCACTGATGCGCACCTCGAGCAATGTGGGGCCGGTTTGCCGCTGCCGTTCAGCCTCGGCCTTCTTGAGCGCATCGAGAATGAATGACATCAGGTGCCCCGGATCGCCACCGCGGCGGTATGGGGATCGAGCAGCGGGGAATCCGGTGAGGCGAGCGCGGCATCCAGCGCCACCTGGGTCTCGATGCCAGCGACGCCGTCCACGGTGAGACGGTTGGCGCGCTGGAACTGCTCCACCAGTTGCAACAGGTCGTCATCGAATTCGTCGCTGGCGGTCGCGGCGCCCCCCTCGGTGCCGCGCCAGCGACCGAGCTGCTGGCGCAGGCGCCGCACCTGCGCCCCGCGCATGCCCTGACTCAAGTCACGTACGTCCCTGGTCCCCGGGCGCCACAGCAGCACGAAATCGCCGAACCAGTATCGCGCCAGCTCCGCCACTCCGACGGTCGCCGTCTGCGATCCGATCTGCAACTGCGCCGCGTCTTCGTGCAATCCGCGCAGAACCACCTGGGAGGCCACCCCGCTGTCGTCGCTGAGCATCAGGATGGCCGGACGGTTGAGAAGACGCAACTGTGCAAATGAGCCGCGTTGCACCAGGCACCGCAGCCCCTGCGACAGCGCCTGGCTGCAGCCGTCGATCTTCCCGGGCACGTAACTGGCATTCCAGAGCGCGAACAGCGCCTGGAACGCGGTGTCGCTGTTGGTCTGCTCGTGATTGGCCGTCAGCCACTGTGTCAGCGTCGGGGGCGCCGGCGCCGGCGCCGGCGCGGGTGGCGCGGTGGTTGTGGCAGGCGTGCTGGCCGCCGCTGGAGCCGCCGGAGTCGGCGGAGCCGCCGCGGCGGCCCCTGCAGCCGTGGCAGCTTCTGGAGCCGCAGGCGCTGGGGCTGCCGTGACCGGCGCGGCGGGAGTTGAGGATGCGGTCGGCGCTGCAGGGGTGCCCTTGATAGCGACCTGGACCGGCGCCGAGGCGATATGGGTACGGGCACGGAACAGATGCGGGAGCCCCGGGGCATAGCGCCAGAGCAGCAGCGCGCTGCCACCGAGCACAACGAGGGCCAGGGCCGCGGCCGCCAGAGGTATCCATGCTGGCAGCAGCTCGTGACCGAAGACCTCGGCGCCGGCGCGACGCACCAGCGAGCCCGGTACCTGGTGCAGCTCCTGGGTGTAGGCGCCCAGCAGCGCGCGATCGCAGACGATGTTGATCACGCGCGGTACGCCGCCGCTGACG
>DATDHV010000198.1:0-8584 GCA_036521395.1 Steroidobacteraceae bacterium | reverse complement strand
ATGGCGATGCGCGGCAGCAGCTCGAACGAGACCAGCCGTTCGCCGGCCGCGGTGCGCAGCAGCCCGAGCAGCTCGAGCGCATCGGCGGGCGATGCCAGCGCGACCAGCGCGGTCGCCGTGCTGCGCATGCGCGGCCACAGTTTGAGGGTGGCGGCGGTGATGACCGCCAGGGTGCCCTCGGAACCGATCAGCAGCGACTTGAGGTCGTAGCCGGTGTTGTCCTTGCGCAGCGATTTCAGGCCGTGAAGCACGCTGCCGTCGGGCAGCACCGCCTCTATGCCGAGCACCAGGTCGCGCGCCATGCCGAAGCGCAGGACATTCAGGCCGCCCGCGTTGGTGGCAAGGTTGCCGCCGATCTGGCAGCTCCCCTCGGCCCCGAGGCTCAGCGGAAAATAGCGCTCGATGGCCTCGGCGGCCTGCTGCACGGCCGATAGCACACACCCGGCTTCGACCGTCATGGAGAAGTTCGCCGCGTCGAGCTCGCGGATCCGATTCAGACGCCGCAGCGACAGTACTACCTGCCGTCCTGATTCGTCGGGCGTAGCCGCGCCGCAGTAGCCGGTATTTCCGCCCTGGGCCACGAGGCCGATTCGCTGGTGATTGCACCAGGCCGTGACCGCGGCGACCTGCTCGACGTTGCGCGGTAACAGCACCGCCAGTGCGCGCCCCCGGTAGAGCTGGCGCTGATCGGTCTCGAAGGCCGCCGTATCCGCCGGCTGCGTCAGCACCGCGTCGGGGCCGAGCAGGGCGCGCAGTTCCTGGTGCAGGGATGCAGTCACGGGCCGGCCTGCCGCAGGCCGCTCAAGGCAGCGCGCGCAGCGCGGCGATGCGCTCCTCGAGCGGCGGATGGCTCATGAACAGTCGTTGCCAGCTCGCTCCCTCGCCCCCCGAGATGCCGAAGGCACTCAGGTGCGCCGGCAGAGGCTCATCGTGCGCCCGCATCAGGCGCTCGAGCGCGGCGATCATCTTGTCGCGGCCGGCCAGGCGGGCGCCGCCCGCATCGGCGCGGAACTCCCGCGTTCGCGAGAACCACGCAACGATCATGCTGGCCAGGACTCCCAGCACCAGTTGCGTGACCAGCACGGTCACGAAATAGGCTGGACCGCGGCCCTCGTTATCGCGCGACATCGAGCGATCGACGATGTTGCCCACGATGCGCGACAGGAAGATCACAAAGGTGTTCACCACACCCTGGATCAGCGTCAGCGTGACCATGTCACCGTTGGCGACATGGGTCACCTCGTGTCCGAGCACGGCCTCGATCTCGCTGCGATTCATCGTGGCGAGCAGTCCCGAGCTCACCGCCACCAGCGCGCTGTCGCGCCTGGGCCCGGTGGCGAAGGCATTGGGCTGCGCCGATTCGAAGATGCCTACTTCCGGCATGCCGATGCCGGCCTGTTGTGCCAGATTGCGCACGACCTCGATCAGTGTCTGCTCCGCGGGCGTGGCCGGCACGTCGATGACGCGCACGCCCATGGCGCGCTTGGCCATCCATTTCGAGATGGCCAGCGATAGAAGTGCGCCGGAGAAGCCGAAGAAAGCAGCGAATGCCAGCAGGGCGCCCAGGCTGCTTCCCTGACGCGCCAGCCACGCATCCAGTCCGGTCACCTCGGCCACGATCGTGAGCACCGCCACGATGGCGAGATTCGTCAGAATGAACAGGGCAATGCGTTTCATGCTCGTACCGCTATCGTCCCACACCGAAGATTGTGACGAAGCCGCGGAAACTCAATGCCGGCGAGTGGCCGGCCCCGGGGGCGAAAAAAGCCTTGCGAAACAAGGCTAGGACAGGGGCGAACGCCGGGGCATGGCGTTCAGTAGCTTTCGTTCTCTTCCTCGTCCTCGTCCCAGTCCTCCTCATCCTCATCCTCGTCTTCGTCCTCGTCCCAGGTCTCCTCGAGGCTCTCCTTTTTTGCCTCTTCCTCCTCTTCCTCATCGTCACCGCCCGACCAGCCTTCGGGCTCGTCGATCTTTTCCAGATCGAGTTCCTGCCAGGTGTCGAGATCGAGCTCCTCGATGTCGCCGTCGAGATACTCGATCTCGATCAGCTCGGAGTCCTCATCCACCGACAGCACGCGGAAGCTGTCGTTCTCATCGACGTTTTCGTACCACTGGCCCGCGACGGGCTCGTATTCTCTGGCCACCGGATGCAATCCTCAATGCTGTTTCAGGGGCGAGCGGGGCGCGCGGCAGGGATATTAGGGCCGCGGCCGCGGCCAGGCAATCGCCCGCGGCCACTTGTCCTACAATGGCGGCGCTGCTCATGAGCGCACATAAAACAACAGCCGTCTCGACACCTCTGACGCAGGCGCGCCGGATCGTGGTCAAGGTCGGCTCCGCACTGCTGGTCGACGGCCGCACCGGTCGCCTCAACCGCGCGTGGCTCAAGACCCTGGTCGAGGATCTGCTGCGGCTTCATCGTCGCGGCCAGCAGGTGATCCTGGTCTCCTCCGGCGCCATCGCACTGGGCCGACGGCAACTGCGGCTGCCGGCCGGCGCGCTGCGACTCGAGGAGAGCCAGGCGGCCGCGGCCGTCGGCCAGATTCGCCTGGCTCATGCGTACAAGGAGCTGCTCGAGGGCGGCGATGTGAGTGTGGCCCAGGTGCTGCTGACCCTCGAGGACAGCGAGCAGCGCACGCGTTATCTGAATGCCCGGGCAACGCTCGAGGCGCTGCTGGGACTCAACGCGGTGCCCGTCATCAACGAGAACGACACCGTTGCGACCGCCGAGATCCGCTACGGTGACAACGACCGCCTGGCCGCGCGTGTGGCGCAGATGGCCAGCGCCGATTGCCTAGTGCTGCTCTCGGACGTCGACGGCCTCTACACCGCGGATCCGAACCGGGATCCGAACGCCCGCCTCATCGAGCGCGTGCTGCGCGTGACACCCGAGATCGAGGCCATGGCCGGACGGGCGCAGTCGGATGTGGGCTCCGGCGGCATGGCCACCAAGATCGTGGCCGCGCGCATCGCGGTCAACGCCGGCTGCCACATGTGCATTGCCAGCGGCCATCAGCGCCATCCGTTGCGGCGCATCGAGAACGGCGCGCGCTGCAGTTGGTTCGTGCCGGCTTCAACGCCGCTGGCTGCACGCAAGCAATGGATTGCCGGCACGCTGCGTCCGGCCGGCGCGGTCCACATCGATGCCGGCGCGCTGCGTGCCCTGCAGAGCGGCAAGAGCCTGTTGCCGGCCGGCGTCACGGGTACGCTCGGGCGATTCGACAGCGGCGACACGGTGAGCGTTCTCTCGCCGGCCGGCATCGAGGTGGCGCGCGGCATCGCCGCCTATTCCGACAGCGACGCCGCCCGCATCATGGGCCGTCAGAGCAGCGAGATCGTGACGCTGCTGGGGTTCCGCGGGCGCGACGAGCTGATCCACCGTGACGATCTGGTGATTTTGCAGCATGATCGTGAGACGGCGCGGCCGGCCGGGTCCGTACAGGCCGTGGAGGATGAATCGTGAGCACCGCCAGCAGCTCGATCCCGCGGCGTCCGGACGAAACCGACGTGCACGAGCTCATGCAGGGCATGGGGCGCGCGGCCGCAAGCGCGGCCGAGCAACTGGCGCTCGCACCGCGCGTGGCCAAGGACGGCGCACTGGCCGCGGCGGCGGCGGCCGTTCGCGGCGACGCCGCCGCCATCCTGGCGGCCAATGCAGAGGACATGCGCGAGGCGCAGGGTGGGGGCCTCGGGCCCGCGCTGCTCGACCGGCTGGCGCTCGATGCGCGGCGCGTGGAGGCCATGGCGCAGGGTCTGGAGCAGATCGCCGCCCTGGATGATCCGATCGGCACCGTGATCGCCGCCTGGGCGCGGCCCAACGGTCTGCGCATCGCGCGGGTGCGCGTGCCGCTGGGCGTGATCGGCATCATCTACGAGAGCCGGCCCAACGTCACGGCCGATGCCGGCGCGCTGTGCCTGAAATCGGGCAACGCAGCCATACTGCGCGGCGGCTCGGAGAGCCGGCATTCGAGCGCCGCCATCCATGCCTGCCTGCTGCGCGGCCTGCAGGCTGCAGGCCTGCCGCCGGCGGCCATACAACTGGTGCCCACGACCGATCGCGCGGCGGTGGGCGAGATGCTCGGGGCCATGCAGGCCTACATCGACGTGCTGGTGCCGCGCGGGGGCAAGAGCCTGGTGGCGCGCGTGCAGGCCGAGGCGCGCGTACCGGTGATCGGCCACCTCGAAGGCAACTGCCACGTGTACATCGACCGTGACGCGGACCTGGCCATGGCGCGCCGGATCACGCTCAACTCCAAGATGCGGCGCACGGGCATTTGCGGGGCGGCCGAAACGCTGCTGGTGGACCGCGCCTGCGCCGCGACTCACCTGGCGCCGCTGGTCGCCGATCTGCTCGCGGCCGGCTGCGAGGTGCGGGGGGACACGGCCGTGCAGGCGAGCGACGCGCGCGTCAGGCCCGCGAGCGAGGCCGACTGGGGCACCGAGTACCTCGATGCCATCATCGCCGTGCGTGTGGTCGCGGGCGTCGATGAGGCCATCGCCCACATCGCGCGCCATGGTTCGGCGCATACCGATGCGATCGTGACCGCCAATCCAGTCGCCGCCGAGCGCTTTCTCACCCGCGTCGACAGCGCCATCGTGCTGCACAACGCATCCACGCAGTTCGCCGACGGCGGCGAGTTTGGTATGGGGGCGGAGATCGGCATCTCCACCGATCGGTTTCATGCCCGCGGCCCGGTGGGCGTCGAGCAGCTCACGAGCTACAAATACCGCGTCGAGGGCACGGGACAGATCCGGCCCTGAGGCGCCGCGGCCGCGCCGCGCTTCTCAGTCGCGCTCGTGGGAGGCTTCGGGCTCGTGCTCGTGCTCGTGCTCGTGGTCGTGGTCGTGGTCGTGGTCGTGCGAGTGTGGAGCAGCCGCGGCGCAGTGCTCGCAATTGACCCAGCCGGAGTCCCCGTCCTGGTAGTACTCCTTTTTCCAGATCGGGACACGATGCTTGATGTGATCGATGATGTAGCGGCAGGCCTCGAATGCCTCGCCGCGATGCGCAGCGCCGACGCCCACCCAGACCGCAAGCTCGCCGACTTCCAGCGCGCCGACGCGGTGAGCGCAGTGCGCATGCTCGAGCCCGAAACGCTCGCATGCTTCGGCCAGGATGCGCTCGCCCTCGCGCAGCGCCAGCGGCGCAAAGGCTTCGTACTCGAGCCGCAGGACGCAGCGGCCTTCGTTGTGCTCGCGCACCGTGCCCTCGAAGGCGACGTAGCCGCCGCATGCCGGATCACGCAGGGCCTGCTGTAACCGCTGCGGTTCGAGCGCGCGCTGGTGCAGGCTGAAACGGCTCATCCGCCCGCCACCGGCGGCAGGAATGCCACCGTGTCGCCATCGGCCAGCGGCTGTTGCCAATCGCCGAATTCATCGTTGACGGCGACGCGCAGGAACTGCGGCGCCAGCTTCAGGCCGCGCTCGCGCTGCAATTGGGCGTAGAGCTCGTGGGGGGTGCGCGCCTGGGTCTGCAGCGCCTCCGAGCCGCGACCGGCCTGCTCACGCAGCAGCGCGAAATAGCGCACCGTGATCTGCCGCCCGCTAGCCGGTGCGGCGACCGCGGCGCCGACCGTAGTGCGGACCGCGGCACTGGCGGCCGCATACTCATCCACGGTGTTGACATTATCGAGCGCGCGCGGCTCGGGCAGGTCGAGCAGTTCGACGTCGCTATGCGCGGCCCACGCGCGCGGGCAGCGCTGGCCCTGCGCGATCCAATCCTCGATGGAAGCGCGGCTGGCCGGCTCGTAGATGGCGCACAGCGGCTCGGGCAGGCCGTCGAAGCGACTGCGAAAAGCGGTCGCCAGGCGCGCGGGGGCGCGTCGTTCGATCAGGTGCCGCAGCGTACCGGCCTCGAGAAAGGGCAGATCGCAGGCCAGCACCAGCCAGGCCTTGTCGGGATGCGCCCGCAACGCCGCCTGTATGCCCGCGAGCGGGCCGAGACCGGGCTGCAGGTCCGCAATGGTGTCATATGCTGCTCGCTGCGGGTCGTGCTGCTGCTCGGCGCGCACCGACACGAAGGCGCCCGCGACCTGCGGTCGCAAAATCTCCATGGCGCGCGCGAGCTGCGGCCGGCCGCCATAGCCCAACGCCGCCTTGTCGCGCTTCATGCGCGTGCTGCGTCCGCCCGCCAGCACCAGGCCGTACAGCTCGGCGCGGCTCATGCCGCCGCCCTGCGGCGGCTGGCGCCGCGCTTGAAGGATGCGCTTCGGGTACCACCGGACTTGGACAGCAGACGAACGCGCTCGATGCGTATGTCGTGCGAGAGCGCCTTGCACATGTCATAGATGGTCAGCGCCGCGACCGTGGCGCCCGTGAGAGCTTCCATCTCGACGCCGGTCTTGTGGCGCACCTCGACGCGGCAGCGCACGATGACGAGCGCGGCGCCGGCCGGGGCGCGCTCGATCTCGATCTCGACCTGGCAGTGCTCGATGGCGAGCGGATGACAGAAGGGGATGAGCTCCGAGGTGCGCTTGGCCGCCATGACGCCCGCGAGGATGGCGGTGTCGAATACCGGTCCCTTCCGGGTGCGGTGGCCGGTGCGCTTGAGTGCCCGGGCCACGGCCGCCGGCAGGCGCACGCGCGCCTCGGCGACGGCGACTCGATGCGTCACCGGCTTGGCCCCGACATCCACCATGGTCGGGCGGGAACTCGCATCGAGATGGGTGAGCCGGGGCATGGCGGGATCCCTTAGCCCCCGACGTGGTTCATTTCCACGCGCTGCGGGTGGCGGATGCGAAGCTGATCGCGCAACTCGCTGTAGCGGTCGGCGCGCCGCTCCCATACGGCACGGATCAGCTCCCCGAGCTCCGCGTCGTTTGCGCCGCCGCGCAACGGCGCGCGCAGGTCCGCCCCGTGGGTCGCGAACAGGCAGGTGTAGAGCTTGCCGTCCGAGGACAGCCGCGCGCGCGAGCAGTCACCGCAGAACGGCTGCGTCACGGAGGAGACGAAACCGATCTCCCCGGCGCCGTCCTCGAAGGCGTAGCGGCGCGCCACCTCGCCGGCGTAGGCCGGATCCACGGGTCGCAGCGGCCAGCGTTCGGCGATGCGTCGCAGCAGCTCCGCCGAGGGGACCACGCGCGCGAGTTCCCAATCATTGCGGCTGCCGACATCCATGTATTCGATGAACCGCACGATGATGCCGGTGCCGCGAAAGCGCGCGACCAGATCCATGGCGGTGTGATCGTTCAACCCGCGTTCGATGACGGCATTGAGCTTGATGGGTGAAAGACCCGCGCGCTGTGCCGCCGCAATGCCCTCCAAGACGTCATCGACCGTACCGAAACCGCCCGACATGGCGGCAAACACCGCAGGATCGAGACTGTCCAGGCTCACTGTCACACGCTTGAGCCCGGCGGCGCTGAGCGCGGCGGCCTGCTGCGCCAGCAGTACGCCATTGGTGGTCAGCGCGATATCCTCGATGCCTGGCAGCGTGGTCAGGTCGCCGATGAGGTCCGGCAGCCCGGGACGCAGCAGCGGTTCCCCGCCGGTGATGCGCAGCTTGACCACCCCGATTTCGACGAACAGCCGGGTCAGGCGAAGAATCTCCTCGAAACTCAATCGCTCGCCGGACTTGAGGAAGCGGTATTCGGCGTGAAAGCGTTCGCGCGGCATGCAGTAGGGACAGCGGAAATTGCAGCGGTCGGTCACCGAGATGCGCAGGTCCCGCAGAGGGCGGCCGAAGGTGTCCTGCACCCGGCGTTGGCGGGGCAGCAGGGGATGGATGGAGGCGCTTTTGCTCATGGTTTCAAGGCTAGCAGATCCCGGCCGCTCACCACCGGTACAGCCGGCATACGTATCCCTTGGCGAAGTCGGCGGGCCCCGGAGGCAGTTCGACGAAGCCGTCGGTGAGCGCCAGGGCGGCGAAATCACCGGACCCGTTGGTGGGGCTGGGCACGGCCCAGGGCCGCCCCCAGTCGTCGTGATGGAGGCGGACCGGGATGAAACCGGTCAAGGGTTTGGGCCACTGGATCGGGTCGGCGAGGGCTACACGCTCGGCCGGCGCCGCCGGCATGCCCATGGCCCGATACAGTGCCGGAATGACATAACGCGACAGGCAGATCAGCGTTGACACCGGATTGCCCGGCAGCGCGAACACCGAGTGGCCCTCGCCCGAGGTGCCATACCACATGGGCCGGCCCGGACGCTGAGCGATGCCGCGCAGCACGCAGCGCACGCCGATCTCCTCGAGCGCTGCGGGCACCAGGTCGAAGCGGCCCACGGATATGCCCCCCGACAGGATCAGCACTTCGTGCGTATCAAGGTGCCGCCGCAGGCGTTCGCGCAATTGCCGCGCATCGTCGGCGATATGGTCGTCGGCCACGCGATGGAAGCCGCGCTGGCGCAGCGCCGCCGCGACCGCGTAGGCGTTGGAGCGCCGGATCTGGTGAGGCTCGATCGGATCACCGGGCTCTATGAGTTCGTTGCCGGTGGAGATCACGGCGATCGCGGGCTGGCTGCTCACGCGCACACGGGCCATGCCGGCCGAGGCGGCCACCGCGATCTCGGGTGCGTGCAGCACGCTGCCGGCCGCCAGTAGCAGCGAGCCCTGCGCGCAATCGCTCGCGCGGCGGTGCACGTTGCCCCA
>DATDHV010000197.1:0-4206 GCA_036521395.1 Steroidobacteraceae bacterium | reverse complement strand
CTGCAGACCGCCGTAGTTCACGGGCGGGTTGCCGACGATGAAGTTGATGGCGCGCGCATGGTTGTAGTTCAGATTGAACGAGAGCTCATCGTTCGGCGTCAGCAGGAATTTGACGTCGATCTCATCGCCATAGATCTCGGTCGTATCGGCATTGTAGAAGGCATTGCCGTAGTGCGCCGGATTGTCGTCGAAGGGTGCGATCAGCAGATCACTGTAATCGTAGTAGTAGATCTCGTTGTTCACCTCGAGCCGGTTATCGAGGAAGCGGAACTTCGTGCCCGTGGAGTATGAGATCAACGTCGAGGGCCGTACCAGCGGCGCCGGCCCCTCGTTGGCCGGTCCGAGCAGGCCCGAGGTGTTGTAGTACTGGTAGGCACCGTTGTCGTAGCCGGTCTGTACGGTCGCGTACCACAGACCGTTCGTGCCGATGTCCGCCTCCACGCCCGCCTTCCAGTCCAGCCGCGGCCAGGTATGGGCGAAGTCGAAATAGACGCCAACGCCGCCCCCGGCCGAACAGTTGCAGCCGTTGGCGTCCTTGTTGTTCTCGGAATAGCGCAGTCCACCGGTTATCCGGAACGCATCCGTCACCGAGTACGTGACCTGTCCGAACGCGGCATAGGTGCGATCCTCGTTCCAGATCTGCGGATTGCCGTCGATCTGCGCGATATTCTCCAGCAGCGTGTTATTGACGCTGAAGTACTGGTATTCCTGTTGCTGGGACCAGTACAGCCCCGCCACCCATTTCCAGGGCTTGTCCGCGTCATTGGCCAGGCGCAGCTCATTGCTGTACTGGTGCGTGGCGATGAGCTGGTAGTTCGGGAACGGGCTGAAGTACTGCAGCGTCGTGCCATGATCGATGAGGATGCCGGGAATATCGGTCAGCGTCATGCCGTCGAAGTGCCAGTCGAATTGTCCTCCCACCGTGTTGGTCTTGAAGTCCTGGAACTGCTGTCCGATGTAGAACGGATCGCAGGTGGGATTGACGCCGAGCGGCGCACCGGCCCCCGAAGGAGCGCAGGAGTTGTCGTTCCAGGGATTGCTCGGCACCGCGAAGGTGTGATCCGCGGTCAGGGTCACGGTGTTGGATGGCTGGCCGCCGGTGTGGTTGTAGCTGTACCAGAGATAGCCATTGAAGGCCGCGCTGGGAGCGTACACCGCCGACAGGCGCATGCCGAGTTCGTCCTCGGCCTGCGCTCCGCTGGTCTCGTAGCCATCGTGCACGACCTCGTCGAATGCCCCGCGCACGTACAGCGAATCGCTGAGCGGCAGGTTCTCCACCGCAAACACGTGCTTGAGGTCGTAGTTGCCGAGCTCGATCATCGCGTTGCCTTCCTCGCGATTCACCGGCCGGTTGTCGACCACGCTGACGATGCCGCCGGCCGCGCTGGTGCCATACAGAGTGCTCTGCGGGCCCGGCAGCACTTCGACCGAGCTGATGTCGAACAGGTTGTTGCCGGTGACTTCGCGCGGCAGGTTGATGCCGTTCTCGGTCATCGTCGACAGCGGATCGATCGAGGCCCGGTCCTGCTCGGCACCGATGCCGCGGATGTAGAGGTGGGTCGTGCCGCTGATCTGCCCGAACTTGACGGAGGGAAACTCCACCGTGGCCTCGCTGATGTCCTCGACACCGCGGACCATCAAGTCATCGCCGCTGACGACCGAGATCGTCGCCGGCGCCTTCTCGAGATTTTCACTGCGCTTCTCGGCTGTGACCACGACCTCGGTCAGCTCGTTGGACGTCTCCTCCTGGCGCTGGGCGCTGGCGCTGTCGCCGGCCGCCGCCGATGCGCTGGCATCGGCATGGGCGTATGAACCTGCCATGAGCAGCACCGACAGCGCGACGAACGCGCCGGCCATGCGAATCGATTTCATCGAAAACCCCCCCATTGAGAATCAGATCAAATCGGTCTCCAGCACGTAGAGACCGCCGTTGTAATCGGTGACGAACAGCAGTCCGTCCGCCGTGACGTAGACGTCGGCGCAATGTGTGATGCGCTTGATGCCGGGCCGCGGATCGACCAGCGAGGCCGGCGGCGGCGGCACGAAGTAGCCCAGTTCCTCGGGCCGGAATGGATTGGCGAGGTCGTAGGCGCGCACGCCGCCGCTCTGGAAGGTGGCAAACAACAGCCGCTCGCTGACGAAGCCGTCGGGGCGGTTCTCCCAGAGATTGTGCGGCCCGAAGGTGCCGCCCTGGGCGATGTAATCCTGATCCGCCGGCAGCGGCATGGTGGCGATCGACACCGGATTGGCCGGAACGCGTGTATCGACCACCCAGATGTATTTCTGCGCTTCGACCGAGATGTCCGCCATGGCCTCGTCCGCCACCACCGCCAGCGACCGGCCCGGCAGTGGCAGCGCGGTGTGCGTGCCGCCACCGAAGGGCGGGTGTGGATTGAAGCGGCTGATGAAACGGGGAGCACTCGGACTGGAGACGTCAAGCAGCACCATGCCGGCATCCCGCCAGCCACAGTAGGCGATGCCATCGGCCACCACCGGATGATGCAGGGCTGCCCGCCCCTGCCACTGGGAGGTTTCCCCACCAGCCTGCCACATGCCCGGCAGCCACCATCGCCCGATCTCGCGCGGGCGGCTCGGCTCGTTCAGATCGACGCAGAGCAGTATGTGATCGGTAAAGCCATCCAGCAGCGCGGAGGCAAACGCATAGCGACCGCCGGTCCACCAGATTCGATGCAGCCCCAGCCCCTCGACCGGCATGAAGCCGATCGCGCGCGGCTTGGCGGGATCGGTGAGGTCATAGACGCGCAGGCCGGCGTTGCAGTCGGGGTCGCGCCATTGCGCCCGCGGCTTGCCGGCGATGAAGTTGAATTCCTCCGCCACCAGCAGCAGCTTGTCGAAGGTCTGGAAGTGCAGCGACCAGGAGCGCGGGTGCACGGGCAGGAAACTGACCGGTCGCGGATTGCGCGGGTCCCGCACGTCGATGACCGAGGCACCGCCGCCGGTGAACGGGTGGCCGACGTACGCATGGCCCTGGTTGACCATGACCTGCACGCCATCGGGTTTGCCGGCCAGATCGGAATGCCCGAGCCAGTTGAATCGATGGGCGCGCTGCGCCTGCAACGGAATCGGGCGAGTCGGGGACATGGCCTGTCTCATGGGCGCGCGGGTCATGGCCTTCTGCGCTGTCTCACTCAGTGAGATGTGTGTTCACCCTATAAGACTACGTCTGCGACTCGGTGGCGTCAAGGCGCGTGCCTGCCCACGCCGAGGCGCCAGCGATGAGCTCCGCGAGCATGGCGGACTCGCTGGCATCGAAGTCGAGCAGCGGCGGGCGCACCGGTCCGGCCGGTCGCCCCACCACGCGCAATCCGGCCTTGACGATGCTGACCGAGTAACCGCGCTTGCGTTGCCGCAGCTTGACCAGCGGCCGGTAAAATCGCGACAGCATGTCCTCGACCAGCGCTTCCCGGCCGTCTCGGAGTGCGCCATAGAAATGGCGCGCCAGGAGCGGCAGGAACGTAAAAACAGCCGAGCTGTAACAATGGATCGAGACGGTGCGGCATTGAGGCGCGAACATTTCTGCAGTCGGAGCGCCGTTGAGAATCGTCAGCCGTCCGCCCACGCGGGCCTGCAGCGCCGAGACGGCGGCAAGATCGCCGGTTCCATCCTTGAGCCCCACCAGGTTCGGGCAGTCATCGGCCAGGCGGAATACCGTGTCGGGGGCCAGTACCGCGTTGTCGCGGCTGTAGGGAATCACGGCGATGGCTACCGAGTCGCAGACCGCGCGGATGTGGCGGTACAGTCCCTCCTGCTCGCAGTGCACCAGGTACGGCGGCAACAACAGCACCGCGTCCGCACCCGCCTGCTCCACCGCGCGGGCCATGGCGCAGGCCAGCTGCGTGCCGTAGGCGGCGCCACCGATGACTGGAATGCCGCGTCCGTGCAGCACGGCCGCGCGCACTACCTCGGCGTGCTCTGCGAGCGAGAGCGAGAAGATTTCGCCGGCTCCGCCCGCAGCGGCCAGCGCGGAGGGCGCGTGCTGCGCGAGAAAATCAACGTGTGCCGCCAGTTGCGGCAGGTCGAGGGAACCGTCACCGCGAAACGGCGTCGCCGGAAAAGCCATGATGCCTTCGGCGATGCGCACTTTGAGCACATCGGGTGCCAGCACGGGTGTCTAGTCTCATTTTATGGGATACTGGTCCCAATGAATGCGACTTATACGCGGTGCCGTCCGCCGCAGTCAAGCGA
>DATDHV010000196.1:0-25761 GCA_036521395.1 Steroidobacteraceae bacterium | reverse complement strand
CTTTCGCGCCAGCGTGCGCCTGGTGCAGCGGGGCCTGACCGGCCATACCACCGGGCTGGTGGAGACCGCGGAGCTGCTGCCCTGGTGGGCGCGCATCGCGGTGCCCACGATCGGCGGGGCGTGCGCCGGCACGCTGCTGTGGCTCGCGCGGCGCATGCTGCGCATCACGCGCAACATCGACTACATGGAGGCGGTGGCGGTGGGCAACGGGCAGCTCGGCAGCCGTGCCGCGCTGCTGCAGGCCGCTTCCTCGTTCTTCACCATCGGCTCGGGCGGCTCGATCGGACGCGAAGGTCCGCTGGTGCAGCTTGCTGCCACCGCCGCCTCGAAGATCGGCCAATGGACCAAGGCGCCGGTGCCGCGGCTGCGGCTGCTGGTGGCGTGCGGAGCGGCGGCCGGCATCGCCGCCGCCTACAACGCGCCGATCGCCGGCGCGCTGTTCGTCGCCGAGGTGGTGCTCGGCTCGATCGCCATGGAAAGCTTCGGTCCCTTGATCGTCGCCTCGGTGGTTTCGGATGCGACCACCCGCCATTTTCTCGGCTATGGGCCGGTATACCAGGTGCCACACATCAACTTCGGCGCGCCGTGGGAGCTCGCGCTGTACGCGCTGCTGGGCGTGCTGCTCGGGCACATGGCGCCGACCTACCTGGCCCTGCTCGAGCGCGCACGCACGGCGTTTCGGCGTCTGCACTGGAGCCCGCCGTGGACGCTGGCACTCGGCGGCCTGATCGTCGGGGTAATCTCGGTCGAGGTGCCGCGCGTCTGGGGCAACGGCTTCAGCGTCGTGAACGACATGCTCAACGACAAGGTGCCGCTCGATCTGCTCGCCGTGGTGCTGGTCGCCAAGCTGGTGAGCACGGCGGCAACGGTGGGCTCTGGGGCGGCCGGCGGCATCCTGACCCCGACGCTGTTCATGGGCGCGGCGATGGGGGCGCTGTTCGGCAACGGCGTGCATCTGGCCGATCCACACTCCAGCTCTCAGCTCGCCGCCTACGCCGTGGTCGGCATGGGCGGCTTCCTGGCCGCGACCACGCATGCGCCGCTGACCTCGATACTGCTGATCTTCGAGATGACGCTGGACTATGAAGTGGTGCTGCCACTCATGCTGGCCTGTGTCACCGGGCACTACGTGGCGCGCATCTATCGCCGCGGCGAGTCGGTCTACACGCGCTCACTCACTTCCAAGGGTCCGGGCGATGAGCAGGAGTGGCATTTGCGGCAGATCACCGCCCTGATCCGGCCGCCGGTGTCACTGCTCGAGCGCGACCAGCCGCTCGGCGCCGCGCTGGAGGAGGCGCTCGCCCGCGGCGGCCTGCGCGCCTACGTGGTCGATGGCGGGAAGCAGCTCGTGGGGCAGCTCGATCCGGCCTCGCTGGCGCGCGACCCCCGCGCCCCGCAATATGCGCCCGAGCTCACGGTCGGCCAGGTCATGGAGCCGCCACCGCCGACGCTCACCCCCGAGATGCTGCTCGGGGATGCACTCGATGTGTTCATCGCGCACCGCTGCAGGCGCCTGCCGGTGGTGTCGGGTCACTGGAGCCCGGTCCTGCTCGGCGAGGTCTCGCGCCACGACGTGTTGCTGGCGCTCCAGGACCGGATGACCGAGCGCGCCGAGCGCGGCTCGGCATGAGAGGTCCGCGCTAGCCCTCGAAGAACCCCATCTTCACGCCGGCGAGCTGGATGACGTCGTTGTCGGAAAGCTTGCGGGCCTGGGCGCCGATCTTCGCGCCGTTGACCAGCGGGAAATTGTCGTCGCCCTCGGAGTCGACGTGCACGATGAAGTACCCCTCCGAGCGCCGTGTGATCGCCGCTACCTGCACCCCCGGCCGCCCGAGCGTGGTGAGCGCCTTGGTCAGCTCGAGCTCGCGACCGGCAAAGGCACCCGACAGCACCTGCAGCTTGGCCTTCTTGATCGCCGGCGCACCGTTGCCGAGCGTGCGGCGCGAGGCGGTGGTGCCGGCATCGCTGACCGCGGCGCGTATGCGCTCGACGGGGCGCGCGGAGGGCTGGATCACCATGGTCTTCTCGAATTCATCCTGCTGCGCCTCATCGTCCTCGACGAACCGCAGTTGATGGTGTCCGGCCGTGTTGACGTCGCCGTGCTGCAGCGCATGCTTTTTGATCAGCTTGCCGTTGACGTAGGTGCCGTTGGTGCTGTTGAGGTCCTCGAGGAACGAGTCGTTGAGGATGTTGATGATCAGCGAGTGGTGCCCGCTGACGGCCGGATTGTCGATGCGGATGTCATTGTCCGGGAGACGCCCGATGGTGTAGCGCTCCTTGTTCATGTTGTATTCCGCGAGGACGGTACTATCCAGACTCAGAATCAACCTAGCCATGTGCATTCGCCTCAGGTCGAGCTGAACCAGCCCAACATTTTGTCGATGATTCCGCGGGGTGCGGGGAACGATTCCATGATCTCCGCCACTACGACCGAGATGTTGTCCTTGCCACCGTTGTCATTACCCAACTGGATCAGTTGTTTAGTGGCATTCTCAAGGTTAGCACCAAAGGTGGTGATGGTTAAGTGAATGTCGTCATCCTCAACCATGTCCGACAGGCCGTCCGAGCAAATGAGATACAGATCACCCTTCTGAACCGGATGCTCCTGTACCTCGACGTCGACGTTGGGCTCCACGCCCAGGGCCCGGGTGACGTAGTTCTTGTTGGCCGCCCGCTGGGCTTCCTCCGGACTGTAGAAGCCCCGGTCGACCAGCTCCTGCAGCAATGAGTGGTCCATGGTGAGCTGCTCGAAGCCGGCGCTGCGCATGCGGTACAGGCGCGAGTCTCCCACGTGCGCGATCGACACGCGATTGTCGAAGAACAGGGCGCCGACCACCGTGGTGCCCATGCCCTCGCACTGCGGCTGGGTACGGGCGGTCTGAAAGATGATCTTGTTGGCACGCAGGATGGCATCGCGCAGGATGATCGAGGCACGTGCCAGGCCGGCGGCCGAGTCGTGATTGCGCAGGTCCTCGCGCTCGACGGCGTCGCGCACCAGCCCGACGATGGTTTTGACGGCGATGCCGCTGGCCACCTCGCCGGCGTTGTAGCCGCCCATGCCGTCGGCCAGCACCAGCAGGCCGATGTCGGAGTCGAAGGCGATGGTGTCCTCGTTATGGTCGCGGACCCGGCCGGTATCGGTCTGGCCGACGCAACGCACTTTCCCCTTGAGGCTCATACGGCCTCTGAATCGCGGCATAAATTGCTTCTTGGACGAATATTGAACTGCGTCACACTTTGATCCGTGGCTTCATGTCGTCGCGCGCCATATGTAGTAAGACCATGGTGCTCGGACGCAGCGCCCTTAGGCTATAACTTAGCATCGCGGCAGGCTCAATGCGCGTCCCCGATCACATTTGCGCTGCGGGGTGTAGCATGCCGTGGGGCGCGATCGGTCGCTCGAATGCAATCCCGAACCAGTCCGTGGCGCGTACCCAAACCCTGTTCGTGTGTCGATCCTGCGGTGGTGAGGCCCTGAAGTGGCAGGGGCAGTGTGCCCACTGCAAAGCCTGGGATTCACTCGAGCGCGTGTCGGGCGCACGCGCGACGACCGGGCGCGCCGGCCCCGCGCAATCCTCGGCGCTCGAGACCGCAAGCCTGGCGGCCGCGGCGCTCGCGCGCATGTCCCTCGGGCTGTCCGAGCTGGATCGGGTATTCGGCGGCGGGCTGGTTCCGGGTTCGGTGACACTGCTGGGGGGGGAGCCCGGCATAGGCAAGTCGACGCTGCTGCTGCAGGTGGCGGCGGGCCTGTCGGGGCATGTGCCGATCATCTATGCCAGCGGCGAGGAATCGGTGGCGCAGGTGGCGCTGCGGGCCCAGCGGCTCAAGCTCGACGGCACGCAAGTCGGATTGGTGGCTGACTGTTCTCTCGATGCCATCCTGCAGCTGGCCGGCTCGCGTCGCTGTGCGCTGCTGGTGATCGATTCGATCCAATCCATGCGGCTCGAGGCCGCTGAGTCAAGCGCGGGATCGGTGGTGCAGCTTCGAGAGTGCACGGCGGCACTGGTGCGTCATGCCAAGAGTCACGCTACCGCGGTGATGCTCGTCGGGCACGTGACCAAGGACGGCGCCATCGCCGGCCCGAAGCTGCTCGAGCACCTGGTCGATACCGTGCTGTATTTCACCAGTGATGCGGCCAGTCGCTATCGGCTGCTACGCGCGACCAAGAACCGCTTCGGCCCGGTCAATGAGCTTGGCTTCTTCGCCATGAGCGAGGCCGGCCTCAAAGAGGTCAGGAACCCCTCGGCCATCTTTCTCTCGCGCCACGCGCAGCCGGTGCCCGGAAGCCTGGTCATGGTGGCGCGCGACGGCGGACGCCCGCTGCTGATCGAAGTCCAGGCCCTGGTGGATCGCAGCCGCTCGGCCACGCCGCGCCGCGTGGCGCAGGGGGTGGATGCCAACCGCCTCTCGATGCTGCTGGCCATCCTCAGTCGCCATGCCGATGTGCCGCTGGCCGATCACGACGTCTTCGTCAACCTTGTCGGCGGCGTCGAAATTGCCGAGACCGCCACCGACCTGCCGCTGGCGCTGGCGCTGGTCTCGAGCCTGCAGGGGCGCGCCCTGCCTGCCTCGCTGGTGGTCTGCGGAGAACTCGGCCTGACCGGCGAGGTGCGGCCGGTCGCCCACGGCGAGGAGCGCCTGCGCGAGCTCGCCAAGCTCGGATTCACCCGCGTTATCCTGCCGCGCGACAACCTGCCGCGGGGGGAGATGCCTCATGGCGCGGCCGGGGTCACGCTGGTGGGTGTTTCGAGCCTTGGCGAGGCCATCGCCGCGGCCTTCGGCATGCCGCAGCCGCTGCAGGCGCAGCCGCGCTCCTAGACGCCGGCGCCGGCCTGCTGGGAGGGTGGGGCGCGCCGTACCCGCACCGTGCGGATCGCATTGTCGGCGATCTGCAGCACCTCGAACTCGTAATCGCCGATGCGCAGCGCGGTGCCGGGGGCGGGAATGGTTTCGAGTTTCTCGAGCAGCAGTCCGTTGAGCGTACGCGGGCCAAGCGCGGGCAGCTTCCAGCCGAGCGAGCGATTGAGGGCGCGGATGGTCGCGCTCGCATTCACGAGCCAGTTGCCGGCGGCGTCGCGGCTCACATCCTTGTGCGTGACGGCGGTCGGGTCGGTGGTGAATTCCCCGACGATCTCCTCGAGGATGTCCTCGAGCGTGACCAGCCCGGCGATATCGCCGTACTCGTTGACGACGAAGGCCAGGCGGCGCCGCGTACGCTGGAACTGCGCCAGCTGCTGCGTGAGCGTGGTGCCCTCGGGTACGAAGTAGGGCTCGCGCGCAGAGGCGAGCTCCATGAGCCGCTCGCGGCTGAGCGTGCCCCGGGCCAGCTCCTGCGCCACGCGCTTCATCTGCAGGGTGCCGATCAGGTTGCTGAGCGAGCCGTCGTAGACGGGCAGGCGCGAATGCGGCGTCTGGCGCAGGCGATCGAGGATGTCGTCCCAGTTCATCGAGATGTCGATGGCCGAGATCTCCTGGCGCGGAATCATGATGTCATCGACACTGACGCGCTCGAGATCGAGGATGGACAGCAGCATCTGGCGATGGCGCTGCGGCACCAGCGCGCTGGCTTCAGCCACCACGGTGCGAAGCTCGTCGGTCGAGAGCGCTTGGCTCGCGCGCGTGCGCCGCGTGACACCGATCAGGCGCAGGAAGCCCTGCGCCATGTGATTGGTGACCCACACCGCCGGCGTGCTGACCCAGAGCAGCACCAGGTAGATGTACGCCGAGCCCAGCGCCACGCTCTCGGAGTGGACCGCGGCGAAGATCTTGGGCGCCAGCTCGCAGAAGACGATCATCACCACCGTCAGCAGGATCATCATGAGCGGCAGCGCCAGATGCTCTCCGGTGCGCTGCGCCAGCAGCGTCGCCACGGTGGTGGCCGCGACGCTCGCGAGCGCGAGGATCACGAGATTGGCGCCCAGCCACCGGTCGGGCTGCGCCAGCAGGGTTTCGAGCAGCCGCGCGCGCCGTTCCCCGAGACTGGCGCGGTGACGGATGCGGTAGCGGTTCACCGACAGCATGGCCACTTCGGTGCCGGCGGAGAAGGCGATGACGAACAGCAGCGCGAGCAGGATGAGGATCAGAACCATCGTCGGCGCGTTGTCCACCGGGTCCTTATAATGGGTCATGCCATAGCTGTATAGGGCGGCGCGGCCGCACTTCCGCACCATGTTCGACAAACTGACTGAACGCCTGGCCGCGGCCGTGCAGGGCCTGCGCGGTCGGGGCCGCGTGACCGAAGAGAACGTCGCCGAGACGCTGCGCGAGGTGCGCATGGCGCTGCTCGAGGCCGACGTGGCGTTGCCGGTCGTCAAGAGCTTCATCGACGTCGTGAAGACGCGCGCCCTGGGCGCCGAGGTAGCCACCAGCCTGACACCTGGTCAGGCCTTCATCGGCATTCTGCACCGCGAGCTGGTGACGCTGCTGGGCGCCGGCGCAGCCGGATTCACGCTCAATGTGCAGCCGCCGCAGGTGGTGCTGCTCGCCGGGCTGCAGGGCGCCGGCAAGACCACCACGGCCGGCAAGCTCGCGCGCTGGCTCAAGGAGGCGCAGCGGCGGCGGGTACTGCTCGTGAGCACCGATGTGCGCCGACCCGCGGCCATCCTGCAGCTCGAGCGCCTGGCACAGAGTGTCGGGGCGGATTTCTTTCCGAGCGCGTCCGGCGAGGCGCCCGCGGCCATCGCACGCGCCGCGCTCGAGGGCGCGCGCCGCGGGGTCTATGAAACCCTGATCATCGATACGGCCGGGCGCCTGCACGTCGACGCCGAGCTCATGGCCGAGGTACAGGCCATCGATCGGGCCGCGGGCGCGCATCAGCGCCTGTTCGTGGTCGACGCCATGGCCGGACAGGATGCCGTCAATGCCGCGCGCGCGTTCGGGGCCGCCCTCGAGCTCACCGGCATCATCCTCACCAAGGCCGACGGCGACGCCCGCGGCGGTGCGGCGCTCTCGGTGCGCGCGGTGACGGGCAAGCCGATCGTGTTCCTCGGCGTGGGCGAGAAACTCGATGCGCTGCAACCCTTCGATCCCGAGCGCATGGCCTCGCGCATCCTCGGCATGGGCGATGTGGTCTCGCTGGTCGAGGACGTACAGCGCCAGGTCGATGTCGACACGGCCGAGAGGCTCGCGCGCAAGGTAGCCTCGGGCAAGAGCTTCAACCTGCTCGATCTGCGCGAGCAGCTCGAGCAGGTGCGCAAGCTCGGCGGTCTGAGCGCGGTCATGGATAAGCTGCCGGCGCACCTCGCCGGTCGCCGCGCCGCCGTGCCGCCCGACCAGGCCGATCGCGAGCTGCGGCGCCAGATTGCCATCATCGATTCCATGACCCGCCAGGAACGGCTGCGCTCCGGGATCATCGACGGCTCGCGCCGCCGCCGCATCGCGGCCGGCGCCGGGGTCCAGGTTCAGGACGTCAATCGCTTACTCAAGCAATTCATGGAGATGCAGAAGCTCATGAAGGGCATGAAGGGCGGAAAGCTCGGGCGGCTCATGGACGGATTGCGCGGCGGGAGCCCTCCCGGAGCGCCGCGCGGGCGTTGAGGGGCGCCACCGGGGCGGCTTAAGCCTTTCATCTGCCGATCAATTTGCGTAGAATCCGCGCTCTTTTTTGGGCACCACCGAATACCGATCATGGTCACCATTCGTCTCACGCGCCGCGGCGCCAAGAACCAGCCCTTCTACCATGTCGTGGTCACGGACAGCCGTGAGCGCCAGGGCGGCTCGAGCCTCGAGCTCGTGGGCTATTTCAATCCGGTGGCGCGTGGCAAGGATACGCGCCTCAAGCTCGATCTCGAGCGCATCGATCACTGGGTCAGGCTCGGCGCGCAGCAGTCCGACCGCGTGCGCTCGCTGGTCGCGAAGCATCGCCGGGAAGCCGCCTCTCCGGCCGCGGCTGCCTGAATCGCTACATCGTCCTCGGCCGCATCGTCGCCACGCACGGCCTGCGTGGCTGGGTCAGGGCGCTCTCGTACACCGAGCCGCCCGACGCGCTGCTGCAGCACCGGCACTGGCGCCTGCGGCGCTCCGCCGCCGGCCCGCAGGGCGAGGAGCGCACGTTCGAGGTACTGCAGGCGCAATGGGATGGTCACGTGCTGCGGGCCGTGCTGGCGGGTATCGGCGATCACGATGCAGCCGAGGCGCTGTGCGGATGCGACATCCTGATCGAGCGCGCGGCGCTGCCGGCCGCGGCCGAGCACGAGTACTACCGCGAGGATCTGCTGGGATTCGCGGTGCGCAACACGCAAGGCGTGCTCCTGGGTTCGCTGCAGGACTTCCTGGCGGCCCCTGCCGCGCCGGTGATGCTGGTGCGCGGGGAGCGGGACTACATGGTGCCCGCGGGCCCGCCGCACCTCAGGCGCGTAGATCTGCTGCGGCGCGAGATCGAAGTCGACTGGCCGGCTGATTTTTGAGGCTACGGTGCGGATCGAAGTCGTCACGCTGTTCCCGGAGATGATCGCCGATGCGCTGCGCCACGGGGTGCTCGCGCGCGCGCTGCAGCGTGGACTGCTCAGCGTGGGGACCGAGGACCCGCGGGTGCATACCACCGATGCGCACCGCACGGTCGATGACCGGCCGTACGGCGGCGGTCCGGGCATGGTGCTCAAGCCCGAGCCGCTGTGCGCGGCCATCGAGGCGGCACGGCGGCGGGCGCCGACGGGCAGTGTGCGCATCGCCCTCTCGGCGCAGGGTGAGCCGCTTACCCAGGGCGGCGTGGCGGCCCTGGCGGGGCTGCCCGGCCTGGTGCTGATCGCCGGCCGCTACGAGGGTCTGGACGAGCGCGTGCTGATGCTGGCGGTCGACCGGGAACTGTCGATCGGCGATTATGTGCTCTCGGGCGGCGAGCTGCCGGCGCTGGTGCTGATCGATGCGCTGGCGCGGCTGATGCCCGGTGCGCTCGGTGACGAGCGCTCGAGCGCGCAGGACTCGTTCACCGACGGCCTGCTCGACTGGCCGCAGTACACGCGGCCCGAGGAATTCGAGGGCCGGTGCGTGCCCGCGGTGCTGAGCTCGGGCGATCATGCTGCGATCGAGCGCTGGCGGCTCAAGCAGAGTGTGGGGCGCACCTGGCTGCGGCGACCCGAGTTGATCAGCCGCCGGCCGCTGGATGCGCAGCGTCGGGCATTGCTCGAGGAATTTTTGACGGAGCAGCGCGAGCGCGCGCAACGCTGAAGGGGAAACGAACATGGGCAACATCATCCGCACACTCGAAGCCGAGCGTATGACGCGCACGGTGCCGGATTTCAAGCCGGGCGACACGGTCGTGGTGCAGATCAAGGTGGTCGAGGGCGATCGCGAACGCGTACAGGCCTACGAGGGCGTCGTGATCGCGCGCAGTAACCGCGGTTACAACTCTTCCTTCACGGTGCGCAAGGTCTCGCACGGCGAGGGAGTGGAACGCACGTTCCAGACCCACAGCCCGAGCATCAGCGAGATCGCAATCAAGCGCCGCGGCAGCGTGCGGCGCGCGAAGCTCTACTACCTGCGCGAGCGCACCGGCAAGGCCGCACGCATCGAAGAAAAAGTCTAGCGCCGCGGGCGCTGCGCGCCGATGCAAACCCTCGGCAGCTTCCTGCACGGAGTATGGCGCGGGCTGGATGTGCTGCGCCGTTTCCTGCACCTGCTGCTGCTGCTCGGATTGCTCGGCCTGGTGATCGGCGCGTTGCACCAGGCCACGCCGCGCGTGCCGGCGAAGGCGGCGCTGGTAGTGCGCCCCTCGGGCGACATCGTCGAGCAGCTCAGCGGCGCGCCGCTGCAGCGCGCGCTCGATGAGGCACAGGGCTCGGGTCAGCCGCAGACCCTGCTGTGGGATCTGACCACGGCGATTCGCGCCGCCGCCGTCGATCCGCGCATCGGCGCGCTGTTGATCGACACCGACGACATGGACGGGGCCGGGCAGGTCAAGCTCGAGGAGCTGGCGGCCGCGATCGGCGAGTTTCGCCGCAGCGGCAAGAAAGTCATCGCCCAGGGCAGTTACTTCCTTCAAAGCCAGTATTACCTCGCCGCCCAGGCCGACGAGATCTATCTCGATCCCTTCGGCTTCGTCCTGCTCGATGGCTATGACCGCTATCGTCTGTTCTTCAAGGACGCGCTCGACAAGCTTGGCATCGACATGCACCTGTTCCGCGCCGGCAAGTACAAGAGCGCGGCCGAGACCTACACGCGCCGCGACATGTCGAGCGAGGACCGTCAAGAGAGCGAGGCCTATCTCGGCGCGCTCTGGCGCGGCTACTGCCGCGCGATCGCCACGGCGCGCAATCTGCAGAGCCAGGCGGTAGCGCAGTACGCCGCCAATTACGTCGACGCCGTGACCGCCGCGGGCGGAGACACCGCGAGGGTGGCGAAGGACGGCGGACTGGTCACGGACCTGGCGGCCGCGCAGCAGGTCGAGGCACGCATGGTCGAGCTGGTCGGCGCCGATAGCGTCAGCAAGTCCTATCACCAGATATCGGTCGGCGATTACCTGCGCGCCACGCACGCCGAGGACAAGCTGCGCGGCAAGGGCGCGGCCGTCGGCGTGATCATCGCCAGCGGCGAGATCCTCGACGGCAAGCAGCCACCGGGTCTCATCGGCGGGGACTCGATGTCGCAACTGCTGCGCCAGGGGCTGCAGGATGAGGACATCCGCGCCGTGGTGCTGCGCGTGGACAGTCCCGGCGGCAGCGTGCTGGCCTCCGAGCAGATCTACCGCGCGGTGCGCGCGCTGCGCGCTGCGGGCAAGCCGGTGGTGGTGTCGATGAGCGACGTCGCCGCCTCGGGCGGCTACTACATCGCCTCGCCGGCCGATGAGATCATCGCCAGCGCCAACACCATCACCGGATCGATCGGGGTGTTCGCCAGCGTGCCGACCTTCAATCGCACGCTCGCGAAGCTGGGCGTCAATGTCGACGGCGTCGGCACCACGCCGCTGTCGGGCGCCATGGAGCTGGACCGGCCGCTGTCGGAAGGCGCCAGCAGGCTGCTGCAGAGCACCGTCGACCACACCTACGGGCAGTTCCTCGAGCGCGTCGCGGCCGGCCGCGGCAAGACGCGCGATGCCATCGAAGCGATCGCCCAGGGCCGCGTCTGGGCCGGGATCGATGCGCTGCCCATCGGGCTCATCGACCGCTTCGGCAGCTACCAGGATGCGATCAAGACGGCGGCCAGTCGCGCGGGACTCCACGCCCCCTACGGTGTGCGGCGCATCGAGCTCGAGCTGAGCTGGCCGCAGCAGCTGCTGCTGCAGGTGCGCTCGAGCGGCGAGGGAGTGCTCGAGCGCATCGGTTGGGCCCGCGGCGGCATGGGCGCGCTGGCGCGGCATCTGGCGCCGCTCGATCGCGAACTTGCGCGCTGGGCGCGGCTCACCGCGCCCCATGCGCTGTACGCCTACTGTTTCTGCACTGTCGAATAGGCACGCGGCCGGCGGCCGCGGACGGCTCGGGCGCGGCCCCTCAGCGCAGCACGCTGATGCCGGTGGCGAGCTGCGAGCACAGCTCGGACCAGTGCATTTGCGCCTCGAAGCCGATGGCGCATAGGCCCGAGGTGCGCAGCTCGATCGCGGGCGCGGTGCGCTTGAAGCGCTGCGCCAGCTCGCTGAGGCCGGGATTGTGGCCCACCACGAGCACGATCCGCAGCTCATCGGGACATCGGCGCACGGGGGCGAGCAGCTCGTCGGGGCTGCCGGCATACAGCGCGGGGTCGATGTCGAGGCGGCCGGCGATGGCGAGCTGCGTCGCGAGCAGGGCCGCGGTTTCCCGGGCACGCGCCGCCGGACTGGCCAGCACGGCCTCGATCACTATTCCCGCCGCGGACACGCATTGCGCCGCATCGAGGGCTTCGGCGCGCCCGCGCTCGCTTAGCGGCCGGTCAACGTCCGCCACGCCCGCCCGCGGCGTCTCGGCATGCGCATGGCGCAGTAGCAGGAGCTGCTTCACGCGCCCGTCAGCGCCTTACCAGGTCATGCCGGTCTGCAGGCGCGCGGCATCCGACATCATCGACTGGCTCCATGGCGGGTCGAACGTCAGATTCACCTCGACGCGGCCGACGGTCGGGATGCTCCCCACTTTCTCCTTCACGTCCTGAACCAGCACCTCGCCCATGCCGCAGCCAGGCGCCGTGAGCGTCATGGTAATGCGGATGTCGCGGCTGCCGCTGGCAGCCGCAGTCACCTCACATTCGTACACCAGGCCCAGATCGACGATATTGATCGGGATCTCCGGATCGAAGCAGCCGCGCATCTGCTGCCATGCCAGTTCGCGCACATCTTCCTCGGTGGCATTGGGCGGCAGCTGCGGTGGCCGCACGACCTCCTTGCCGATGGCGTCGGCCTGATCGCCGGCCAGCCGATAGAGATTACCCTCGACATAGAGCGTGAAGCTGCCACCCAGGGCCTGCGTGATGTAACCGGCCAGGCCGAGCTTGAGGGTGATTGGCTGGCCGCCGGGCACCATGACCGCCTCAACGTCGCGCTGGATGACGACCGGCTCGTTCTCGTACGCTCGCATGACTCACTCCGTCGACACGGGCGCGCGGGCGTCGCTGAGAGCCGCGTGCAGCGTGTGCCAGCACAGGCTAGCGCACTTGACCCGCGCGGGGAATTCCATGACCCCGCCGAGAGCCGCGAGCTTGCCGAGCTCGCGCTCATCGGCGTTGGGCCGTCCGGTGAGCAGGGCGTGCACCTGGGCGTAGAGGCGTTCGATGTCCTCGCGGCGGCGACCCTTGACCGCCTCGCTCATCATCGAAGCCGAGGCCACCGAGATTGCGCAACCCTGTCCCTCGAAGCGCAGGTCCGTGACCCGATCGCCCTCGAGGCGCAGCGTCAGATCCAGCGTATCGCCGCACAGCGGATTGCGGCCGGCAGCCACGGCGTCGGCCGGGTCGAGCCGGCCGAAATTGCGCGGACTGCGGTTGTGGTCGAGGATGACCTCGCGATACAGCTCTTTCAGATCCATCAGCGCGGCACCTCGCACATCAGCCGAACAGCTCGCGCACGGTGCGCAGCCCCTGGACCAGCCGCTCCACGTCCTGCACGCTGTTGTAGCAGCCGAAGGAGGCGCGGGCGGTGGCCGGCAGCCCGTAGAACTGCATGATGGGCATGGCGCAGTGATGGCCGGTGCGGATCGCGATGCCCTGGCTGTCGAGAATGGTACCGATGTCGTGCGGATGGACCCCGTCCATGGTGAAGGACACCACCGCAGCCTTGCCCGGAGCCGTGCCGATCAGGTGCAGGCCCGGCAGCGTCGCGAGGCGCTCATCGGTCAGCTCGAGCAGGCCATGCTCGTGTGCGGCGATCGCCTCGCGTCCGAGGCTCTCGACATATTCGAGCGCCGCGCCCAGGCCAACGGCGCCGGAAATGTTGGGCGTGCCGGCCTCGAACTTCGCCGGCAGATCGTTGTAGGTGGAGGATTCGATGCTGACCGAAAGGATCATGTCGCCGCCGCCCTGCCACGGGGGCATCGCCGCCAGCAGCGACTCGCGCCCGTAGAGCACGCCGATGCCGGTCGGGCCGTATACCTTGTGGCCCGAGAAGGCGTAGAAATCACAGTCCAGCGCGCGCACGTCGACCGTCGCGTGCGCCACCGCCTGCGCGCCGTCGAGCAGCACCGGTACGCCGCGCGCATGGCTGAGGCGCACGATCTGCTGCACCGGCAGCACCGTGCCGAGTGCATTGGAGACGTGCGCGACCGCGACCAGGCGCGTGCGGGCATTGAGCATCTGCTCGAAGGCATCCAGATCCAGCTCCCCGGCGGCGGTGACCGGCGCGGCTCGCAGCCTCGCCCCGGTGGCGGCGCAGATCATCTGCCAGGGGACGATGTTGGCGTGGTGCTCGAGGTGGGTGATCAGCACCTCGTCCCCGGCGCTGAGATGGCCGCGGCCCCAGCTGTTGGCCACCAGGTTGATCGCCTCGGTGGTGCCGCGCACGAATATGATCTCGCGGCTCGAGCGCGCGTTGATGAAGCGGCGCACGGTCTCGCGCGCGCGCTCGTAGGCGTCGGTGGCCCACTGGCTCAGCGTATGTACCCCGCGATGCACATTGGCGTGCAGCGTGGTCTCGTAGTGCTCGACCGCGCGCAGCACCGGCAGCGGGCGCTGCGCGGATGCGGCACTGTCGAGATAGACCAGCGGCCGGCCGTTGATGGGGCGGGCGAGGATGGGAAACTCGGCGCGCACGCGCGCCACATCGTAATGTGCGGCGGCGAGGGCGGGAGTCGCGCTCACGACAAGGCTCCCACGGCCTGCACGTCCTCGAGCTGGCCGGCGGTCAGCCGCTCGGCCTCGGCGCGCAGCGCCGGCAGCTCGAATTCGCGCAGCACGTCGCTCAGGAACGCCCACTTGAGCAGCGCGCGCGCGGTCTGGCGGTCGATGCCGCGGGCGAGCAGGTAGAACAGCAGATCCTCATCGAGCCGGCCGGTGGTCGCCCCGTGCACCGCGCGTACCTCGTCGGTCAGAATTTCCAGGCGCGGGCGCAGATCGATCTCGGCGCCGGCTCCCTCGATGAGCCCGCGCAGCGACTGGCGGGCCTGCGAGCCGGGCGCGGCCGCATGGATGTTGATGTGGCCGCTGAAGGCGACGCGCGCACGCCCGTCGGCGATGCCGCGAAAGGTTTCCACCGTGTCGGCATCGGGGGCGCCGTGCTCGACCTTCAGCGCGGTGTCGTGCATCTGTTCGCCGCGGCCGGCGGCGATGGCCTGCCAGTTCAGGGCGGCGGCGCGGCCGCCGAGCTGCACCAGTGCGCTGGTACGTGCGGTGCCGGCGCCGACCGACACCGAGCGCACGCCGTAGCGCGCCCCCTCGCCGAGGGCGGCCCAGAGCGTGTCGGCAAACAGCACGTTGCGGCCGTAGTGCTGCAGGCGGTAGTGCGAGAGCATGGCGTCGCGCGCGAGCTCGAGTGTGACGTTGCAGGCCACGAGCGCGGGCGCCGCGGGTTCACCCACATGACGTTCAATGAGCTCGAGGCGGCTGCCGGGCTCGAGTTGCACTTGCAGTCGCGGATACGCCGCGTCGGCGCCGCCGCGGCCGCTGGTGGCAAACACCACTTCGATGGCGGCCTCGCCGCGCACGCGCAGGCGCGCCGCGTCGGTCGCGAACATGTCGCACAGCAGCCCGAGGCGCTGCTCGGCGGGCCACGCGTGCGGCAGGTCCGGTGCGCGCCCCCCGGCCTGCGGCGCCGCGCCTTCGACGTGCACGCCGTCGACATAGAGCAGGCGGGTGAAGCCGGGCGTGGGCGCGGGCAGCGCGAGCTCGCGCAGCTCCGGCGTCGACGGCGGTTCTGCGAGTGCGCACGGGCTGAAAGCGCTCAGGTGCTCGAAGGCGCGCAGATTGGCATAGCGCCAGTGTTCATCGCGCCACGAGGGCCAGCCAAGCTCGGTGAGCTGCGCGGCCGCGCGCGCGCGCGCGGCGCGCGCCTGTGCATCGCCGGGCAGCAGCTCGGCGACGCCGTGATACTCGCGCAGCACGCGATCGAGCATGCCGGGGCGGGCGGCGGGGGCGAGGCCGGTGGCGCTATTCACGCAGCCGCCTGCTCGGTAACCCAGTCATAGCCGCGCCGCTCGAGCTCGAGCGCCAGCGTACGGTCGCCGCTGCGCACGATGCGCCCGCGCGCCAGTACGTGCACCACGTCGGGCACCACGTGATCGAGGAGGCGCTGGTAGTGCGTCACGAGCACGATGCAGCGCTCGGCCGATCGCAGGGAGTTCACGCCGTTGGCGACCAGCTTGAGCGCGTCGATATCGAGGCCGGAATCGGTTTCGTCGAGCAGTGCCAGCCGCGGCTCGAGCACCAGCATCTGCAGCACCTCATTGCGCTTCTTCTCCCCGCCGGAGAAGCCTTCGTTGACGCCGCGGCCGAGGAAGCTCTCATCGATGCGCATGAGCTGCGTCTTGGCGCGCACCAGTGCCAGGAACTCGAAGGCATCGAGCTCGGGCAGGCCGCGGTCGCGCCGCTGGGCATTGAGCGCGGTCTTGAGCAGATAAGCGTTGTTGACGCCGGGAATCTCGACCGGGTATTGGAATCCCAGGAACAATCCCGCGCGCGCGCGCTCCTCGGGCGCGAGGGCGAGCAGGTCGCGGCCCTCGAAGCTTGCGCTGCCCGAGACCACCTCGTAGCCGGGCCGGCCCGCCAGTACGTAGGCGAGCGTGCTCTTGCCCGAGCCGTTGGGGCCCATGATGGCGTGCACCTCCCCGGCCCGTACGCTCAGGGTGATGCCGTTGAGCACGTTCTGGCCGCCGACTCGGGCGTGCAGATCGCGCACTTCAAGCAGCGGCGCGGTGCTCATCCCACCGCTCCTTCGAGGCTCACCGCCAGCAGGTTTTGAGCTTCTACTGCAAATTCCATCGGTAACTCCTTGAAAACTGAGCGACAAAATCCGCTCACTATCATGTTCACGGCGTCCTCGGAGCCGACTCCGCGCTGCAGGCAGTAGAAAAGCTGCTCGTCGCTGATGCGCGATGTGCTCGCCTCGTGCTCGACCGTGGCGGTGGGATTACGCACCTCCACGTACGGGAAGGTATGGGCGCCGCAATGCTTGCCCATGAGCAGCGAATCGCACTGGGTGAAATTACGCGCGCCGGTGGCCGTGGGCATGATCTTGACCAGACCACGGTAGGTGTTCTGGCCGTGCCCTGCCGAGATGCCCTTGGAGATGATGGTGCTGCGCGAGTTGGCGCCCATGTGAATCATCTTGGTGCCGGTATCGGCCTGCTGATAATGGTTGGTCATTGCCACCGAGTAGAACTCGCCGATCGAGTTCTCGCCGCGCAGGATGCAGCTCGGATACTTCCAGGTGATGGCCGAGCCGGTCTCCACCTGTGTCCAGGAGATGTGCGCATTGCGGCCGCGGCACTCGCCACGCTTGGTGACGAAGTTGTAGATGCCGCCGCGTCCCTGCTCGTCGCCCGGATACCAATTCTGCACGGTTGAGTACTTGATGCGTGCATCATCGAGCGCGATCAGCTCGACCACCGCCGCGTGTAGCTGGTTCTCATCGCGCATCGGCGCGGTGCAGCCCTCCAGGTAGCTCACGTAGCTGCCTGCATCGGCGATGATCAGCGTGCGCTCGAACTGCCCGGTATTGGCGGCGTTGATGCGGAAATACGTCGACAGCTCCATCGGGCAGCGCACCCCGGGAGGCACGTACACGAACGAGCCGTCGGTGAACACCGCGGAGTTGAGGGTGGCGAAAAAATTGTCCGTGTACGGCACGACCGTGCCCAGATACTGCTCGAGCAGCGCCGGGTGATGCTGCACCGCCTCGGAGAACGGACAGAATATGACCCCGGCGTCGGCCAGTTTCTGCTTGAAGGTGGTCGCGACCGAGACGCTGTCGAATACGGCATCGACGGCCACGCCGGCGAGCCGCGCGCGCTCGTGCAGCGGCACGCCGAGCCGATCGTAGGTGGCCAGCAGCTTCGGATCCACCTCCGCCAGGCTCTTGGGCCCGTCGGTCTTCTGCCGGGGCGCCGAATAGTACGAGATCGCGCCGTAGTCGATCGGCGCGTAGCGCAGATGCGCCCAGTGCGGCTCACGCATGTTCTGCCAGTGCCGCAGGGCCCGCAGGCGCCAGTCGAGCAGGAACTGCGGCTCGTGCTTCTTGCGCGAGATCAGGCGCACCACGCTCTCATCCAGTCCGGGCGGTACGGTGTCGGCATCGATGTCGGTGACGAAGCCGTGCCGGTAGCTGCGGCTCACCAGCGCTTCGAGATCCGGGGCGCTCATAGCGGCTCACGCTTGAGGCTGCGGGCGGCCATGTTGCCCAGCACCACCGTGATGCCGCGGTCCAGCGCCGAATTACGGCTGGCGGCGGTCGAGAGACCGGCCAGCTCGAGCAGCGTGATCTCCTGCAGCGAGCGCCGGATGGCAATATTGACGCGCTGCCAGGAATGGCCCACGCGGCAGGTGCGCTCGATGCCGCAGTGGCTGACCGAGCCCGAGCATTCGGTCAGTGCCACAGGTCCGTCCAGCGCATCGAGGATCTGGGCCGCGGAGATCTCGGTGGCAGGGCGCGCGAGACGGTAGCCGCCGGCGGCGCCGCGCGTGGACACCACCAGTCCCTGCCGGTGGAGCTGTTTGAGCAGCTTGGAGACCGTGGGCGCTGCCAGATGCGTTTCCGCGGCAATCTGTGCCGCCGTGAAGCGCTGCTCGGGCTCGGCGGCCAGGCGCGCGAGGATCACGGTGGCGTAATCGGTCAGTTTGCTAATACGCAGCATGAAGGGGTCCTCAATGTAGGACTATTTTAGTGCCATATGTGGCGAATGAGAAGCGGCGTCTTCAAGCGGGGCTGCGGCCGCCCCCGGCACGGCTTTGGTATGCTCACTGACTCACTATTCGGAGGTTAGGCAATGTCTCATAGCGACCTGGAACGCGTCGCCGCCGCCATGGTGGCCAAAGGCAAGGGGATTCTGGCTGCGGACGAGAGCAATGCGACGTGTACCAAACGGTTCGAGAAGATCGGCATCCCCTCGACCGAGGAACATCGCCGCGCCTACCGCGAGCTGCTGTTCACCACCCCCGAGGTGGCGCAGTGGATCAGCGGCGTGATTCTCTACGATGAGACCATCCGCCAGAAGACCCGCGAGGGCCAGCCGTTCGCCGAATACCTGACCAAGGCCGGCATGCTGCCGGGCATCAAGGTCGACACCGGCGCCAAGGCGCTGGCGCTGCATCCGCACGAGACCATCACCGAGGGCCTGGACGGCCTGCGCGAGCGGTTCATCGAGTACTACCGCCTCGGCGCGCGCTTCGCCAAGTGGCGCGCGGTGATCGACATCGGCGCCGCTATTCCCACGCGCTCGGCCATCGAGGCCAATGCGCACGCACTGGCCCGCTATGCCGCGCTGTGCCAGGAGCAGAACATCGTTCCGATCGTGGAGCCGGAGGTGCTCATGGACGGCGCCCACACGCTCGAGCGCTGCGAGGAAGTGACCGACGCGACCCTGGCCGAGGTATTCGCGCAGCTGCTGCGGGCGCGGGTGTACCTGGAGGGCATGATCCTGAAGCCGAACATGGTCATCGCCGGCAAGAAATGCCCGACGCCGGCGACGCCGGAACAGGTCGCCGCGGCTACCCTGCGCTGTCTCAAGCGCCACGTGCCCGCCGCCGTGCCCGGCGTCGCCTTCCTCTCCGGCGGGCAGTCCTCGACCGAGGCGGCGCTGCACCTGTCGCTGATGAACCGCCTCGGGCCACTGCCCTGGCAGCTCTCCTTCAGCTATGGGCGCGCGCTGCAGGATGCCGCGCTCTCCACCTGGGGTGGCAAGAGCGGCAACGTGCCGGCAGCCCAGAAGGAGTTCCAGAAGTGGGCGCGGCTCAACGGGCTCGCGCGCAGCGGCGCATTCCAGGCCGGCATGGAGCAGCAGGCCGCATGAGGCGCCAGCCCCGCAACGGGACCGGCGACGCCTGGGGCCGAAGCGGTTGAGTCAGCGCGCCGAGGACACGGTCGAGCCGCTGATCGACGTGCACGACGTGCATTACGCGATCGGCGCGCACACCGTCTTCAGCGGCTTGAACCTGCGTGTCGAACGCGGTGCCATCACCGCCATCATGGGGCCGTCAGGTACCGGCAAGACCACGCTCCTGCGGCTGATCATGGGCCAGATCCTGCCCCAGCAGGGTCGCATCCGGGCCTTCGGCCAGGACGTCGCGACTCTCGGGCGAGCGCAGCTCTTCGCGCTGCGCCAGCGCATCGGGCTGCTGTTTCAGAACGGCGCGCTTCTCACGGGCATGTCGGTGTTCGAGAACGTGGCGTTCCCGGTGCGCGAGCATGCGCGGCTGCCCGAGCCGGTGCTGCGCGAGCTGGTGCTCATGAAACTGCAGGCGGTGGGACTGCGCGGCGCCGCCGAGCTCATGCCCTCGGAGCTCTCCGGCGGCATGGCGCGGCGCGTGGCGCTGGCGCGCGCCATCGTCATGGATCCCGAGGTACTGCTGTACGACGAGCCCTTCGTCGGACTGGATCCGATCTCCAAGGGCGTCATCCTGCGGCTCATTCAATCACTCAATCGCGCGCTGCACATCACCAGCGTACTGGTCTCGCACGACGTGCAGGAGATCGGCGTCATCGCCGATCGCAGCTACCTGCTGTCGGGCGGCACGGTCGTGGCCGAGGGCAGTCCGGCCGAGCTGCAGCAGGAGACCTCGGGCGTGGTGCGGCAGTTCATGAGCGGCGCGCCCGACGGGCCCGTGCCTTTCCACTATCCCGCGCCCGACTATTACACCGAGCTGCTAGAGCGGCAGCGCCCCTGAGGTCGGCCATGAGCGCCCCCGCCACACTCGACGCCGCGGTCCGGGGCCTGATCAAGCTCGGCGCCGTGACGCGGTTTCTGCTGCGCGTAGTCGGGCAGTGCGTGCCGGCGCTGGCGCGGCCGCGGCTGGTGGTCGAGCAGATCTACAACGCCGGTGCTCGCTCGCTGGTCATCATCATGCTTTGCGGCCTGTTCGTCGGCATGGTGCTGGGATTGCAGGGCTATGACCTGCTGGCGCGATTCGGCTCGGAATCGGCACTCGGCGTGGCCGCCGCGCTCGGCTTGATCCGCGAGCTCGGACCGGTGCTGACCGCGCTGCTGTTCGCCGGCCGGGCCGGCACCGCATTGGCCTCCGAGATCGGGCTCATGGGCGCGACCGATCAGCTCACGGCCATGGAGATGATGGCCGTCGATCCGGTGCGTTACGTGGTGGCACCGCGCTTTCTCGGCGGCGTGATCGCCGTGCCGCTGCTCACCGCCATTTTCAACTGCATCGGCATCTACGGCACGCAGCTCATCGGCGTGGTGATGATGCGCATCCCGGCGGGCACCTTCTGGTCGCAGACCGTGAATGCGGTGGACCTGCGCGATATTCGCGAGGGCGTGATCAAGAGCCTGGTGTTCGGCGTGGCCTGCAGCCTGGTCGCGGTCTACGAGGGCTACTATTCCGAGCCGACGGCCGAGGGCGTGGGCCTGGCCACCACCCGCACCGTGGTGACTTCCGCGGTGCTGATCCTCATGCTCGACTATATCCTGACGGCATTGTTCCTGTAAGTTTGCGCGGAGAGTCCATCATGGCCCAGCCCAATCGCTCGATCGATCTCGGAACCGGCCTGTTCGTCCTGCTCGGCTTTGCGGCTCTGGCATTCCTGACTACACAGCTCCCCGGCAGCGGCCTACAGCTACATCGTACCGGCGCGAGCTATAACGTCATCGCCAAATTCGACAATATCGGTGGCCTGAAGGTCGGCGCTCCGGTGAACATGGCCGGCGTGCGCATCGGCCGCGTGTCGGCCATCGACCTCGACACCTCGGAGTACAAGGCGGCCGTGACGCTGAGCATCGATCGTCAGTATGCGCACATTCCCGACGACAGCGACGCCGAAATCCAGACCTCGGGTCTGCTGGGTGCGAACTACGTCGGCATCTCGGCCGGCGGCTCCGACAAATTCCTGCGTGACGGCAGTCAGCTGCAGTTCACGCAGTCGGCGATGGTGCTCGAGAACCTGATCAACAAGTTCTTCGCCAACAGTGCCGGCAAACAGGGAGACAGCAAAGGAGACAGCAAATGAGACCCAGCCCGGTCCGCTACCTGCGGCATTTGATGTGGAGCAGTCTGCTGGCGGCGAGCTGCGCCCTGGCCGCCAACGCCGCACCCGAGGATCTGGGCGCGCAGGTGGATGCCAGCACACCCACCAGCCTGATCCAGACCGCCGCCAGTGCGATGCTCAAGGATCTCGACGCGCACCGCGCCGACTACCGCAAGGATCCCTCCAAGGTGCACCACCTGGTCGATCAGGTGCTGCTGCCGCACTTCGATACCGAGTATTCGGCGCGCCTGGTGCTGGCGCGCCATTGGAATTCGGCCACCGCCGATCAGCGCACCCGCTTCGTCAACGCCTTCTACAAGTCGCTGCTGAGCAACTACGGCGATGCGCTGGTGGATTTCACCGCCGACCGGCTCAAGGTGTTTCCCTACACCGGCGATCCGAAGGCGCAGTACGCCACCGTGCGTACCCAGGTGCGCAAGGACGACGGCACCGAGGTATCGGTCAATTACGCGCTGCACCGGACCGATCAGGGCTGGAAGGCCTGGGACGTGATCATCGAAGGCATCAGCTACGTCCAGAGCTTCCGCGATGACTTCGGTGCCGAGATCGACCAGAAGGGGCTCGATGAGGTGATCGCGCGACTCGAGGCGGGCGTGAAGCCCGCCGCCATCGGGGCCACCACGGGCAAGAAGAGCTGATGTCCGGTTCCGGGCAGCACAGCACCGGCGGACTGAGTGCTGCCGCTACCGCGCCGGCCATCGACGGCGAGGCCGCCTTCGTCGCGGTATCGCACGGCGTGTTCCGGCTCGAGGCGCCGCTGACCTTCGCCACGGTGCCGCGGCTGCGACGCCCCGGCCTCGAGCGCATCGCTGCGGCGGCCGCCGGGCTCGAGTTCGACCTGCACGCCATCGCCGCGAGCGACAGCGCGGGCCTTGCGCTGCTGGTGGACTGGCTGGCCGAAGCACGCGCCCGGCAGCGTACGCTGCGGTATGGGCGGGCGCCCGAGACCTTGCTGGCCCTGGCGCGTCTGAGCGAGGTCGAGGCGCTGATCGCGCCGGCCGGGACCGGGGGCTGAGCGCGCGCTACTGCGGCGGCGGGCCACTCGAGCCGGCGCCAGATTCGGGCGGTAACTGATCCTCGGGCGGCTCATCGGGCGGCACCTCGGGCGCGCGATCGCCGTGCACCTCGTAGTCGCGCCGCTGCAGCCACACGTTGCGAATGAAGGCATAGGGATCGAAGCTCTGGTCGATGAACTTGTCCTCGGGCAGCAGCGAGGCGCGATGGTCGAGCAGATCGACGGAGAACAGGCTCCAGCGTATGTACGGATCGGTGATGTAGGCGCGCGGCGTGGTGTACTCATCTGCGAGCAGTCCGAACGAGTCGCGCACGGTCGAGGGTCCCAGGAACGGCAGCATCACATACGGGCCGCTGTGTACCCCCCACTTTCCCAGCGTCTGGCCGAAATCAGCGCTGTGGCGGTCCAGGCCCGAGGGGGTCGCGACATCGAATATGCCGCCGAGGCCGAAGATCGTATTGACCACCAGCCGCGTCGTATCACTCACGCCAAAGCGCCAATGACCCTGCAGGAAATCATTCAGGATGGTCGTGGTGTAGGTGAGGTTGCTCATGAAGTTCGATACGCCGGTGCGCACCGGACGCGGCGTGATGCGCACGTAAGTGCGCGCGGCCGGGCGCAGCACGGCGTGATCTACCTTGACATTGAAGATGTAGATGCCGCGGTTGAGGCGCTCGAAGCGATCGCGCGGATCGGGCTTCTCGCCCTTGGGCAGCGCCACGCAGCCCGCGACTCCCAGCACCATGGCCAGCAGCGTCACGAATGCGCGCAGTGGTCGGCTCGAGGCCGGCATTTTGCAGGTCGACATCCGCCCGGAGTCTAGCAGGTCGCGCCGCGGGCGCTCAGCGTCCGCCGGTCGACCGGTGCGCGGCCTGCTGCTCGCGCAGCCAGCCGCGCACCTCATCGAGCTGGGCGCGGAAGCGGGCCCGCTGGATTGCCGAGATGTTCGGCGAGGCCAGCGCAAGTTCGAGCTGCTGGTTGGCGAGCGGCAGATTGCCGCCGGCGAGATCGTACTGTGCCATGTAGTAATAGGCATCCCCGGGATCGCCGGCGGCGCTGGCCGCGAGGGCCGTGAGGCGGATCTGCGGCGGGGAGGGGTCCACGTTGTTGAACAGGTCGAGCAGGATTTCATGTGCCTGCTTGGCATGGCCGGTCTGCATGAGGGTCTCGGCATAGCGGACAGTGATCGGCACGTTGCGCGGGAACAGGCGGTCCGAGCGATCGAACCAGCTTAGCGCGGCATCGGTTTGCCCGTCCGCCGCCAGGGCTTGCCCGAGCGCTGCATACAGCATGGTCAACTGCGGATAGGTGGCCTGCAGCTCGCTGAGAGTGCGCACGGCCTGCGCCGCCTTGCCGTCCTGCATCTGCAGCAGCGCCTCCCCGTAGCGCTCGGCCGGAGTCAGTGTGCGGTGTTCGCGCAGGTTCGCATAGTACTGGGCCGGCCGCGCCTCGGGCGGCGTGACCAGTACCCGTACGCGCTCCTTGATGAAGGAATAGCTCACGGACTCGGGCTGCGGCGTGGCGCGGGTCATCTGCGCCGCGCGCGCGCGGGCGGTGGCGATGCGATCGCTGGTGACCGGGTGATCCTGGAGCAGCGCCGGTATCTCGCCTTCGGCCAGGCCCTCGGAGCGCGACAGCGACTCGAAGAAAGTCGCCATTTCCTGCGGATCGAAGCCGGCGCCGGCCAGCAGCTGGATGCCCACCGCATCGGCCTCGATCTCCTGGCTGCGGGTGAAATTGATGCTCTGTTGCAGGGCGATGCCCTGGCTCATGGCGATGGCCCCTTCGATGGCCTGGCCGCCCGCGCCGCTGGCGGCGCCGATCAGCACCGCCGCCAGCAGGGCGGCGGTGGAGGCGAGGGACATGCGCGACTCGGCCTGCACCGCGCGCGCCATGTGGCGCTGTACGACGTGGCCGGTCTCGTGCGCCATCACGCTGGCCAGCTCCGCCTCATCGTTGGTCAGCAGGATGAGCCCGCTGTTGATGCAGATGAAGCCGCCGAAGGTGGCGAACGCATTGACGATGGGCTCGCGCAGAGCGAGGTAGGTAAAGGTCTGGTCGTCCACGCGCGCTTGCGAGGACAGGCGCGAGCCGAGCTGCTGCAGGTAGTCGGTGACCTCCGGGTCCTCGAGTATCATGTTCTGGTCGCGCAGCTCGTTCATCTCCATGCGCCCGATCTGCGACTCGTCGAACTTGCTGATCATGGCGTTGGCCGGGCCGCCCAGATCGGGCAGGTCGCTCGCGACGCTGGGGGCGGGGGCAATCGCAGAGTTGGCAATGGCATCGACGTCCGCGGCCCACCCGGCCGTAACCGTGAGCAGACAGCCGAGCAGTGCAGCGAGGATGCGACGCATAAGCGCTTGAGATTATAGCAGTTAGTGCTTCGACCGTTGCCGCCTCGGCAAGGTTCCGCCGCTGCGGCAGGCTCGGTCTAAAGCGCCTCGGAAGCGAAATCCGCCAGCCGTGAGCGCTCTCCGCGTACCAGTGTGACGTGCCCCGAATGACTCCAGCCGCGGAAGCGGTTGACGACGTAGGTCAGGCCGCAAGTGGTTTCGGTCAGGTAGGGGGTGTCGATCTGGGCGATGTTGCCGAGACAGACGAGCTTGCTGCCCGGACCGGCGCGCGTGACCAGTGCCTTCATCTGCTTGGGGGTGAGATTCTGAGCCTCGTCCAGGATGATGAAGCGGTTCAGGAATGTGCGGCCGCGCATGAAGTTCAGTGAACGGATCTTGATGCGATTGCGCAGCAGGTCGTTGGTGGCGGCCCGGCCCCAGTTGCCGCCCTCGTCGCTGCGGGTCAGCACTTCGAGATTATCCATCAGCGCGCCCATCCAGGGCTCCATCTTCTCTTCTTCGGTGCCGGGCAGGAAGCCGATGTCCTCCCCGAGCGGAATGGTCACACGCGTCATGATGATCTCGATGAAGCGGTTGCGCTCGAGCGTCTGCGCCAGCCCCGCGGCGAGCGCCAGCAGCGTCTTGCCGCTGCCGGCCGGCCCGAGCAGCGTCACGAAGTCGATATCGGCATCCATGAGCAGGTTCAACGCGAAATTCTGCTCGCGGTTGCGCGCCGTGATGCCCCAGACGCTGTGCCGCTCGCTGCGGAAATCGCGCGCCAGCTCGAGGGTCGCCAGATCGCCCTCGACGCTGCGAATGATCGCCTCTATGCCCTGCGCGCCCGGCTCGTGCACGAACAGATTAGGGCGCCAGCTCGC
>DATDHV010000195.1:0-12626 GCA_036521395.1 Steroidobacteraceae bacterium | reverse complement strand
GGCGTGGTCGCCGGCAACACGGCGCTGTGCAGCGTCGGGCGCAGTGGCAACGATCTGCACTACCGTGGCTACGACATTCTCGAGATTGCCGATAGCTGCGAGTTCGAGGAGATCGCCTATCTGCTGATCCACGGCAAATTGCCGAATGTGTCGGAGCTGGCCGCCTACCACCGCAAGCTCGCGGCCCTGCGCGACCTGCCCTCGCCAGTCAAGACGGTGCTCGAGAATCTGCCCGCCAGCAGCCAGCCCATGGATGTGCTGCGCACCGGGGTGTCGGCGCTGGGATGCCTCGTACCCGAGGGTCCGGAGCAGGTCAGTGAGGGTGCGCGCGACCTGGCCGACCGCCTGCTCGCCTGCCTGGGCTCCATGCTGTGCTACTGGCAGCACTTCAGCCACGAGGGGCGGCGCATCGGCCTGGAAACCGACGATGCATCGATCGCCGCGCACTTCCTGCATCTGCTGCATGGGCGCAGGCCCAGTGCGCAGTGGGTGCGCGCCATGCACACCTCTCTCATTCTCTATGCCGAGCACGAATTCAACGCCTCGACGTTCACGGCGCGCGTGATTGCCGGCACCGGCTCGGATCTGTACTCGTGCATCACCGGTGCCATCGGCGCCTTGCGCGGTCCCAAGCACGGCGGCGCCAACGAGGTGGGCTTCGAGATCCAGAGCCGCTATCGCAACGCGGATGAGGCCGAGGCCGACATCCGGCGACGCGTGGCCGCCAAGGAGGTCATCATCGGTTTCGGCCATCCCGTGTACACCATCTCCGATCCGCGCAACGTCGTGATCAAGGAAGTGGCGCGCGGCCTGGCGCGCGATGCGGAAGGGGCGCGGCTGTTTGCGGTTGCCGACCGGCTCGAGACGGTCATGCGGGAGACCAAGAACCTGTTTCCGAACCTGGACTGGTTTTCCGCGGTGTCCTATCACCTGCTGGGAGTGCCGACTGCGATGTTCACGCCGCTGTTCGTGATGGCGCGTACGGCCGGCTGGGCCGCGCACGTGATCGAGCAGCGCGAGGACGGCAAGATCATCCGCCCGAGCGCGAACTACATCGGTCCCGAGGCGCAGCATTTCGTGCCGCTGGCCGAGCGCACCTGAGCGGCGCAGCGGCGCCCAGCGCAGCCGAGCAGCCATGTCCGCCGACGCCGACGCCGACTCCGCCGGAGCCAAGTCCGCCGCGCGACCGGCACCCGACGCGGTCCTGCTCGAGATTGCCGATTACACGCTCGACTTCCCGGTGCAGAGCGAGACAGCCTACGAGACCGCCTACCATTGCCTGCTCGATACGCTGGCCTGCGGTTTCCAGGCGCTGAAGTATCCCGCGTGCACGCGGCTGCTCGGCCCCATCGTCCCGGGCGCCACGCTGGCGGGCGGGGCGCGCGTGCCCGGCACCAGCTTCGAGCTCGATCCGGTGGCCGCGGCGTTCAACATCGGCACCATGATCCGCTGGCTGGATTTCAACGACACCTGGCTCGCGGCCGAGTGGGGTCACCCGTCGGACAATCTGGGCGCCATCCTGGCCGTGGCGGATTATCTGGCGCGCCAGCGCCGTACGCTGACGGTGCGCGACGTGCTGACCTCGATGATCAAGGCCCACGAGATCCAGGGCGTGCTGGCACTGGAGAACAGCTTCAATCGCGTGGGCCTGGATCACGTGCTGTTGGTGCGCGTGGCCTCCAGCGCCGTCGCTACGGCCTTGCTCGGCGGCAATCGCGATCAGATCGTCAACGCCCTCTCCAACGCCTGGATCGACGGCGGGGCGCTGCGCACCTATCGCCATGCGCCCAACACGGGCTCGCGCAAGAGCTGGGCCGCCGGGGATGCGAGCAGCCGCGGCGTGCGCCATGCCTTGCTCGCCCTCAAGGACGAAATGGGCTACCCATCGGCGCTCACGGCCAGGAACTGGGGCTTTCAGGATGCGCTGTTTCGCGGCCAGGCCATTCGGCTGTCCCGGCCGCTGGGCAGCTATGTCATGGAGAACGTGCTGTTCAAGATCTCCTATCCGGCCGAGTTCCACGCCCAGACGGCGGTGGAGGCGGCGGTGACGCTGCACGGGCAGTTCGCCGACCGGCTCGATCAGATCGAGCGCATCAACATCGAGACGCAGGAGCCGGGTGTACGAATCATCGACAAGACCGGCCCGCTTGCCAATCCGGCCGACCGCGATCACTGCATTCAATACATGGTGGCTATTGCGCTGCTTTTCGGCCGGCTCATCGCGCAGGATTACGAAGACGCGGTGGCGCGCGACCCGCGGGTGGATGCGCTGCGCTTGCGAATGCAGGTGCGGGAGAATCCGCGCTTCACGCAGGATTACTACGCTCCGGACAAGCGCTACATCGGCAATGCCGTGCAACTGGTATTTCGCGACGGCAGCGTGAGTCCGCGCGTCGCGGTCGATTATCCGATCGGTCATCGCAAGCGGCGTGCCGAGGGCATGCCGATGCTGATGCGGAAATTCGAGACCAGCGTGCGCGCGGCATTCACCGAGCGCCAGGCGCACGCCATCCTCGAGCTGTGCGCGAATCGCGTGCGACTCGAGGCGCTGCCGGTGGATCAATTCGTCACCACGCTGGTGAGCCGATGAGCTGATCGCCCTCACGGGCTCGAATTCCGGCGGTGCTCCGGCCTCGCGGTGCTAGGATCGCGTCGCCGGAAGGTCAGCCCGTCAGGCAGCGGTGCAACCCGGCACTGCTCTCACGTTACAATTTACTTGCTATTTTGGATATAACGCTTTGAAATCAAAACAATTCGTGGTGCCCAGGAGAGGACTCGAACCTCCACGGGTCGCCCCGCTAGTACCTGAAACTAGTGCGTCTACCAATTCCGCCACCTGGGCATCGGTGGGCGGCGCAATGTACGGAAGGGGTCGGGGACTGTCAATTGAGGCGTAGCGGCAAACAGGGTCCGCCGCGGCGCGAGGCTCGACCCGGCGCCCCCGCGCGGGCCGCAGCGCGAGGCGCAACCACCACGGCCACTCCGGCCACGCCGTCCGTACCCGCCGCACGAGCCCATGCCCGGGGCGGCCGGTCCCGGCGCGGACCGGTGACTGTGCTGACCGAGGCCGAGGGGATCCTCAGCGCCAACCGCAATGGCTATGGCTTCGTGCGCACCGATGCGCTGCCCGAGTCCGTGTTCGTCCCGCCCCAGGGCATGCAGGGACTCATGCACGGCGATCGCGTGCGCATCGAAGTGCGGGCCGATGGTCAGGGCCGGTACGTGGGCCGGGTGCTTGCGGTGCTCGAGCACGGTGTGCAGGCCTTCCTCGGCACGGTGGAGGCGGGCGCGCGGGGCCAGGGCCTGCGCGTGCACTCGGCCGATCAGCGCCTCGGTCTGCACTGCGTGGTGATCGAGAACCCGGCGCAGGCGCGCGCCGGCGACTGGGTCATTGCACGGCTGCTGCGCTACCCGCAGGAGAACCAGGGGGCGGAGGCACGCATCGAGCAGAAGCTCGATCCGGAGCGGGCCGTGCAGATGGCCACCGAGGCCGCGATTGCGCGCTTCGGATTGCCGGTGGAGTTCTCCGCGGTTGCGCTGCGCGAGGCGGTACAGTGGGGCAAGAGCGTGGACCCGGCCGAGGCCGCTCAGCGCGTGGACCTGCGCGCCCTGCCGCTCATCACCATCGACGGCGAGGATGCGCGCGATTTCGACGATGCGGTCTACGCCGAGCGGCTCGAGGGCGGAGGGCATCGACTGCTGGTCGCCATTGCCGATGTCAGCCACTACGTGCGGCCCGGCACTGCGCTCGACAGCGAGGCCCGCGCGCGCGGCACGTCGGTGTACTTTCCGACCCGCGTGCTGCCCATGCTGCCCACGGCGCTGTCGAATCACCTGTGCTCGCTCGAGCCGGACGTGGATCGGCTGTGCATGGTCGCCGACATGCGCATCTCCCGGCGCGGCCTGCTCGAGGCCAGCCGCTTCTATCCGGCGGTCATGCGCTCGGCCGCACGCCTCACGTACGCGCAGGCGCACGAGGCGCTGTTCCTGGGCACGAGTGCCGGGCGCGCGCGCGTGGGCGGCCTGCTCGAGGCGCTGTTGCCGCTGGTGGAGGTGTATCGCGCGCTGGTCGCCGCGCGCCGGCGCCGCGGGGCGCTGGAATTCGATGCGCCGGAAGCAGCCTTCGTGTTTGAGGGCGGTGAGTATGTGCGGGCGATCGAGTTCGTCTCGCGCAATGACGCGCACCGCCTGATCGAGGAGTGCATGGTGCTTGCCAACGTTGCGGCGGCACAGGAACTGCGTGAGCAGCGCATCCCGGCGCTGTTTCGCGTGCACGCCGCGCCCGATGCACGCAAGCTCGATCAATTGCGCACGACGCTGCGCGTGCTCGGCATCGAACTCACGCTGCCCGACCCGGTGAAGCCGCGCGATCTGGCGGCGATCGCCCCGCGGGTGCGCGATGCGCAGAGCCGGCCCTTCATCGAGTCGCTGATCGTGCGCTCGATGGCGCAGGCCCTCTACCAGCCCGACAACATCGGCCACTTCGGCCTGGCACTCCAGGACTACGCGCATTTCACCTCACCGATTCGCCGCTATCCGGACCTGATGATTCACCGCGCGCTGCGCGCGCGTCTCGGGCTGCTGCCGGCGCAGTCGCTTCCGGCCGGCCCCGAGCTCAGCGCCCAGGGCGCTGAACTTTCGCGCCTCGAGCGCCGCAGCGATGAGGCCGGGCGCTACGTCTCGACCTTCCTGAAGTGCGTGTACCTGCGCGACCGCGTCGGACAGACCTTCGACGGCCTGATCACCACCGTCACGGAGTTCGGCTGCTTCGTGCAACTGCTCGCATTGGGCGTCGACGGCCTGCTGGCACTCGCGGCCCTGCGCGATGATGATTACCGCATGGCACGCGACGGCGGCCAATGGCTCGGCCAGCGCAGCAAGCGCCGGCTGGCGCCGGGCGTGCGGCTGCGCGTAGTGGTCGCGGCGGTGAAGCCGGTGGAGGGATTGATCGATCTTGAGCTCGCCGCGGACTGAAATCGTCTATGGCCTACATGCGGTGCGCGCGCTGCTCAGCCGCCAGCCTGAGCGCGTGCTGCGCGTCTATCTGCAGCAGGGCCGCTCGGATACGAGGGCCGTCGAGATCGAGCGGCTGGCGCGCGAGGCGGGCCGCCCGCTCGAGCGCGTCGACGCCGGCCGGCTGCTGGCGCGTCTCGGGGACGTGGTCCATCAGGGCGTGGTGATCGAGGTGCTGCCCCTCGAGCCGTGGCGAGAGGAGCAATTGCTCGCGGCGGTAACCGCTCGCCCGAACCCGCTGCTGCTGGCGCTCGACGGCGTGCAGGATCCGCACAATCTCGGCGCCTGCCTGCGCACCGCGGACGCCTGCGGCGTGCTGGCCCTGCTCGTGCCGCGTGACCGCGCGGCGCCCCTCAATGCCACGGCGCGCAAGATCGCGACCGGCGCGGCCGAGACCACACCGGTGGTGACCGTGACCAACCTGTCGCGCACGCTCGGGTTGCTCAAGGACGCGGGCCTTTGGATCGTCGGCGCCGACGCTGACGGGCCGCACACTGCCGCCGAGGTGGATCTGACCGGGCCGCGGGTCCTGGTCATGGGGGCGGAGGGCAGCGGGCTGCGCTCGCTCACCCGCCGGCAGTGTGATTGGCTCGCCCGCTTGCCGAGCCGCGGTGCGGTCGAGAGCCTCAATGTCTCGGTGGCGGCAGGGATGCTGCTCTACGAGGCGCTGCGACAGCGCGATAGCTCCGCGGCGACCGCGCGCTGAGGGTGCCATTACCGAGGCTGCCATTGCTTAGCGCGGCCGCATTTTGTATTCTTGCGGCCCTTTCGACGACGACCCGGCAGCCATTGGGCGCGCCGGATCTCCTTGCCGCACCGCGCTCCAAGCCTTGCACCCCGGCGGGCGGCATTATCCATAAGGAGGACCAGTGAGGCATTACGAGATCGTTTTCCTGGTGCATCCGGACCAGAGCGAGCAGGTTCCGGCCATGCTCGATCGCTATCGCGGCATGATCGCGGCGGGCAACGGCACCGTGCATCGGGTCGAGGACTGGGGACGCCGCCAGCTCGCCTACCCGATCGCCAAGGTCCACAAGGCCCACTACGTGCTGCTCAACATCGAGGTCGACCACAAGACCCTCACGGACCTCACCGGCGCGTTCCGCTTCAGCGACGCCGTGCTGCGCTACCTCGTGACGGGGGTGGAAACGGCGATCACCGAGGCCTCGCCCATGGCGAAGGCCGAAGAGGAAGGCGAGGCCGGCCGTCGCGATCGCGACGATGACCGCGACGATGACGAACCAATCTCGGCAGGTGCCTGATGCGTACTCCCAGCACATCGCGCTTCACCCGGCGCAAGAAATTCTGCCGCTTCACGGCCGATGGCGTGGTCAGCATCGATTACAAGGATCTGGCGACGCTCAAGAACTACGTCACCGAGACCGGCAAGATCGTGCCGAGCCGGATCACGGGGACCAAGAGCTATTACCAGCGCCAGCTCGCCACGGCCATCAAGCGCGCGCGGTTTCTGGCGCTGCTGCCGTACACCGACCAGCACTGAGAGCGCGCGCCATGGAACTCATTCTGCTGCAGAAAGTGGCGAACCTCGGCAACATCGGCGATCGCGTGCGCGTCAAATCCGGCTATGGCCGCAATCACCTGCTGCCGGCGGGCAAGGCGACGCTGGCGACACCGGAGAACATTGCCCGCTTCGAGGCGCGCCGCGCCGAGCTCACGGCACGGGCCAATGAGCAACTCTCGGACTCGCAGAGCCGCGCCGAGGCGTTCAGGGAATTCAAGCTCACAATCACCGCCAAGGCGGGCACCGAGGGCAAGCTGTTCGGGTCGGTGGGCACCGCTGACATCGCCGAGCACAGCACCAAGGCCGGCCATCCACTCGCGCGCAGCGAGGTGCGGCTGCCGGCCGGTCCGCTGCGCACCGTCGGTGAGCACCGGGTGCAGCTGCATCTGCATGCCGACATCAACGTCGAGCTGCCGGTCGTCATCGTCGCCGAAGAAGCGGCCTGACGGCCCGTGAACGGCTGGCACCGGAAGAGCGCATGAGCGGCATGCCTCTGCGGTCGCGGCGCGATGGTGGCAGCGCGGGCACCGACGGCCTGACTCCGCCGCATTCGGTCGAAGCCGAGCAGTCGGTGCTCGGCGCGCTGCTCATTGACGGCAGTGCCTGGGATCAGGTCGCCGACATCATCAGCGCCGCGGATTTCTACCGCCCCGATCACCGCCTGATCTACGAGGCGCTCGCCGAGCTGATCACCAATGGGCGTCCTGGCGACGTGGTCACGGTGTCCGAGCAGCTCGAGCGTCGCGCGCGCCTGGAGGATGCCGGCGGCCTGGCCTATCTCGGCACGCTGGCGCGCGATACGCCCACCGCCGCCAATGTGCGCGCCTACGCCAACATCGTGCGCGAGCGCTCGCTGCTGCGCGCCCTGATCGAGGCCGGCCGCGCGATCGCCTCCTCGGTGTTCAGCGACGAGGGACTCGCCGCCCGCGACCTGGTCGATCGCGCCGAGGCGCGCGTGTTCGAGATCGCCGAGCAGGGCACGCGTCTGGGCCTTGGGGCGGTGCGGGTCAGCACGTTGCTGCCGCCGCTGATCGACAAGATAGATGAATGGCACAGCAATCCGGATACCTTGCGCGGCCTGGCGACCGGGTTCACCGAGTTCGACCGCAAGACCGGCGGACTGCGCCCCGGGGATCTCATCATCATCGCGGGCCGGCCGTCGATGGGCAAGACCACGCTCGCGGTCAACATCGCCGAGTACGCGGCCGTGAACCCGGACATCAAGGCCTCGGTGGCCATATTCAGTATGGAAATGCCTTCCGAGCAGCTCGTCACGCGCATGCTGTCCTCGATCGGGCACGTGCCGCTCAACAGCATCCGCAGCGGACGCATCTCCGACGACGACTGGGTGCGCATCACCTCCGCCACGACCCAGCTCTCCGACGCCAAGATCTTCATCGACGAGTCGGCCGGCCTCACGCCGACCGAGCTGCGCGCGCGCGCGCGGCGGCTCAAGCGCGAGCACGGACTGGACCTGGTGGTGGTCGACTACCTGCAGCTCATGCAGGTGCCCGGGACCCAGGAGAATCGCGCCACCGAGATCGCCGAGATCTCGCGCGGACTCAAGGCGCTCGCCAAGGAGCTCGCGGTGCCCGTGATCGCGCTGTCGCAGCTCAACCGCGCGGTGGAGCAGCGCACCGAGAAGAAGCCGGTGATGTCGGACCTGCGCGAATCGGGCAGCATCGAACAGGATGCCGACATGATCCTGTTGATCTATCGCGATGAGGTCTACGACAAGAACTCGACCAAGAAGGGCATCGCTGAGATCGATCTGGCCAAGCACCGCAACGGCGAGATCGGCGGCTTTTATCTGACCTTCCAGGGCCAGTTCACGCGCTTCGTGAATTTCGCGCCCGATGCCTATGCCGAGGGCATATTGCGGTGACGCGCCCGGTACGCGCCGCCGGTGAGGAGCCTCGGCGCGGCTGGTACGGCTCGGCCGTGGACGCCCTGGTGCAGCTCGGACACCGCTGGTTCGTGCGCGCCGAGCGCCTGGTGCGCGCGGGCCTGAGCACTGCCAAGCAGGGCCAGCTCAGCGGCATCATCTTCTGGGCCGCGTTGATCGGAGTGTGCGGTGCCTTTACCGGCGTTGCCTTTCGCGCCAGCGTGCGCCTGGTGCAGCGGGCGTTGACCGGCCACACGACCGGGTTGGTGGAGACCGCGGAGCTGCTGCCCTGGTGGGCGCGCATCGCGGTGCCCACGATCGGCGGGGCGTGCGCCGGCACGCTGTTGTGGCTCGCGCGGCGCATGCTGCGCATCACGCGCAACATCGACTACATGGAGGCGGTGGCGGTGGGCAACGGGCAGCTCGGCAGCCGTGCCGCGCTGCTGCAGGCCGCGTCCTCGTTCTTTACCATCGGCTCGGGCGGCTCGATCGGGCGCGAAGGTCCGCTGGTGCAGCTCGCTGCCACCGCGGCCTCGAAGATCGGCCAATGGACCAAGGCGCCGGTGCCGCGACTGCGGCTGCTGGTGGCATGCGGAGCGGCGGCCGGCATCGCCGCCGCCTACAACGCGCCCATCGCCGGCGCGCTGTTCGTCGCCGAAGTGGTGCTCGGCTCGATCGCCATGGAAAGCTTCGGTCCCTTGATCGTCGCCTCGGTGGTGTCGGATGCGACCACCCGGCATTTTCTTGGCTATGGGCCGGTGTACCAGGTACCACACATCAACTTCGGCGCGCCGTGGGAGCTCGCGCTGTACGCGCTGCTGGGCGTGCTGCTCGGGCACATGGCGCCGACCTACCTGGCCCTGCTCGAGCGCGCACGCACGGCGTTTCGGCGTCTTCACTGGAGCCCGCCGTTGACGCTGGCACTCGGTGGCCTGATCGTCGGGGTGATCTCGGTCGAGGTGCCGCGCGTCTGGGGCAACGGCTTCAGCGTCGTGAACGACATGCTCAACGACAAGGTGCCACTCGACCTGCTCGCCGTGGTGCTGGTTGCCAAGCTGGTGAGCACGGCGGCAACGGTGGGCTCGGGGGCGGCCGGCGGCATCCTGACCCCGACGCTGTTCATGGGCGCGGCGATGGGGGCGCTGTTCGGCAATGGCGTGCATCTGGCCGACCCGCACTCGAGCTCTCAGCTCGCCGCCTACGCCGTGGTCGGCATGGGCGGCTTCCTGGCCGCGACCACGCATGCGCCGCTGACATCGATACTGCTGATCTTCGAGATGACGCTGGACTACGAAGTGGTGCTGCCGCTCATGCTGGCCTGTGTCACCGGGCACTACGTGGCGCGCATCTATCGTCGCGGCGAGTCGGTCTACACGCGCTCCCTCACTTCCAAGGGTCCGGGCGATGAGCAGGAATGGCATCTGCGGCAGATCACCGCCCTGATCCGGCCGCCGGCATCGCTGCTCGAGCGCGACCAGCCGCTCGGCGCCGCACTGGAGGAGGCGCTCGCGCGCGGCGGCCTGCGCGCCTACGTGGTCGATGGCGGGAAGCAGCTGGTGGGGCAGCTCGATCCGGCCTCGCTGGCGCGCGATCCCCGCGCCCCGCAATATGCGCCCGAGCTCACGGTTGGCCAGGTCATGGAACCGCCGCCGCCGACGCTCACGCCCGAGATGCTGCTCGGGGATGCACTCGATGTGTTCATCGCGCACCGCTGCAGGCGCCTGCCGGTGGTGTCAGGTCACTGGAGCCCGGTACTGCTCGGCGAGGTCTCGCGCCACGACGTGCTGCTGGCGCTGCAGGACCGGATGACCGAACGCGCCGAGCGCGGCTCGACATGAGAGGTCCGCGCTAGCCCTCGAAGAACCCCATCTTCACGCCGGCGAGCTGGATGACGTCGTTGTCGGAGAGCTTGCGGGCCTGGGCGCCGATCTTGGCGCCGTTGACCAGCGGGAAATTGTCGTCGCCCTCGGAGTCGACGTGCACGATGAAGTACCCCTCCGAGCGCCGTGTGATCGCCGCCACCTGCACCCCCGGCCGCCCGAGCGTGGTGAGCGCCTTGGTCAGCTCGAGCTCGCGACCGGCAAAGGCGCCCGACAGCACCTGCAGCTTGGCTTTCTTGATCGTCGGCGCACCGTTGCCGAGCGTGCGGCGCGAGGCGGTGGTGCCGGCATCGCTGACCGCGGCGCGTATGCGTTCGACGGGGCGCGCGGAGGGCTGGATCACCATGGTCTTCTCGAATTCATCCTGCTGCGCCTCATCGTCCTCGACGAAACGCAGTTGATGGTGTCCGGCCGTGATGACGTCGCCGTGTTGCAGCGCATGCTTCTTGATCAGCTTGCCGTTGACGTAGGTGCCGTTGGTGCTGTTCAGATCCTCAAGGAACGAATCGTTGAGGATGTTGATGATCAGCGAATGATGCCCGCTGACGGCTGAGTTATCGATGCGGATGTCATTGTCCGGCAGGCGGCCGATCGTATAGCGCTCGCGGTTCATGTTGTATTCCGCGAGCACGCTGCCATCCAGACTCAAAACCAACCTAGCCATGCAGTTTGCCTCAGGTAGAGCCGAACCAGCTCAGCATCTTGTCGAACACGCCACGCGGCGCGGGGAAGGTCTCCACGACCTCGGCGACCAATACTGAGATGTTGTCCTTGCCGCCGTTATCATTGCCCAATTGAATCAGCTGCTTGGTTGCATTCTCGAGATTAGCACCAAAGGTGCTGATGGTTAAGTGAATGTCATCATCCTCAACCATATCCGAAAGCCCGTCAGAGCAAATGAGGTACAGGTCTCCTTTGTAGACGGGATGCTCCTGGACCTCGACATCGACGTTGGGCTCCACGCCCAATGCGCGTGTGACGTAGTTCTTATTTGCGGCGCGCTGGGCTTCCTCGGCAGAGTAGAAACCGCGATCGACCAGCTCCTGCAGGAGCGAATGATCCATCGTCAGCTGCTCGAGTCCATCGCTGCGTAGCCGGTAAAGCCGCGAGTCACCAACGTGGGCGATCGAGACGCGATTGTCGAAAAACAGCGCACCCACCACGGTAGTTCCCATGCCTTCGCACTGGGGCTGAGTACGAGCTGTTTGGAAGATGATTTTGTTGGCGCGCACAATCGCGTCGCGCAGGATGATCGAGGCACGCGTCAGGCCGGCCTGCGGGTCGTGCACACGCCAATCCTCGCGCTCCACGGCCTCGCGCACCAGCCCGACGATGGTCTTGACAGCGATACCGCTGGCGACTTCGCCGGCGTTATAGCCACCCATACCGTCGGCCAGCACCATCAGGCCGATTTCCGAATCAAAGGCAATGGTGTCCTCGTTGTGGTCCCGAACCCGCCCGGTGTCGGTCAGGCCCACACAACGCAGCTTGCCCTTGAGGTTCTGGCGGCCCCTACCGCGCGGCATACGAATGGTCTTGGCTGACTCTTGAAAGTTTGAACTGCATCACACTGCGGCTCTGCGGCTGCCCCCGACGGGGGATGTGCTGGCGACACTCCCTGCACCAACTGGATGCTTCCGGCATAACTTAGCATCGCGGCGCAGCCAATGCGCGTCTCTGATCACAGTTGCACCGGGGCCACTCAACCGGCGTCCACGATCTGGTCGGCCGTTGGCGCCATGCGCACGCGTACCGTACGGATGGCGTTGTCCGCGATCTGCAGTATTTCGAACTCATAGGGTCCGATTCGCAGCGCCGTTCCGGGTGTGGGGATGGTCTCGAGCTGCTCGAGCAGCAGCCCGTTGAGCGTGCGCTGCCCGAGCGTGGGCAATTGCCAGCCGAGCGAGCGGTTCAGTACGCGAATGGTGGCGCCTGCGTTTACGAGCCAGTTGCCCTGGGGGTCGCGATGCACGTCCTTGTGCACGATCGTGGCCGGATCATTGGTGAACTCGCCGACGATCTCCTCGAGAATATCCTCCAGGGTCACGAGGCCGGCGATGTCGCCATATTCATTCACGACGAACGCCAGGCGGCGGCGAGTGCGCTGAAACTGCGCGAGCTGCTGGGTGAGGGGCGTGCCGTCCGGTACGAAGTAGGGCTCGCGTGCCGCGGCGATCTCGATCAGCCGCTCGCGCGTGAGCGTGCCACGCGCCAGTTCCTGTGCCACACGCTTCATGTGCAGGGTGCCGATGAGATTATCGAGTTCCCCGTCGTATGCCGGCAATCGCGAGTGCGGTGTCTGACGCAGCCGATCCAGTATGTCCTC
>DATDHV010000194.1:0-2138 GCA_036521395.1 Steroidobacteraceae bacterium | reverse complement strand
GCATGCTGCTGTCGACGCGTGTGGCGCGGGAAATCGGGAATTTCTTCGAACATGGATGCTTCGGACCCTGAACCGACCGGGCGCTCGAGTCGAGGATGGCTGCGCTCGCATCTCTGGCTGTTCGCCATCGTGGCGGCGGTGGTGCTGCTGTACACGCTGGCCGGCTTTCTGCTCGTGCCGTACCTGGCACGCCAGCGCATCGTCCAATACGTGCAGAAGGATCTGGGCCGGCGAGCCTCGATCGCAGGGCTGACCTTCAATCCCTATACGTTCACCGCCGAACTGCGGGGGTTCGCGCTGGCCGAGGCCGATGGGCGGCCCGTCATGAGCTTCGATCTGCTGCGCATTCGCGCTTCCATGACTGCCTCGCTGGCGCACCGGGCCTGGACGCTCGATGAGGTGCGCCTCGAGCACCCCGTGGTGCACGCGCGGATCAACCCCGACGGCGCGCTGAATCTCGCGCAGCTCGCTCCCAAGGTGTCCGCGCCCAAAGCGCCGGCGAGCACATCGACGCACCTGCCGGCGTTGCGGGTGATGGCCCTGGGCGTGCACGGCGGCAGCGTGCAGTTCGAGGACCTGAGCCGCAAGGCGCCGTTCTCGGCGACGCTGGCCCCGATCGAATTCGACCTGACCGATTTTCGCACCGCTCCGTCGCACGAGAGCCGCTACCACTTCACGGCCGCGACCAGCGCGGGAGAGGGACTCGACTGGTCGGGGGAAATCTCGGTTCAGCCGCTGGGATCGGACGGCCAGTTCACGCTCACGAGCGTCAAGGCTGCGACGCTGGCCTCCTATCTGCAGGGCGCTCTGCCGTTCGCGCTCGAGAGCGGCAGCCTGGATGTGAACGGCAGCTATCACTTCGTGGCCACCCCCGCGACCGCCCTGACCCTGACGCTGCCGAGCATCAAGATTCACTCCCTCGCCATCGCGCCGGCGCACGTGGCCGGGGGCTCCGCGGGATCGGCGGGGTCGGCGGGGTCGGCGGGCACCTCCAAGCCGTGGATCTCGCTGCCGGAGCTGGAGATCGCCGATACCAGCATTGCGTTGAATGAGCATCGCCTCCTCATCGGCCAGGTGACGCTGCAGAGGGCAGACGTGCAGGTCTGGCGTGAGCCCGGCGGCAGTTTGAATCTGCTGCAGCTGCTGGGGCCTGCTGCCGCGGCCACCGCGGTCGCGACCACGTCGTCCGTGCCGCCGGCGGCTGCGCTCGCACCGCCGGGGCCTGCCTGGAGCATCGCGCTGAAGCGACTGCAGATCCAGGATGCCACCGTCGAGGCGCAGGACCGCAGCGTGCAGCCGGCCGTCGCGCTGCATGTGGGCGGCATTGCGCTGACGGTGCAGAACTATGCGAACACGGGCAATGGGCCGCTGAGCGTGGAGCTGCAGGCGGCCGTGGGAGAGGGCGGGCACGTGCACGCGCAAGGCACCATGACGCTCGCGCCGCTCGGCGGCGCGCTCGATCTGGACATTGGCGGGCTGGACATGCCGGTGCTGCAACCGTACATCGGCCGCGCCACCGACATGACGCTGTACCGGGGGCGCTTCGGCCTCAAGGGCCACGTGAGCTACACCGAGGCGGCGCCCGGACACGCAGCGCAGCTCGAGGTGGCGATGGGCGTGGACGTCTCCGACCTCGCCACGCGTGACAACGTCACCAACGATGATTTCGTGAGCTGGAAATCGCTGCAGATCGAGGACCTGCGCTACCAGCTCGTGCCCGCGTCGCTCAGCATCGGCCGCATCGTGGTGCGCGCCCCGTATGGCCGCGTGATCATCGGCCCCAAGGGCAACCTGAACATCACCGACGTCCTGCGTGGCACGCACACCCACGCCGCGGCCGCTGCGGCGCCGGCCGCTACACAGGCCGCCGCGCCCGCTGCCGCCTCGGTGGCCGCAGCCGCTCCAGCCGCCCCGCCTCCGGCAGCGCCGCACCCGGCGCACCGTGCGCGCACCGCGGCCTCGAGATCGCGCGCCCAGGCTCCGACGGCGAAGACCGTCGCCGCTGCCGCGAGCGTGGTGCCGGGCATGCCCATGCGCATCGCTCGCATAGAGATCCACGGCGGGGTGGCGAATTTCACCGACCATTCGGTGGCGCCGACTTTCTCGACCGCCATCTATGGTCTCGGGGGCACGGTCAC
>DATDHV010000193.1:0-9517 GCA_036521395.1 Steroidobacteraceae bacterium | reverse complement strand
ATCGATTTCGATCTGGCCGCCATCGATCGCTTCCAGCCCCGCGATTACCCGCAGCAAGGTCGATTTGCCGCAGCCGGAAGGGCCCAGCACCACCAGAAATTCATCAGCACCGACCTCGAGTGACACATCGTCGAGCACCACGGTATTGCCGAAGCGCTTGCTGACCCCCCTGAGTGCGAGATTACCCAAACCGCCCCCGTCGTGTGGCCACAGCACCGCGTCCGTGATCGTTGCGGATATGTCCCTGGTGCGCGCCCGGCCTATCGCCCGCTGAAATAAACATATCTCACGCCGCCGACAGCCGGTAGAGGCCGGCCCCGTGCGCCGGGATCGGCGGTGCAAATACTTCCCCGGCGTTGACCAGATCCAATCGCTGCCACAGGTCGCGTACCCGCACCGGTGCACTCATGCCCACATCCGTGAGCTGAATCGGTACCGGCACCGCGGTGGCGTCCGGCGCCGGATCGTTCAGGTTGAAGTGAGCGACATAGACCTCATCGTGTGCGGATCTGGCCTGCCAGACCACCAGGTTGTCACGCCGGTAGACTTCGCGGCTGCCGCTGCTGGCCTGGTTCACGGCAAGCACTTCGTCGTTGGTCAGCAGTGCAAGCGTCGCTTCGTCCAGCGTCACGAGGCCCGCGCCGACCATCAGAGGCGCGCGCGCGATCGACCACAGTGTCATCAAAGTCACCTGCTCGTCGGGCGTGAACCGCGTCTCGCGTCGACCCAATTCGAGCGTGCCGAGCGGCAGCATGTCGGCATCGGGCCAGCTGCCGGGCCGCTGCTGAGCACTCCAGTTCTTCAGCCGCTCGAATTGTTCGACCAGCAGCGGCCAGGTGTCCCAGAAGTCATCGCTGATACGCCATAGATTCGCGTTCCGGGCGACATCGTCCGCGGCCGCGAGCGGCGTCTCGCCGGGTGAGAGCGACAGCAGCATGGGCCGACGGGTGCGGTCGATCGCCCGGCGCACCGCGTGGATCTCCGGTGCATTGCGGAAATATGGACGGCTCATGTCGTCGGCCTTGATGAAATCCACGTCCCAGGAGGCGTAGAGGGCGATCACCGAGTCGTAATACGCCTGTGCACCGGGCTTGCTCATGTCGATGCCATACATGTCGGTATTCCACTCACAGACATCGACCCGCTCGGCGATATCACCGCAGCGATGGGGCGTTCCCAAGATCGGCAGGTTCTGGTCCGCCGCCAGCCGCGGCACGCCGCGCATCATGTGGATACCGAATTTCAGCCCCAACCGGTGCACTCGGGCTGCCAGCGGCCTGAAGCCTCCACCGGGCACGGCAGATGGAAATCGATTCGGCGCGGGATTCAGCCGACCCCATGGGTCCATCGTGAGCTGCGCATCCTTGCGATACTCGAAGCCGCTCGCCAGCGGCTCGTACCATTGCGCGTCGATCGTGAATATGTTGTAGCCGTGAGGCAGGAGTTTCTCGGCCATCACCGCGGCATTGGCGAGGGCGGCATCCTCGTTGATCGTGGTCGCATAGCAATCCCAGGAATTCCAGCCCATCGGTGGCGTCGGCGCCAGGTTGTGAAAGTCCGGCGCAGTCACCGCGGCGCGCAGCCCCCTTGGACCCAGTGCGATTCCGGCCAGCAGGTCGCGGCGCGAGATGGGCACGGATGCGCCGGTAATCTCAGTGCAGCGTCAGCACGATGACGGACTTTGGCGGCAGGGTCAAAGACAGCGTATCGCCGCTGAGTGAGGCGCCGCGGTAAGGCGTGCTATGGACCGCATGCGGCTCGTCGAATGTGTTGTGCGCATCCATGGTCGCCGCGGTCAGGATCTCGCCGCTGACGCGCTGGGCGCTGGCGCCGACGATCGTTGCGGAGGTGAGGATCGGGTGGTTCGGATCGAGATTCACCAGCGCCACGACGATCGCGCCCCGGGTGGTGCGGGCGGCGGAGATGCTGACCGCCGGCACCGAAACCGTTCCCAGCGAGTATTCCGGCGTCTGCAGCTGGGTTGGCAACAACGTCGCGTCCTGGAACGGCCGGAACATGTGGAACGTATAATAGGTTGGTGTCAGCAGCATCTGTGGGCCGCGGGTCAGGATCATCGCCTGCAGCACGTTGACCATCTGCGCGATGGCCGCCAGGTGCACTCGGTCGGCGTGATGGTGAAAGATGTTCAGGTTGATCGCGGCCACCAGTGCATCGCGCAGCGTATTCTGCTGGTACAGGAAACCGGGTTCGAGGCCGGGAGCGGGGTCGTACCACGTGCCCCATTCATCGACCGCAAAGCCGATCTTCTTGGCCGGATCGGACTTGTCCATCACCGCGCTGTTCCTGGTGATGAAATCCTCCATCCGCAAGGTGTGTGAGAGTGTCGAGATCCACTGATCCTCGCCGAAGCCGGTCGCAGGCCCTTTGTTCTTCCAGTTATCGCCCGCAATCGTGTAGTAGTGGAAGCTGATCGCGCCGATCTCGCGGGCGGGCACCAGCGAGCTGAGCGCCTCGGTCCACGAGGTATCATCGTCGTTGCCGCCGCTGGCAATGATGATGGGGCGACTGCCTTCCGGGGCCTTCAGGAAGGTCGCGGCTTGGCGGAATAGATCCACGTAATGGTTCGGCGTCATGTGGCCGCCGCAGCCCCAGGCCTCGTTGCCAACCGCAAAATAGGCGATCTTCCACGGGCCAGGGTGCCCATTGCGAGCGCGCTCGGCAGTCAGCGAGGTGGCGCGGTTCGAGGTCATGTACTGTAGCCACTCGGCCATCTCGGCGGCCGAGCCGGTGCCGAGGTTGCCGTTGATGTAAGCGTCGGCGCCGATCAGCTCGGCGAATTCGAGAAACTCGTGCGTGCCAAATCCGTTGGTCTCCGGAACGCCGCCCCAATTGGTGTTCAGCGTCACGCGGCGCTTGGTGCGCGGGCCGATGCCGTCGCGCCAGTGGTATTCGTCCGCAAAGCACCCGCCTGGCCAGCGCACCACCGGCACGTGCAGATCGCGCAGCGCGGCGACTACGTCATTGCGAAATCCGCGCGTATTGGGGATGGGTGAATGCTCGCCGACCCAGATGCCGCCGTAGATGCCGCGCCCCAGATGCTCGGCAAATTGCCCATAGATGTGACGGTCGATGGTTGCGCCGGCCCGATCGGCATGAATCACCACGCTCGCTGATGCTTCTGCGGCCGTTTGTGTCCATGCTCGCGGCGCCGACAGGAGGGCAATTGAGATCAGCAGCAAAGCCGCCAGCGTTGCTCGCAAGTCCGGTCGCATCGATGTTCTCCCGGGAAGCTGCGGCCGCGAGGAGCCTACGGAAAGGCTGCTGGCCAATTGTCCGCGGTCCAACCGAGCGGCGCAATCCGCAGCGTCGGCCGTCCGTCGTGGTCCGCGTCGTAGGCGTGATAGACGATGTAGTCCTTGCCGTCGTCGCGCAGGATCGCGACATGCCCCGGTCCGCGCCAGCGCGGCTCCCCGGGCCCTGCCGCCAGCACCACCGTGCCGCCGCCTTGCAGCATCGGTTTGCCACTCTGGTCGACATACGGGCCCAGAATGTCCCTGGAGCGGCCGACCACGGTGTAGTAGCTGCTGGCGGCCCCGCGGCAGCAGAAATCGAACGAGGCAAAGAGATAATAGTTGCCGGCGCGCTGGATCATGAACGCCGCCTCGATCGCATCCGGGGGCTGGGGCCGGCGCGCCAGGTCATGCCGCGGCGCATCGGGCAGCGGCATGCCGGTGGCAGGATCGAGCTGGATGATCTTGAGCCCCGTCCAGAAACTTCCGAACGCGAGCCAGTGCTTGCCCTCGCGATCGATGATCCGGTTCGGATCGAGCGCATTGAAGTCATCGCTCCTGTTCGACTCCAGCACCAGGCCGCGGTCTTGCCAGTGATAGGCCGAACTGGTGACATCCAATGTCGGAGTGGTCGCCAGTCCGATCACCGAACGGTTCGAGCCGAAAGTCGAGCAGGCATAGTAAAGCCAGTACTGACCCTGGAAGAATGAGATGTCAGGCGCCCAGAGGGTCTCGGCGTGCGGCACTGCCTGTTTGGCCCACGCGGGCATCGCGGTGAACACGTGACCGGCCCGCTCCCAATGCAGCAGATCGGGCGATGTGTAGCAGGGGATCTGCGCCGGGGTATCGGCACGCGGCGTGGTGCAGAACACATGGAATGCATCACCCGCCTTGATGATGCAGGGATCGTGGACCGGATAGAGATCCCCGGAAAGTTTCGGGTTCAGCGGCGGCAGTGTCTGCGCGCCGCTGAACCTGCAGGCAAGCGCCGCGAGGCCGGCGACGGAGCCCTGCAACACCCATCGTCGCGATAGGGTCAGGCCGCTGCCGGGACCGTGCCACCGTTCAACTCGCCGTCTCACCACCCTGGCTGCCGGTCGCGATTACAGCCGGTACCGCAGGCCGATTGCGTAGGTCTGGTCGAACCGACGCGTATCGCGCGGGAACACGGTCGCATTGCCGAAGTAGTCCTGGTAGTAGCTGTTGAGCATGTTGGTCGCGTCGAACGTAACCGTCAGCTTCTCCCAGATACGGTAGCTCGCCGACAGATCCAGCCAAGGCTGGGCCTTCGAGAAGATGAACAGGGGCTCCAGTGGCTGGGCGCCGCCGGGAGTTGGGCCGACATTGAAGCCGGAGCGCCAGTTGTAGGCCACGCGCAATTCTGCCGGGCCCTTCTCGTAGATGCCGATCAGGTTATAGGACCACTTCGAGATGTTCTGGAACGGACCGTCGACATAGGTTCCGTTGGCCTGCACACCCAGTCCGCTGAAGATTCCCGGCAACTGGTCGAAGAACTGCGTGTAACCCACCTCGACGCCATCGATATGGCCCGACGGCGCGTTCACCGGCTCGGTGACCTGGTAGGTGATGCCCGCGATCGTCTCGGCCGCGATGCCGTTCTGGATGTAGCCATCGATCTTGCGGTAGAACGCCGCGGCGGTCAGCGAGTTCTGCCGCCCGAAGTAATACTCGAGCGACAGATCGCCATTGGTTGATCGCTCCGGATCCAGGGTCGGGTTGCCGCTCATGCCGGAACCGAGCAGCGTCGCGGTCGAGGCCGACAGCGATAGACCCGGATCGAGCTGCAGGAAGGTCGGACGCGTGACGGTGCGGCTCGCCGCCAGGCGCAGATACAGCTCGTCCGTCAGCGCCAGTCGCGCGTTCAGGCTCGGCAGCCAGTCGAGCGTGTTCTTGTCGGTCTCGGTCGGCAGGTACGTGAAGGTGGAGGGCCCACTGGTCGGTGTGGTCACGATCAGCGAGTTGCCCTTCATGGTCGCGTGAGTGTCAATCAGCCGCAGGCCGACGTTGCCGTCCAGCAGGTGCGAGTCGAGGGGAAACCCGAAGTTGGCCTTCACGTAGCCGGAATAGCTGACTTCGCGGTCGTCAAACGCCTGCGTCGGATCGCCGGGCGGGCGGGCACCGGTGGGTGACTGGTCGAACAGTTCGCGCAGGTACGGGGCATTGCTGATCAGCCAGTTCGGGTCGGCATCGGTCCAGTGCGTGATGCCGAACTGGCCGTTGAACTGGCTGCCCTGGGTCACATGCCACGCGGTTCCCGGCAGCGCACTCAGCGGCGTATTGCATGCCGGGGAGGCGATCGCAGCGGCGACCGCGGCGAATTGCGGACTGGACGGATCGGCGACGCCGAGGCAATCCAGCCCGCCCTGGTTGTCCTCGGTTTGTGAAGCGAACCGATCCCCGAGGCGCACGCCGGTATCGATCGACTTGAGAGGATTGTCGCCGCTCAACTTGAACGCGAGATCGCCGCGCCAGTCGACCTCATCGCCCTTCTGATCCTGCCACTGGTCGTACAACTGGCGGATGTGGAACTGCGAAGGATCGGTCAGGTCGATGCCGGTGACGTTCATGTACGGCGTGCCGGTACCATGGTAGTTGAAATCCGCGGTGTAGCCGTCCGGCGGCGGGTTGTACTGGGTATCGAGGATGATGCCTTCCTGAGTGAAATGGCTCCAGGTGTAGTCCACCTCGCTGGTGAACTTCACCGACTCGCCCGTCCAGGCGCCGCCAATGGCCAACTGATAGGTGTCGCTCTTGGGCACGAACGACTGGTCGCTGGTCAGATCATAGTTGCCTGCAGTCACCGTCTTGACTTCGTCGGTACCCGGAAACACCGTCGCCGTGGCTGGATTGGCGTTGATCCACGGCAGGCCGACGAAGAAGTCGTTGTTGTTCGGGTTGCGGTAGCGGGTGTAGAAGCCCTCGGCAAAGAACTCGGTGTTGGCATTCGGAGCCCACTGCGCCGACAGGTTGGCCGACATGCGCTCGCGATCGCCGTTGATCGATTGGCCGCCCTCGGTCAGCGGAAGGAAGGCGGTACCACCGGGCCCATTGGACCCCGGCACCGGTCCGATCGACTGGCTCGATATGTAGTTGTCCAGGATCTCTTCCTTGTAGCGGTCCTTCGAATACGACACGTCGCCCAGCAGGCCGAATTCGCCGGCCGAGGTGTTCCAGCGGTTGCTCAGCAACAGACTGGCCCGCGGATCGGTATCCTTCGACAGTGAGCTGTAGGTGCCCATCGCGGTGCCGCCGGCTTCGAAGCCGTCAAAGTCGAACGGCCGGTGCAGCCGCACGTCGATCAGCCCGGCGATGCCACCCTCGATGTCATCGGCCCGCGGGGACTTCTCCACGTCGACGCGCGAGAGCAGCTCGGCTGGAATGTCCTGCAGCGTAATGAAGCGACCGGTGGAGGTGAAGATCTCGCGGCCGTTGAGCGTGGTGGCGATGTCGGGCAGGCCGCGGATCAGCAACTGTGTGGCTTCGGCCGCATTGCGGCTGATCTGCACGCCCGTGACGTGCTGCAGGGCCTCGATGACGTTATTGTCCGGCAGCTTGCCGATATCTTCCGAGACAATGGAATCCACCACTTGATCCGAGTTCTTCTTGATGTCCTCGGCCGATTTCACGCTGGCCCGCACCCCGGTGACCACGATCGTTTCGAGTGACTCCGGCTGATCGGCGGCCGGCGGCGTGGCTGGCGCCGCCTGTCCGGAGGCGTAACCGGCCATCAGCGAGAAAGCCATGCCGGTCGCGGCAGGCACCAGTGCACTGTGCAACTTCATCATTAGTTTTCCCCCTTCTCAGAGCGCAGCCTTGGTCGCCCCAGCGGGCGTCTTCCGCGCCTATAACTCAGACAATAAGCGAGTCCGGGCCGGCGGACAAGATCGGCGTGTCGGTTTGTCCGAGTTTTGAGCTCATGTCCGCGGGCCGCGGCGGCCGCGGCAGGGCATCCGAGTGCGTCACGGGCAGATTGGTAGCGCTGTCTCAAGGCGCCTGTCAGACGGATCAATCACTTGCCCTGCTTCGGGCGAAAAAAGGGTAATTGCGTTTTGGGCCGCGCCACAGATAACATCGCGGTTCGTCTGTCGCTATAACCACATGTGAAAATCTGGCGGCGCGCTGAGTGCTGCTGTGCTGCTGCAGCGGGCCCGACTTACAACTTGTCGCGAAACTTTCCACATCCGACGCACCCCGCGCGCCGACCATCCGAGCCAGGGCCGGGAGCCCTGGCGCGCGACAAGGCGCTGCGACTGCATGGGACCATCGCGCGCAGGCTCGGCATCTCGATCGTCTCGGGACGCTTCAAGCCGGGGGATCTCCTCAATGGCGAGATCGCCTCGAGTGAGCAGTTCGCGGTATCGCGCACTGCGTACCGTGAGGCGGTCCGGATCCTCGCCGCCAAGGGGCTGGTGGATGCGCGACCCAAGGTCGGCACGCGCATCAACGCGCAGTCGGCGTGGAATCTGCTCGATCCGGACGTGCTCGACTGGACGTTCGAGTCCGAACCCGATCTGCAGCTGCTCAACAGCCTGTTCGAGCTGCGCAATGTGGTGGAATCGGCGGCGGCCGGCATGGCCGCGAAGCGGCGTTCGGCGGCGCATCTGAAGGCGATGCGCGCTGCGCTCGAGGGCATGGCGAGCCATACGCTGGCGACCGAGGCCGGCCGGCAGGCGGATCTGGATTTTCATACGACGCTGCTGAATGCGACCAACAATCCGTTCATCATCTCGCTGACCAGCGGCGTCAACGCGGCAATCCGCACCACCACGATCTTCAAGCAGCGCAAGCGGCCGCTGCGCCGCGATCCGCTCCCGGACCATGTGCGGGTGTTCGAGGCGATCGCGGCGAAGGAGGCCGGCGAGGCACAGCTTGCCATGAGCCAACTGATCGAGCTGGCGCGCATCGATACGCCGGCCTCGAAGCGCTCCGGCCGCACTCGGCGCCGCTAGCTACGCTACACCGAGACTGGCTGATACAAGCGCGTGGTCTCGAGGCCGAGCGCGTAATAGGGCCTGAAGGTCTGTGAGCCGTCGGCAGTGGCCACCTGCCAGTTGCTCGAGCGCGCCGAGGGCTGTCGGATGGCCATCAGGTCCCGTCGTGTGAACGGCAGGAAGCGCTCGCCGAGCGCGAACAGCGCGAGAGGTCCTGCCATCACGGCGACCAGATCCGGATGTTGCCGGTCCACGCTTTCCAGTCGCAGCGGCCGGGCGAGCTCGAGCGAAATACGATCGCCATCGTGCCAGGTACGCCGCAGTTCGTGCAGTGTCCCGGCGACGACCGGCGGCGGCACGCGCCGGTCGTTGACGGCAATCGCGCTGCCGGGTCCGGCCCAGGACGGAATACGCAACGATATCGAGAGTGTCTCCGGGGTCGCGGCCCCGACCGCGATCTCGATCGAGGAGTCGAGCGGGTACGCGGTGGTCTGCGTCAGCGTCAGCACGCGGCCCGTCTGCCGGAGCGACAGGCGCGAGGGCACAAACAGGTTCACGATCACGCCGCGATCGCTCAACGCGTAGGCACTGATGCCGTAGTCGGCGACGATCTGGCCCAACGTGCCAGAGCAACATGGGCAACGGTATTCAAAGTATTTCTTCGAGCCGCTGGCGTTGTAGTCGGCATAATAGAAGGCGGTGCCATCGGGCTTCATCGGCAGGGCGCCAAGGACCGCGTTGTAGAGCACCCGCTCCATGCCGTCGCCATAGCGTGGATCGCCGGTGACGCACTGCAGGGCGCGCGCAATCTTGAAATGACCATACGAGCCGCACGGGGTCTCGAAGCTCGCGTGCGTGCTGTTCAGCGACTCACCCAGCGCGCCGGAATCCGGCACGACGAAGGCCTCGTTCGGGCCCCAGCCTCCGGTCGCGAAACTCTGTGCCAGCACATAGTCGAGGCCGTTCTTCGCCGCCCGCAGGTGCATCGGGTCTCCGTCCATCAGCCACGCCTGCATCGCGGAGCTGAGCGCGTTGACGTGGCTATAGGCGTGCTTGCCGGGCAGCACGTTGTCGCCGCGCGCCAGCGGCTCGAAGTAGTCGGCATCGAGCAGGAAGCGGCGCGCCAGCGTGTGAAAGCGTGCGCCGGCGCCGCGGCGCCAGGCCAGATACAGATTCTCCGGCAGCGTGTACGATTCGTCCCAGGTGTAGGCCACGTTGGGATGCGCCCGCGCCTCCATTTGCGGCCGCGTCAGCGCCTTTTCCGGCAGGTGCGGCAGCGCGGCATCCAGCGCGAGTCGCAGCGCCGGCAGTGCA
>DATDHV010000192.1:0-12604 GCA_036521395.1 Steroidobacteraceae bacterium | reverse complement strand
GCTTCTTCATCGCCACCACGCCGCACAACGTGCAGCTCATGGCCGATATCAGCAACTACCTGCAGTTCGCGCTGACGCTGTTCGTGGCCTTCGGGGTCGCGTTCGAGACCCCGGTGGCCGTGGTGCTGCTGGTGCTGACCGGTCTCGTGAGCCTCGCCAAGCTGCGCTCGGTGCGCGGTTACGCGCTGATCGTCGTGTTCATCGTCGCCGCGATCCTGACGCCGCCGGACGTGATGTCGCAGACCGCGATGGCGGTGCCCATGTACCTGCTGTTCGAGGGCGGCATCCTGCTGGCCTCGATCCTGCAGAAGAGCGGTGCGGCGGACGAGAGCGAGGCTAAAGCCCAGTCAGACGGTTGAAAGACGGACCGGCGCGCTCGGGTGGCCGCTCGAGCAGCACCTTCAGGCGCAGCAGTGAACGCTCCCACCCGCGCCGCAGTGCCAGATAGGTGGCGCCCCAGTCCATGCCGTCGGGCACGCCCGAGCCCAGCAGGCGCAACACCGTGAGCGCAGGCACGCCTGCGGCCTGCGCGGCGAGCGGGTCGCCATCGAGCAGGAAATCCTCGACGATCACGACGCCGTCGTCGGGCAGGCCCGGCAGCGGCATGTAGATCAGCCGCAGCCGGCGGGGCGGCAGGAACACGTCGATGTGAGCTTCGCGGTCCAGGTCCGCGCCATGGCGCGCACCGTACGTGCCGCCCTCGCGCGCATCGATGCGCACCCCGGTCCCGGGGGAATACCAGCGCGCGAGCAGGGCCGGATCGATCAGGGCCTGCCATACCGCCTCGACCTGCGCGTGGATATCGACCCGGTGCGCGTAGCCTCGCGTCGCGTCCGACATCAGGCCCCGGCGCGCACGGCACCGCCCCGCTCGCGTATGGCGACCACGACCATGGGCACGAGGGAGATGGCGATCACCATCAGCGTCACCACGCTGAAGTGCGTCCTGATCCATGGCAGGTTGCCGAAGGCGTAGCCGCCGAACACGAACAGCGCCACCCAGGTCAGGCCGCCGGCGAGATTGAAGAGCTGGAAGCGATCGTGGGGCATGCGCGCAATGCCCGCGACGAACGGCACGAACGTGCGCACGATGGGCATGAAGCGCGACAGCAGCACCGCCATGCCGCCGTGGCGCTCGAAATACGCTTGCGCGCGCTGCAGGTACGAGAGCCTGAAGAGACGATGGCGTCCATTGAAGGCGCGCTGCCCGAGCCGGGCGCCGATGGCGTAGTTCAGGGAGTTGCCCGCGACCGCCGCCGCCGCGAGCAGCAGGAACACCCACCCCACGCGCAGCGTGCCGCTGCGGTCAACGGCGGCCAGCGCGCCGACGCCGAAGAGCAGCGAGTCTCCGGGCAGGAACGGTGTCACGACGAAGCCGGTCTCGGCGAAGATCACCGCGAACAGGATGGCGTAGATCCACAGGTCGTAGCGCACGAGCAGCTCGACCAGATGGCGGTCGAGGTGCAGGAACAGATCGACTATCACTGCGCTACGGGCTGCGCGGCGCGCGCCGCGGCAGGATGCACGGCGGGTGGTGCAGCCCGCGGCGAGGTACCGGCGGCCGGCCCGGTGCGCGCGAGCTCGGCCGGTCGGCCCGACAGCCGCTGCAGGGCGAGCCCCACCTGCGCGTCACGCCGCGGCAGCGTCGGGGTGGCGGTATCGTCCGCGTCCAGCTCGGCCGGTGGCTGTTCGGGTCCGTCGAGCACCGTGTCGGGCACTATGCCCACGCCGTTGATGGAGGCGCCGGACGGAGTGAAGTAGCGCGAGGTCGTGATCTTGAGTGCCTGGCCGTCGGACAGCGGCATGATGGTCTGCACCGAGCCCTTGCCGTACGTGCGCCGCCCGATCAGCGTGGCGCGATGATTATCGTGCAGTGCGGCCGCGAGGATCTCCGAGGCCGAGGCCGAACCGCCATTGACCAGGACCACCAGCGCCGCGCCGTGGCTGATGTCCCCCGGTTTGGCCTCCATGCGGAAGCGCGCTTCGGGCGCGCGCCCTTCGGCGCTCACGATGGTGCCGTGATCGAGGAAATCATCGGCGATGCGCACGGCGGCATCCAGCACCCCGCCAGGATTGTTGCGCAGGTCGATCACGTAGCCCTTCGGTCCGCCGGCCCCGCGGCGCTCGAGCCGGGCGACCGCCTGCTCGAGCTCCCCCGCCGTGCTGTCGGTGAAGCTCGTGATGCGCAGATACCCATAGTCGGGCGTGAGCATTTCGGCCGCGACGCTCTGCAGCTGCACTTCGGCGCGCTCGACCTTGAACTCGAGCAGCTCGGGGCTGCCGGCGCGACGCACCGCCAGGCGGATCGGGCTGCCCTCGGGGCCGCGCATGCGCGCAATGGCCCGCTCCAGATCGGAGGGATCGACCGCAATGCCGTCGATCTTGACGATGACATCGCCGGTCTCGAGGCCGGCGCGCTCGGCCGGCGAGTTGGGCATGCGCCGCACGACGTCGACGCCGTCCTTGCCGGGCGCCACCTCGACGCCGATACCGGCATAGGCACCGCTGGTGCTGACCTTCATGTCGTCGAATTCATCGGGGCTCAGGAAGGTCGAGTGGTCGTCCAGGGCCTCGACCATGCCGCGGATGGCGTTCTGCATGAGCTGGTGGTCGTCGATCGGGTCGACATAGTTGTTACGCACGCGCTGCATGACTTCGGCCAGCAACCGCGCATCGCTCCAGGGCAGCACGCCGCTGTCGGTGCCCGCCGGCGCCCCGCGCAGCACCGCCGGCGGCTCGGATCCGGGGTCGCGGCCGGCCAACACCCGGTCGGCGATCGAGAACGACACGCCCAGGAGCACGCCCAGCAGCAGCGCAAGGATCACACGGACGCGATGGGGCATGGCTGCCAATACTACAGGCGCGGGCTCCGGGGCCAAAATCCCTGCCCCGTACGGCCGGCGGCGCTCAGGCAAACTGCCGCGGGGCGTGCTCATGCGGCCACACGCCGCTCGGGTGGGCGGCCGCCAGGTACAGCGGCAACTCGGCCAGCACATCGGCCAGCGGCGCGGGCTGCGCGATCGCAAAGCCCTGGCCGTAGTCGACTCCGAGGTGCTCGATGCGCGTGCGGATCTCGTCGGTCTCGATGTACTCGGCGACCGTGGTGAGCGACATGGCGCGCGCGAGCTGTGCGATCGCCTGCACCATGGACTCGGCGCGCGGATCCTTGAGCACGTCGCGCACGAAGCTGCCGTCGATCTTGAGCATGCCGATGGGCAGCGTGCGCAGGTAGGCCAGCGAGCTCAGTCCGGTACCGAAATCATCCAGCGCAATGTTGCAGCCGAGCTTGCGCAGGCGGCGCATGAGCACCTCGGCGCGGGCGAGGTTGCCGATCGCCGCGCTCTCGGTGAGCTCGAAGCACAGCGCCGAGGGCGCGAGGCCGCTGCTCTCGATCAGCCGGGCGACGTGCTCGGTGAAGTCGGTATCCTGCAGCGACTGGCCGGAGAAGTTGATCGAGAACACCACCGGGCTGGTATGCAGCAGCTCGGAGTGGGGCTTGAGCATCTCGATCGCCCGGCCGATGACCCACCGGTCCAGCGTCGGCATGAGCTGGTAGCGGTGCGCGGCGGACATGAAATGATCGGGTCCGACGATCTCGCCGTTCTCGGCGATCATGCGCAGCAGGATCTCGAAATGCGGCGCGCCGCCGTGGCCGCCGAGCGGCGCGATCAACTGTGCGTTGAGCTGGAGCCGGTTCTCGCTGATCGCACCGCGCAGATCGCTGATGAGGTTGATGTCGGTGAAGCGGCGCACGATGCTCTCGTCGGCTTCCTGGTAGATCTCGACGCGATTGCGGCCGCGGTCGTTGGCGGCCTTGCAGGCGGTCTCCGCGGCCGCGAAGGCGTGGACGAATTCCTTGGTGCGCGCCTCCACCGCGGCGACGCCGACGCTGATCGAGACCTGCATCTTGCCGTCGCCCAGCGAGACGGCGACTGCCTCGGCGCCGGCGCGCAGCGCCTCGGCGAACTTGGCGGCATCATCGAGCGCCGCGGGTAGCAGGATCGCGAAACGGTCGCCGGAGATGCGGGCGCCGCAGGAATTGGGCGGCATGCGCTTGCGGATCAATTCGCCGAGATGGGTGATCACGCGATCTCCCATGGGCATGCCGTAGTTGTCGTTGATGACGTGCAGGCGGTTGATGTCTATGAACAGCGCGCTCCACGAAACCGGCGACCCGCCGGGACTCGCGGGCCCCTCGAGCGCCCGGCGCACGCGCTGCTCGAAGGCGGGGCGCGTCAGCAGGCCCGTCAGCGCGTCGTAGCTGTGTGCGAGCACCGCGGTCACGCGGCGCGCCAGCAACTCGGTCAGGCGCGAATGGTGCGGCGTGAATTCCGGCGCCGTCTCGGTGCGGAACAGCGCCAGCACGCCGACGCAGCGCCCGTCGGCGCGTGCGATCGGGCAAGCCAGCACTCGATAGGCCACCTCGACCGCGCCGGTCTGCAGAACCATGCGATTGACGATGGACGCCCCGCGGCGTACCTGCGCCATCGACAGCAGGTGGCGGTGCGCCTTGGCCAGCAGCGAGGTGTCGAGCGGCTGTTCGGCGGAGGAGTGCACCACGGCGATGCCGCGCTCGGGAACTATCAGGGCCGCCAGTCCCACCTTGAGGTGCTCGGTGGCGCTCGCGACGATGTCCTTGAGATCGGCCGCGCCCTCGGGGCCGGCATCGGGGCCGCCGCCGGACACCGACAGCAGCATTTCCAGATCATCATCCTGTTCGGCCAGGGAGCTGTGCAGGTTCAGAATCACGTGCCGCGCCAGCAGCTCGCGCCGCAGGCATTCGAGCGCCGGCTTCACGAGGCCGTGCACGAATGCGAACGTGCGCTGCTCGCCCTCCGTGCTGGAGCGAAAACCGATCGCGACCACCACGAACGGCGGCGCATCCGCAGCGGCATCGTCGGCCATGAGATAGAACAGATAGATCGGCTCGGCACCCGCCATGCGCTGCATGCCGGCACTGCCGGGCTCGAGCGCCGACTCCCGGACCGCCTCGACCACCGCGCCGGCGACCTCGGGAGCCACTGCCATCTCGCTCGACCAGTGAAGGTGGCCGCGGGCGTCGAACACGCTCAGGCTGCTCATGCGCGGCAATAAAGCGCGCAGTAGCTGCGTGTACGGTTCCAGTGACGACCACGGCGTGGTCGCAGCGCGCTCAGGGCCTGACTTGCTCATTCGTGCCGTAATTCCTCCAGGACGGCAGAATCGCGCACGGGCGGCCAGCGCGCCTTGACGGACGTCGCTATTCGGGTAAAGACGGCCTCGAACGACCCTGTGCCCACGGCCCGGCGGCCAGGTCAGGGGGTAGGACGCGGCTCCCGGAACCAGGGCCGGGGGTCGACCGGGCGTCCGGCGCGGCGGATCTCGAAATACAGCTCCGGCTCGGGCCGCCCGCCGGTGTCGCCCGCGGCGGCGATGACCTCGCCGGCGGCCACCGGCTCGCCAGCGGCTTTGTAGAGGCGCTCATTATGTCCATAGAGACTGAGATATCCGTCACCGTGGTCGATGATGGCGAGCAGCCCCAGACCCGGCAGCCAGTCGGCAAACACCACACGCCCGGCCGATACGGCCTTGACCGGGGCGCCACGCTCCGTGGCCACGACCATGCCATCCCACTTCACGCCGCTGGCGCGCGTATCGCCGAAGGCGGCCGTGACACGGCCTGCCACCGGCCAATGAAGCTGGCCGCGCAACCGGCCGAAGGCGCTGGCCGTGTCGGGCGGAGGCGTGGAGCGGAGCGAGCGGTTGAGCTCGGTGAGCAGCCGTTCCAGGTCCGCCTGCTGCGTCTTGAGGCGCGCCAGGCTCTGCTCGCGAGTGCGGGACTGGGACTCCAGGCTTGCGAGCACCCGCTGGCGGTCGTTGCGCGAGTGCTCGAGCAGCGTGAGCTGATTCTGCTGCGCTTCGCGTAGCGTCGCGAGCTCGCTCTGCTGCTGCGCGAGCGAGCTGTCGAGCTCCTCGAGGCGCTGCACGTGGCGATCGATGTCGGCGATCTGTCGCGCCCGGGCGCGGCCGAAATACCCGTAGTACGTGAACAGGCGCTCGCTGCGCAGCGGATCGCGTGCCGCCAGCAGCAGCTTGAGCGGCTCCTGGCGTCCGATCAGGTAGGCAGCGCGCAGCTGGCCGGCCAGTCCCTGGCGTTCCTGATCCAGCGCGCGCTGCTGCTGCGTCCGGCCGGCGCCAAGAGCACCGCGCCGCTCACTGCGGTCGGCGTATTCGCGCGCCAGGCGCGCGAGCTCTCCGCGCGACTGCCCCACCGACATCTCCGCGGCGCGCAGGTCGGCCGACAGCCGGTCGTGCTGTACCGCATCGCGGCTCACCTGCTGCGTGATTTTTTCGATCTTCTGCTGCAGCGAGTGCAGTTGCGCCTCGGTGCGCTGGGGCGTCGCAGGCCGCGCCGCGCCGGCCACCATGATCCCGGCGAGCCCGAGAGCGAGCAGCAGCGCGGCCGCCCCCGGCCGCGAATGTCGGCAATGCATATCGCTATAATGGCAGGCTTCAACGCACGCGTCCGCTCACCCTGGGTCAGGCCGATGGATCGACTGCTCGAATATTGCTCCCACCACCCGTATCTTGCGGGGCTGGCGCTGCTCGCCGCCGCGGCCGCGCTCGGCTACGAGCTGTGGCTGCGCACGCAGAACGCCGGCGCGCTCGCGCCGCAGGAAGTGATCCGCCTCATGAACCAGGGCGCCACGGTGCTCGATCTGCGTGCCGCCGACGACTTCGCCGCCGGCCACATCAACGGCGCCCGGCATTTCGACGCCGGGCAGATCGCCAGCGCCGCCGAATCGCTCAAGCGCTACAAGGAGCGCCCGCTGATCGTGTACTGCGATCGCGGCGGCACGGCCGCGGGCGCCGTGCGCACGCTGGTGCAGCAGGGCTTCACCAAGGTATTCAACCTGCGCGGCGGCCTCGCTGCCTGGCGCGCCGAGAACCTGCCGCTGGCGCGCAGCTGAGTGTCCGGCATGAGTGCGCCCACCATCGTCATGTACTCGTCCGCGTGGTGCCCCTATTGCGCGCGTGCACGCGACCTGCTGCAGGGCAAGGGTGCCGCGTTCCAGGACATCGACGTCGATGAGCAGCCCGCGCAGCGCGCGGAGATGATCCGGCGCAGCGGCCGGCACACCGTACCGCAGATCTTCATCGGCGAGCGGCACATCGGTGGCTCGGACGAGCTGCAGGAACTCGAGGCGGCCGGCGGCCTCGATGCGCTGTTGCGGCCCGGTTCAGATTCCGGCCCTTCCAAAACTTAAGACCAAGGTTCAACCACAATGGCTAACGAACAGAGTCCCGCCATGGATGCGACGACGCCGACCACGCTCGTGCTGCAGGGCGTGTACCTCAAGGATTGCTCCTTCGAGGCGCCCCAGGGGCCGCGCAACAACGGCGAGTGGAACCCGCAGATCTCGCTCGATCTGAACACCAACGTGCAGCCCATCGGCGGCGACGCCCGTGAAGTGGTGCTGACCGTGACGGTCTCGGCCAAGCAGGGCGATCAGACCCTGTTCCTGGTCGAAGTCAAGCAGGCCGGCGCCTTCCTGATGCAGAACCTCACGGCCGAGGAGTTCAAGCGCGCCATCGGCAGCGTCTGTCCGAGCGTACTGTTCCCCTACGCGCGCGCCGTGGTCTCGCAGCTCGTGAGCCAGGGCGGCTTCCCCCAACTGCTGCTCCCGCCGGTCAATTTCGATGCACTGCTGGCCAATTCGCGGACCGAGCCGAACAACCTCACCCGGAACTAGGAGCGCGGCGTGAGCGCGAGCCCCGCGACGCACGCCGACATCGCCGTGCTCGGTGCCGGCTCGTGGGGCACCGCGCTCGCCATCCAGTGCGCGCGGGCCGGGCGCTGTGCCCGGCTCTGGGGCCGCAACCGCGCGCACATGGAGATCATGGCGCGCGAGCGTGTGAACCGGCGCTATCTGCCCGGCGCGGTGTTCCCGGACAGCCTGCATCTGGTGTCCGATCTCGGTGCGGCCATCCAGGGAGTCGAGGATGTGCTGCTGGCGGTTCCGAGCCATGGCTTTCGCGAGCTGTTGCACGAGCTGCGCTCGCGCCTACCCCCGGCCGCGCGGCTGTGCTGGGCCACGAAGGGCTTCGAGCAGGGCACGGGCCTGCTGCCCAACCAGATCGCCCATGCCGTGCTCGGCTCGGGCCGGCAGGTGGCGGTGCTGTCGGGACCCACGTTCGCCTCCGAGGTCGGCGCAGGCTTGCCCAGCGCCATGACCATTGCCTCGGCCGAGACCGATTACGCCGAGAAGCTCGCGCGCGACCTGTCCTCCGCCACCTTCCGCGCCTACACCTCCACGGACATCACGGGGGTGGAGGTCGGCGGTGCGGTCAAGAACGTACTCGCGATCGGCGCCGGGCTGTCCGACGGACTGGGGTTCGGCGCCAACACGCGCATTGCGCTGATCACGCGCGGCCTGGTCGAGATGACGCGGCTGGGCGTGGCGCTGGGCGCGCGGCGCGAGACCTTCATGGGGCTGGCGGGGCTGGGCGATCTGGTGCTGACCTGTACCGACGATCACTCGCGCAATCGCCGCTTCGGCCTCGCGCTCGGACAGGGCACCGCGGTGCAGGCGGCGCTGCGGAACATCGGGCAGGTGGTCGAGGGCTACCCGGCCGCCCTGGCCCTGCACGGGGTGGCGGCCCGCGAAGCCGTACCCATGCCCATCGCCGAAGGCATCTTCGGCGTGCTGTACGAGCAGCTACCCGCCGCGCAGTTGGTGCACGGCCTCATGCTGCGCCCGATCAGGCCCGAGTTCGACTGAGGCGGCCGTGAGCACCGTGGCCACCGCGACAGCGTGACCGCCTGAGGAACCGCCGGCGGTAGTGGCGCTGGTCGGATTTGCGCATAATCCGCCCATGAGCACCGATGCCGTCATAGCCGCACAGGCCGAGGCGGCCCCACCCGCCGGACTGGCGCTGCGCTTGTGCGGCCTCGAGCTCGCTTCGCCGATCGTGCTGCTCTCGGGCTGCGTCGGTTTCGGCGAGGAATACACGCGCATCGAGGGCTTCTCCAACCGCGATGCCGGCGCCATCGTGCTCAAGGGCACCACGCGCGCCGCGCGCCTGGGCAACGCGCCGCACCGCGTTTATGAGACCAGTGACGGCATGCTCAACGCCATCGGGTTGCAGAACCCGGGCGTCGAGCACGTCGTGCGCGAGATCCTGCCGACGCTCGATTTCACCGAGACGCGCTTCATCGCCAACGTCTGCGGCTCGACCATCGAGGAGTATGTCGAGGTCACGCGGCGCTTCGACGACTCGCCCATCGATGCCATCGAGATCAACATTTCGTGCCCCAACGTCCGCGAGGGCGGCGTGCAGTTCGGCAACGTACCGGAGATGTCGGCCCGCGTGGTGGCTGCGTGCCGGCGCGTGACCGCCAAGCCGCTGATCACCAAGCTGTCGCCGAACCAGACCGACATTCGCGAGAATGCGCGCCGCTGCATCGACGCCGGCACCGACGCCTTCGCCGTGATCAACACCGTGACCGGCATGGCGGTCGATCTCGACACGCGCAGCTGCGTGATCGGCCACGGCCAGGGCGGCCTGTCGGGCCCCGCGATCAAGCCGATCGCGCTGCTCAAGGTCAGGGAGGTATACGAGGTGGCCGCACCGGCGCGCATTCCCATCATCGGTCAGGGTGGCATCGTCAGCGCGCGCGATGCGCTCGAGTTCATCGTCGCCGGGGCTACCGCGGTCGGCATAGGTACCGCGCTGTTCTATGATCCGCTGGTCTGCGGCAGCGTCAATCGCGGCATCGCCGAGTATCTGCGCGCGCACGGCCTGCACAGCGTGACCGAGCTGGTCGGCACGCTCGAGCCGCGCTCGCAACAGCCGGAGTGCGCGTGAGCATCGCCGAAGAGCTCGAACGGCTGCAGTCGCTGCGCGATCGCGGCGCGATCAGCGAGGAGGAGTTCGCGCGCGCCAAGGCGCGGGCGCTCGGTGCAGCCCCCGGCGCCGATCCCGCGCGCTCGTTCCTGCATCAGCTCACGCGCTCGCGCACCGACCGCTTCATCGGCGGAGTGTGCGGCGGGCTCGGCCAACACACCGATCTGCCGTCCTGGGCCTGGCGGCTGATCTTCTGCCTGACGCTGCTCTATTTCGGCACCGGACTCCTGATCTATCTGCTGTTGTGGCTGTTCTTGCCGCGGGAGCCCTGAATCGATGCGCACGCTGAGTGCGCGCGAATCCAGATGGGGTACCGTGTTCGGCGGCGTACTGGCCGTGCGGCTGCTGTACCCGTTCTTCAATTCGCCGTTCGCGCACCTGTACTCCGATCCGCTGCGCCATTGGGACACCGGTCGCGAGTTCCTGCATCCCGCCGTCATGGGCGGCAGCGATCCGGTCCTCTACCAGCTCTGGCTGTTCCTGCTCCAGCGCCTGGCCGACCACTCCGACGCCGCCATCCTGACCGGCTGCGGGCTGCTGTGCGCGGCCATGCCCTATGGCTGGTACCGCGCGCTGCGCGAGCTCATGCCGCGCCGGCCGGCGCTCTCCGGCGCCATCGTGATCGGCCTGTGGCCGGATTTCCTCGGCATCTACGGCTATTTCATGACCGAGACGCTGCTGCTGACACTGACCGGCTTCGCCTTCGCGCTCACGCTCAGGGCGCTGCGCAAGCGCACCACGGCCGCCTTCGCCGTCGCCTGCGCGCTCTGGCTGGCCGCCGTATTCACGCGCATCGTCGTGCTGCCCATTGCACTGCTGTGCCTGGCACTGGCCTGGACCGCACAATCGCACAAGCTGCGTGGCGCGGCGCTGGCACTGGTGCTGGCTGCCGCGGCGGCGGTACCTGCGGGGCTGCATGCGCGGGCCGCGCTGGGCTATTTTGCCCCTCTCGGCAACCTGTACTTGAACGAGATCTATCTCGCTGGCGGCACCAAGAGCATCGCGCTCGATTTCGGCCCGCAGGGCAAGTACATCTTCGGCAGTCCCAGCTACTACAACCCCACCTTCTATCCGTTCTCCGACTGGACCTCCTCGAGGCAGGGCGTACTGACGATCGTCATCGACCTGCGCGACGGCCGGGCCGACTGGCAACGCGCGCTCGAGCAGGCGCGGCGCGGCCAGAGCAGCTCGCGCTGGCGCGATGCCGGTGAGAACCTGTGCTATCTGTTCTTCGGCCAGTCCTGGCCCGACAATGATCGCAGCACCCTGGTCGGGGCTGTCACCGTCTGGGCGCGATGGCTGTGGCTGCCCATGGTGCTCTGCGCCGCCGTTGCCGCCGCGCAGCACCGCTACCGCGGTCGCGAATGGCTGCTGCCGGTCTGTGCGCTCGTGAGCGTACTGCTGCTGGCGGTACAGCAGGAAGGGATCATGGAAGGACGCTATCGCAAGCCCGTCGAGCCGATCGTCCTGGCCGCGCTGGTGCTGGCCTGGCACTCGCGCGGCCGCTCGCGGCGCGGCGAGTCCGAGCCGGCGAGGACGTTGCCGTGAGCTCGGACGAGGCTGCGCGGCTGCCGCCCTCCGCCACCCATGCGGTTGTGGCCTGGAGCGGGGCGAGCTGCATGCTGCTGGCCGTGACGGCGCTGAACTTCTGGCCTCCGGTGCACGAGATCGCCTACCTGGCGCTGATCGTCATGGCGGCCACGGCGCTGGGCGTGTTCGCGCCGGACCTGTTATGGCAGAAGGTTCAGCGACGCACGCTGATTGCTCCAGACACCTCACGGGACGAGCCGCCAGCGCGCGCGGCACGCAGGGCTGCTGCGCGCACCCGCGAGACCCGTGCGCCTGGCGCCGCGCCGGAGAGCAGCGCGTCGCGCAGTCTGACCAAATTGCTCGGGCTGGTCGGCTCGGTGGGCTTCATCGCGCTGCTGTACTGGCTGTTTCCCGAATACGCGAGCCGCGGTTTCTACTCCCATTACTGGACCGCCATGCGGGTGGTGTTGCCGCTGTGGGCACTGCTCGCGCTGCCCTATATCTATTGGGTCGATCGCCGGCTGCGCGAGCCGCGCGATGCGCTGTGGCAGATGGGCCGCGTGCTCCTGTTGCGCTGGGAGGCGGTGTCCGGCCGCGTGATCGCTCAGCACCTGCTCGGCTGGCTGGTCAAGGGATTCTACCTGCCGCTCATGTTCACCTACTTCTGCGACAACCTGAACAAGCTGCTGCATTACGACCTGGGCTTGCTGCACGACTTCAAGGGCTGCTATGACTGGGCCTACTTCACCTTCTATTTCATCGATGTCGCCCTGGTGTCGATGACCTATCTGATGTCGCTCAAGCTCACCGACACCCATATCCGCTCCACTGAGCCGACACTGTTCGGCTGGATCGTTGCGCTGGTCTGCTACGAGCCGTTCTGGTCGCTGATCGGCGCGCAGTACCTGGCCTACGACAAGGGCCCGGGCTGGGGCGTCTGGTTTGCCCACACGCCCTGGCTGTACGCGCTCTGGGGCTCGCTGATACTGCTCACGGTGCTCATCTATGTCTGGTCCACCGTCGCCTTCGGCGCCCGCTTCTCCAATCTGACCCATCGCGGCATCATCACCAACGGACCCTATCGATACAGCCGGCATCCGGCGTACCTGGCCAAGAACCTGTCGTGGTGGATGATCTCGATGCCCTTCATGCTCGGGGCGGATGCGGCCACCTCGCTGCGCTGCTGC
>DATDHV010000191.1:0-7992 GCA_036521395.1 Steroidobacteraceae bacterium | reverse complement strand
TCAGCGGCAGGCGACCCTGGTCGTCGGGCTCCTTGCTCGAATGCACCGTCACGCCCGAAAACACCCCGAGGGACAGCAGATCGGTGCGCGCCCGCTCGATCGTGCTCGGGCGGTACAGCTCGCCCGTGTGCAGCAGCAGCCGTTTCCTGACGAAGCGCTCGTGCACGCGTTTGAGGCCGAAGAATCGGATCTCGCCGACATGCAACACCGGTCCGGCATCGACCTTGAACGTCACGTCGAGCACCGGCTCGGTCGGATCCTCATAGGCGATGGGCAGATCGACCCTGGCGAGGGCGTGACCTTCCTCCTGCAGCGTGGTGAGCAGTCGATCGCGCGCGCCGACCACATTGGCAGCGACGGCCGGGGCGCCGGGCTCGAGATTCATGCCCGAGCGGGCGGCCGCGCTGATCTCGCCCTCGATGGTCACTTTCCGCACATGGTAGAGGGGACCCAGATCTATGGCGACGTTGACCTTGGCGGGCTGATCACGGGGCAGAGCGGCGATGAGGTCGGGTAATCCCGGGTCGTCGAGTGGCTGACCGTTGATCGTGACTTTGAGGCTGCGACGGTAAAATCCGAAGCTCTCGAGCACCGTCTCGAGCCGCCCGATGTCCCGCTCGGCCCGGCCGATCAGCGCGAACGGCCCCACCGGCGCACTGGTGCGCAGCGACTGAAGCTGGGAGCTGCCCTGCAGCGCCGCATCCAGTGCCCCGATGCCGGTGCTCTGGATGCTGACGGTGTAGGGGGATGGGTCGGCGGCCTGTGCGCGCGCCGCCAGGCACAGGATCACAGCCAGAAACCATGCCCGGGGCCCGATCGATCGGCGCCAAGGCGGACGGCGCTGCGAATTCAAATGCTACTGTCTCCTGCATCCGCCACGTCGGCGCGCCGGGCCGTTACCGCGGCGCTCGGCACTAGTATGCCCGCAGCGATCCACTTCCGGACGTGGAAAATGAAGAATTGTAAAGCCCGCGCGCGCACCGCCCGGATCTCCGGGACAATGCGCTCATGCCGTCCACGGTAGACGCCAAGGATGCCGCGAGCGACAGCGGGTCGAACTCGACACCGATCGCGGTGCTCGTGGTCGACGACGATCGCGAGCTCTGCCGCATGCTCGGCGAGTACCTGGCGCCCGAAGGATTCCGACTCACGACCGTGCACGACGGCGAGGAAGCGCTCTATGCGCTCGACCGCCATCACTTCGACCTGATCGTGCTCGATGTGATGCTGCCGCGGCTCGGCGGCCTGGATGTGCTGCGGGTGCTGCGGCCGAAGAACACGACGCCGGTGCTGATGCTGACGGCGCGTGGTGAGGACATAGATCGCGTGGTGGGATTGGAACTCGGCGCCGACGACTACCTGCCCAAGCCCTTCAACCCGCGCGAGCTGGTCGCGCGCATGCGCGCCATCCTGCGCCGCAGCCTGCCGCCCGAGCCGCAGGCGGGACGCCGCGAGCGCCTGGAGGCCGGTCCGCTGAGCTTGCATTTCTCCAGCCGCGCCGCGCGCGCCCGCGAGCACACCGTCAACCTGACCGGCGCCGAGTTCCGCGTGCTCGAGGTGCTCATGCAGCAACCCGGCGCGGTGGTTTCGCGCGAACAGCTCACGCGCCAGGTGCTGGGCCGCCGCCTCACGCCCTACGATCGCAGCATCGACACGCACATCAGCAACATCAGACGCAAGCTCGCCGCGGTGGCCGATGAGGTCTCTATCGTGAACGTACGGCGCACGGGCTACGTGCTGACCATCACCGCCGCGCCCGGCGGCCCGGCAGCGCCCTAGGTCCGCCATGCGCAACCTGTACGCGCGGATCTTCGTGATCTTCTGGACCGCGATGGTACTGGTGCTGACCCTTACCGTGACGGGAACGCTGTGGCTGGCCGATCAGCGCACGCAGCACGAGCAACTGCGCCAGGACCAGCTCGCGCGCGAGGCCTCGAGTGTGGTCGCCGCCAGCGGCATTGCCGGACTGCGCGCGTGGCTCGAGAACGAAGCCTCGCGTGTCGCGCCTGATCGGCTCTATGTGCTCGACCGCAGCGGCCACGACCTGCTTGGCCGGCGCGTGCCGGATTTCCTGCGCGCCCGCTTCGGCCGCGAGGGCCCGCGCGGTCCCCTTGCCGATACGCCGACGGACGCGCGCGAGGTGCGCTGGCTATCGCAGCTGGTCACGCCGAACAATGAAACCTATGCGCTGTCGCTGCTGCGGACGCGGCGCGGTCCGTTCGGCATCTTCAGCTCCATCGGCACGCCGATCATCATGGCGCTCTCCACGCTGATCGTCAGCGCCATTCTGTGCTTCCTGCTGGCGCGCCACCTGTCCGATCCCATCCGCCATCTGCGGGCCGCGACCCGCTCGATCGCCGACGGTGATCTTGGCGTTCGCGTCTCGAGCCTCATGGGTGCCCGGCGCGACGAGCTGGCCATGCTGGCGCTGGATTTCGACCTCATGGCCGAGCGGTTGCGTACGCTGCTGCAGTCGCACCGCGAGTTGCTGCGCGATGTATCGCATGAGCTGCGCTCGCCGCTGGCCCGCTTGCAGATCGCGCTCGGTCTGGCGCGCCGGCCCAACGCCGACCTGGAGCAGGAATTCGACCGCATCGAACTCGAGACCGGGCGACTCGATGAGCTCATCGGAGAGATCCTGAGCCTCTCGCGCCTGGACGATCCGGCGCGCCGCCTCACCGCGGAGCCGGTGAACCTCGAGGAGTTGCTCGAGACGCTGCTCGAGCACGCGCGCGTGGAAGCCGAGCCGCGCTCGATCCGGCTGCAGCTCGAGGCATCGGCCCCGCTGACCGTCGAGGGCGACCGCGAGCTGCTGTTCCGGGCGATCGAGAACGTGCTGCGCAACGCTGTGCGCTTCTCGCCAGCGGGCGGGACGGTCACGTTGAGCACCGGGCTGCGCGCCTCGCAGGCGGTGGTGTGCATTCGCGATCATGGGCCGGGCGTGCCGCCGGCCTCGCTCGGGCGCATTTTCGAGCCTTTCTTCTGCGTGGCACAGGCCCGCGACCGCGATTCCGGCGGCTACGGCATAGGTCTCGCCATCACCGCCCGCGTCGCGGCGCTGCATGGCGGCGGCGTATGTGCGCGCAACGCCGCGGGCGGCGGCCTGGAGGTCGAGCTGCGCCTGCCGCTGCATCGCGTGGACGGTTGATGGACGCTCAGCCGAGCGCCCGCGTCAGATCGGCGCGCAGATCCTCGACCGCCTCGATGCCGATCGAGAGGCGACACAGTGTTTCGGTGATCCCCAGCGCCAGGCGTGCCTCGGGCGGCACGCTGGCGTGGGTCATGATGGCCGGGTGCTCGATCAGGCTCTCGACGCCGCCAAGCGACTCGGCCAGTGCGAACAGCTCGCAGCGTTCGAGGAAGCGGCGCGACTGCTCGATGCCGCCCTCGAGCTCGATCGAGACCATGCCGCCGAAGGCGCTGTGGCCGCGCGGATCGCGCATCTGGCGGCACGCGAGCGCGTGCTGCGGATGTGAGGCCAGACCCGGATAGTGCACCCGCGCCACCTTCGGATGGCGTTCGAGGAAGGCCGCCAGCTCCAGTGCATTCTCGCAGTGCCGCTGCATACGCAGCGCCAGGGTCTTGACCCCCCGCAGCGCCAGGAATGCATCGAACGGCCCCGCGATCGCGCCCACGGAGTTCTGCAGAAATTCCAGGCGCTCGGCCAGCTCCGCGCTCTCGCCGACCACGAGCACACCGTTCACGACGTCGGAGTGGCCGCCCAGGTACTTGGTGCCCGAGTGCATGACCAGGTCGAACCCGAGCTGCAGCGGTCGTTGCAGGTACGGGGTCGCAAAGGTGTTGTCGGCGGCGGCGATGATGCCGCGGCGGCGCGCCAGCTCGGCGATCGCCGCCAGGTCAGCGAGCTTGAGCATGGGATTGCTCGGCGTCTCGACCCAGATCAGGCGCGTCTGCGGTCGGATCGCCGCTTCCACCGCACGCACGTCGCGCAGGTCCACGAAGGAGAAGGCGAGCCCGGCGGACAGGGCGCGCACGCGCGCGAACAGGCGGCGGCTGCCGCCGTACATATCGTCGGAAGCCACGACGTGGTCGCCCGGGGCGAGCAATTCGAGCAGCGTGGCCGTGGCCGCCAGCCCGGAAGCGAATGCGAAGCCGCGCCGGCCGTCCTCGAGATCCGCCACGCAGCGCTCGTAGGCGAAACGGGTGGGGTTCTGAGTGCGTGAGTATTCGAAGCCCTGGTGCACGCCGGGGCTGCGCTGCACGTAGGTGGAGGTGGCATAGATCGGCGGCATGACCGCGCCGGTGCTCGGATCCGGGCTCTGTCCGGCATGAATCACCCGCGTCGCGAACCCGTCGCGTGAGGCGCCGTCGCTGCGCTGCTGCTCGTCCGGCTTGCCGCTCATGAGCTCATTCTCGCCGGCCCGCCGCGACGGCGCTAGCCGAGACGCTTGCGCAGATGGTTGAGCAGATCGATACGGGTGATCAGCCCGACGAAGCGGCCGTGCTCGGCCACGATGGCCACGTGGTCGCGCTGGAAGATCGGCAGCAGGGCGCCGATGGGCGCGTCCGGGGCGATGGTCTCCAGATTGCGCACCATCGCCGTGTTCACAGGATCCTGAAAACGCGCCGGATCGGTGTGCAGGTGCATGACCAGGTCAGACTCATCGACGATGCCGACCACGCGCTCGCCGTCCATGACCGGAATCTGCGACACGTCGAACAGCTTCATGCGCCGATATGCCAGCAGCAGGTTGTCGGTGGGCGCGAGCGTCACGGCCCCGCCCTCCTGGTAGCGCCGCACGATCAGATCGACGAGATTGCCGTGCACCGGGCGCTCGAGCAGCCCCTGGTCGAACAACCAATGATCGTTGTAGAGCTTGTTGAGATACTTGTTGCCGCTGTCGCAGATGAAGGTCACGACCCGCTTGGGGTGCTGCTGCTCGCGGCAGTAGCGCAGGGCCGCGGCGATCAGCGTGCCGGAGCTCGAACCGCCCAGCACTCCCTCCTGCGCCAGCACGGCCCGCGCCGTGGCAAAACTCTCGCGGTCGGAGATGGCGTAGGCCGCCCGCACGCGCGACAGATCGCAGTTGGGCGGCACGAAATCCTCGCCGATGCCTTCCACCAGCCAGGAGCCGGCGGGCTTGCGGGCGGCGCCGGTGTTCACGACGTCGGCCAGTATCGAGCCCGCCGGATCGGCGAGGATCATCTCGACGTGCGGCGCCACGCGCGCGAAATAGCGCGACAGGCCCGTCAGCGTGCCGCCGCTGCCCACGCCCACGACCACGGCGTCGAGCATCTGCCCGCTCTGCGCCCAGATTTCCGGTCCGGTGGTGGCCTCGTGCGCGAGCGGATTGGCGGCATTGGCGAACTGATTGACGTAGTAGCTGTGCGGTGTTTCGCGCGCCAGGCGCTCTGCCAGATCCTGGTAATGCTCGGGGTGGCCCTTGGCGACATCGCTGCGGGTCAGCCGGATCTGCGCACCCAGGGCGCGCAAGTGCAGGACCTTCTCCTGCGACATCTTGTCCGGGATCACCAGCAGCAGCCCATAGCCCTTCTGCGCCGCGACCAGCGCCAGCCCCAGGCCGGTATTGCCGGCCGTGGCCTCGATGATCGTCGAACGCGGCTCGCTGCCCGGCCGCAGACGACCGTCGCGCTCGGCCGCTTCGATCATCGACAGCCCGATGCGGTCCTTGATCGAGCCGGTCGGGTTCTGATTTTCCAGCTTGACGAACAACCGGCACAGGCCGGTATCCAGGCGCGATAGTTCCAGCAGCGGCGTATTGCCGATGGTGGCGAGCACGGTGCTGGCGTGCATGTTCGTCGCGGTCAGTGCGCCGGCGCGGGGCTCTGCGGTGCCGGCGCTGCGCTCGGTTGCGCCGGCGCGGCACCGTGGTGCGTGGGTGCGCGCAGTTGCTGTGCCTGCTCGGGACTGAGTTTGCGCACCGCCGATATCGCCATGCGCCCCGGTATCTCGCCGCGTGTCACCACGTAATCGCCCTTGCACAGTTGCCCGTTGCGTTCGAGATCCTCGAAGCCCAGCGCCTGCCTGAATGTCAAATCCGTGACCGGCGCAAACAGTTTCACCAGATAAGGGTCCTGGCGCGTCGGCGCGTACACGATCAGCGTCGAGTCATCGAGCGCCACCCAGTCGTACACGGTTCGCTTGAAGATGCAGGTCTCCGTACCCGGCAGCGGCGCCGGGGCAGGCGCCGGTGAGCGCGCGGCATTCGTGGCGCACGCGCCGGCACCCAGAGCCATCAGGCTCAAGACTGCGCCACGCCATACGGGGCATGACATGGGACCACCTCCGGTGCGCGACCTCGCTGGCGGGGATTGTAGGCGCGCGCAGCTCAGTGTGCGACCGGCGGACCCTGCGCTGCGTCCGCGGCGGACACCGCGGCGGCCACACCAGCGGCGCTCCCACCGGCGGCATTCATACCGGCGGCGCTCGCACCGGCCGCGCTCGCACCGGCCGCGCTCGCACCGGCGGCGGCCCCCGGTGCGGACACGGTGCCGGGCTTGACCACCGCAGCCGGCGCCAGGGCGGCAGGCAGATCGCCCGGCTTGGTTTCCGGCGCCGAATCGGTCGCCATCGCGGCCTCGTCCGCCTGGCGCGTCATGACGATGATGCTGATGCGCCGGTTGATGGGATCGCGCGGATTGACCTTGTCGCACAGCACCGACGAGGATAAACCGACCACGCGCGCGACCTTGTCGGTGGCGAGGCCGCCGCCTTCGAGCGCGCGGCGCGCGGCGTTGGCGCGGTCGGCCGAGAGGTCCCAGTTGGTGGCGCCGTTCTGTGCCATGTACGGCGTGGTGTCGGTATGCCCCGAGAGGCTGATGCGATTGGGCACGGTGTTCAGATACGGCGCCAGCTCGTGCAGGATGCGTGCGGTGTAGTCCTTGAGCTTGGCGCTGCCGAGGTCGAACATGGGTCGATTCTGTGCATCGACGATCTGGATGCGCAGCCCCTCGGGCGTGATGTCGAGCAGCAGCTGGTCCTTGAACGGTCTCAGCGCCTGACTCATGTCGATCGCCTTGCGCAGCTCCTGCATCAGCGATTCGAGCTTGCGGTGGTCGGCGGCCTCGGTGAGCTTGCGCGCCTGTTCCTCGGAGCCGAGGTTCGCGGCGCCCTTGTCCCGGTCCGCGGTCGGTTCCGCATTGTGCGGCGTACCGATACCGGTCGAGAGCACGGCCGCGGAGCGGCGCGCATCGAGTGCCCCGCCGAGATTGATCACGCTGGTGCTGGCGCCGCCCGGCCCCATCTGCCCGGGCGCCGCGCGAATGTTCTTCCCCGGCTGCATGCTCGGATTCTTGAAGTAATCAAATACGGCCGCCCGCTGCTCTTTTGAAATCGAGCTGACGAGCCACATCACCAGAAAGAAGGCCATCATGGCCGTCACGAAGTCGGCGTAGGCCACTTTCCAGGCCCCACCATGATGCCCACCGCCGCCCTTCTTGCGGCGTTTGACGATGATGATCGAAGCTTTCTCTTCCTTCGCCATGGCTTAGCTGATTGCGGTTTCGACTCGACTCTTGCCCTTCAGATGGGCTTCCAGATCGGCAAAGCTCGGTCGTATGCCGGCGAACAGCAACTTGCGCGCAAACTCGATCGCCACCGGCGGCGCGTAGCCGCGCACACTGGCCACGAAGGCCATCTTCACCAACTCAAAGGGTTTGCAGTCTTCGTTGGCGCGCTGCTCCATGGCCGCCGCAATGGGACCCACGAAACCGTAGGCCACCAGGATTCCCAGAAACGTTCCGACCAGCGCCGCGGCCACGTGGTGGCCGATGGTCGCGGTATCGGAGCCCTCGATCGATGCCATGGTGCTCACGATGCCCAGTACCGCCGCGACGATGCCGAATCCGGGCAGCGCGTCTGCGACTTTCTGCATGGCATGGGCCGGCTCGGCGGCCTCGTGATGATGCGTCTCGAGCTCCGTTTCGAGCAGGCTTTCCAGCTCATGCGGATCCAGATTACCGCCGATCATCAGGCGCAGACAGTCGGTCATGAACTCCGTCATGTGGTGA
>DATDHV010000190.1:0-13152 GCA_036521395.1 Steroidobacteraceae bacterium | reverse complement strand
CTTGATCCGGTCGGTGGTGGTGATGAGGGCGATCATGGCGCCGCACCATGCCTCGCGCCGGCCGCCTTGTCGCCGCCTGGATTGACCGTTGACCGCGCCGCCCGGCTCGGCGATGGATGATCCCCGTCGCGCGAGCCGAGCATGCCGCCCTCCCTGGTTCCCGTCTCCGCCACGTCCCGCAACGCCCTGGTGGTGCTGGCGGTCATCGTCACCGGCGCGGCCCTGCGCTGGATGGGCGGCATCATCAGCGTCCTGGTGGTAGTGCTTCTGTGCTTGTCGCTGATCAATTGGAACGCGGCGCGCGGCCCCTTGAGCCGCATGATCTCCCGACGCCTGGAGCGCCAGGTCACGATCGGCGGGCCGCTGCGCGTGCATCTGCTTTCGGCCACTCCGAGCGCCGACATCGACAATCTGACCATCTCGAATCCGGCCTGGGCCGGTGGCGGCAACATGATCGAATTGCCGCACCTGCACGTCGCGCTGGTGCTCTGGCGCCTGTTTCTCGGGCACGTCGTACTCGAGACGCTGGAGATTGACGATCCGAAGGTCGCGCTGCTGCGCGATGACAGCGGACGCGCCAATTGGGAATTTGGGCCGCCCAAGCCAAAACAGAACAAACCGACGCGCCTTCCGGCAACGCATCATTTCGCGCTTCGGGGTGGCTCGCTGTCGTTGAACGATGCCATTGAGAAACTCACGTTCTACGGCTCGGTGGTCGCCGCTGAACAGGGCCGGCGGCACGAGGGCAACGAGCCGTTTCGGCTGCGCGGCCAGGGCACACTGAACAAGGAGCCGTTCAAACTCGAATTCGAGGGCGATGCCCTGCTGCACATCGACCCGGAACACCCGTATCACTTCCAGATGACGGTCGATGCCGGACCTTCGCGCGCCGTGATGAAGGGCTCGATCGCCAGGCCGTTCGATCTGGGCGTGTTCGACGCCGATCTCGAGCTCAAGGGGCAGAATCTCGCCAACCTGTACTACCTGACCCATCTGGCGCTGCCGCTGACTCCGCCCTATCAGATGGCCGTGCACGTGCATCGTGACGGCAATCATTTCTCGCTGGATGACATCGCCGGGAAAATCGGCAACAGCGATGTGCACGGCAAGGGCACCGTCGAGCTGGCGAAGAAAGATGCTCGCCCCCGCCTGACCGCCAATCTGGTCTCGCGCTCGCTGGATCTGGCCGACCTCGGCGTGGCCCTCGGCGCCGGTGTGCCACAGCAGGGCAGCCCGGGCGCCCCGGGACGGATTTCGGCGCCCAAGGCCCAACCGATCTCGCCGCTGCTGTTGCCGACATTTCAATTCCAGTTCGACCGCCTGCGTTCCATGGACGCGACGGTGGAGTTCCGCGCGGGCTCGGTGCAGACGCAGAAGATTCCGCTCAAGGACGTCGCCTTCAATCTCAAGCTCGAGCGCGGCGTGCTGGACATCGACCCGGTGGACTTCGATCTGCCGCAAGGCAAGTTGGCCGGCCGGATCCGGCTCGACAGCAATGGCAAGACGCCGGACACGACGATGGATATTCGCCTCAATGATGTGCACCTGGATCAGTTCAAGTCGAAGAAGGAATCGACCGCGCCGCTCAAGGGCATCATGGAAGGCCGCATTCGCGTCGAAGGACACGGCAATTCCATGCACGCCATCGCCGCCGACGCCAACGGCACCATCAGCGCGGTGATACCCCACGGCGAGATCCAGGAGGCCTTCGCCGAGCTGGCGGGCATCGACTTGGTTCGCGGCCTGGGGCTTCTGCTCGACAAGACCCACCAGAGCGTGCCCGTCCGCTGCGGCATTGCCGCGTTCGACGTCAAGGAGGGGGACGCCCAGGCACAGCGCCTGGTGTTCGACACCCAGAACGTGCTGATCACCGGGGGTGGACACATTACCCTCAGCGACGAGAAGCTCGACCTGGATCTCAAGGGCCAACCCAAGAAATTTCGCCTCGGGCGGGTCAGCTCGCCGATCAACGTCCGCGGTACCCTGCGCCACCCGAGCGTCGGGCTCTCCGCCGGCGCTGTGGCCAAGCAGGGCGCGATCGCCGCGGCACTCGCCGCCATTGCTACCCCGATCGCCGCGACACTGGCCTTCATCGATACCGGCCTGGCCAAGAATGCCGACTGCGCAGCACTGATCCAGGATACTCAGCAAAAGACCCAATCACCGCCGTCGCCGGCGCAGATCAAACAGCAGGCTCAGTCAGGGAAGCAGGCTCAGTCCCAGAAGGCTGAATCCCAGAAGCCGGCGGCGCGCGCAAATCAGCCGAAGTAGCCAAGGTGCGCAGCGGCGGGCGTAGGACAGTCGATTGCCGGCGCGCGCAACCGTCCTACGTGGCTCGCGGGTCCTGACGCTGGCACCGGCTCGGCGCAACGTCTAGCCTAGCGCGATCTCTGAATCCGCAACTGCCACGGGTGAATGCCATGGGTGAATCGAAGACTGCAACCAACCGCAAGCACGCGCTGAGCGACGTTCAGACCCTGCGTGCCCAGGCACGACGGGACATCGAGGAAGGGGCGGTCACGGCCAGCTACTCGGCCGACCGGGATGAGGTGTTGAGACTGCTCAACGAAGCGCTGGCGACCGAGCTGGTGTGCGTGCTGCGCTATCGCCGCCATCATTTCATGGCGCGCGGCATCACCTCCAAGAGCATTGCCGATGAGTTCCTCGTCCACTCCAATGAGGAACAGGGCCATGCGGACATGATCGCCGAACGCATCGTGCAGTTGGGCGGTGAGCCCGATTTCGCGCCCGACGGCCTGACCGGCCGCAGCCATGCGGAATATGTAGCCGCCAATTCGCTGGTGGAGATGATCAAGGAAGACCTGGTGGCCGAGCGTATCGCCATCGACAGTTACCGCGAGTTGATCCAGTACCTCGACCACGACGACCCGACGACCGGCCGCATGCTGAAAAATGTGCTGGCGGTGGAAGAGGAGCACGCCGAGGAGCTCTCCGACCTGCTCGTCGGACTACCAGGGCAAATCGCGCGCTCGTAGCAAGCCGCGCCGGGCTGGTCCTGGCGCGGTACCTGGCACAAGGTGCCCTGCCGCAGTGCCTACTTGCTCACGCCCGCGGCAGCGGCGATCTGATTGATCTTTCTCAGATGCTCCTGCAGCGTGGGCAGAGTGTCGCGGGCGAACTGCTGTGCCTGCGCAGCTCCTTGGTCGAGGCGCGTTGCATAGTGCTGGGGCCGCGCGGAGAAAGACTCGTCCTTGTTGCCGTCCATGCTGAAGCCCAGTCCGGAACTGCCAGCAGCAGCAATGCCACCATGCTTTTCATGTTGCGATCCTCGCGACGCGCTGTAAGGGGGCGCAGTCTGCGCGGGCGCAACGATCGGTCGAAGTCTGTCTACATAGCTGTCGGAAGTAGGACATTCGACGACGCCGGGCACGGCATAGGGCGGGCCGTCGCGATCAGGGCAGTCGCGCGCGTATGCCGCCGCTGCCTATCAATCCGGTCACGCCGATCACGATCAGATAGATCGCGACGATGTAATTCAGGAGCTGCGGCATCAGCAGAATCAGAATACCGGCGATGAGTGCGATGACGGGGCCGATGGTCAGGTGCAGATTCATGAGCAGACTCCGGCGAGAGGGGGCATGGCGAGGCTAGCACGCCTTCCCGGCTGGATCGTTGTGCAGTGCAGCAAGCGCGCCGGCCGCAGGTCGCGAGGGCTTGCCGCTTGCTGCGGCGGCGCAGATGATTGGCGCATCCATGGAGACAGCCACTGCAGGAGCTGCCGAAGCCGGGAGAACCCCATGAACACGAACATTCCGGACGAGCTGTTGGCCGCCTATGTCGCCGGCGCGCTCGAGGGAACCGAATGCGCCCGTATCGAGCAAGCCATGGCGCACGACGCCCGGCTCGCCCAGCGTGTCGCACAGCAACGGGCCTTGCGCAGCCGCTTGCGCACGGCGTTCGACGGCGCGCTGCAGGAGCCGCGGCCCCAGCGCCTGGCGCAGGCGGCGAAGGGCCCGTCCTCCAACGGCCCCGCGCAGATCATCGACCTGGCGCGCGTTCGGGCCGAGCGCGCGCGCCGCCCCGAGCGCCACCGCGGCCCGATTCCGCGCCGCGCTGCCATCGCAATCGCCGCCGGGCTCGCGATGGGATTAGGGCTGGGCGTGATGATCGAGCACGTGATCGCCGGCGAGAGTCTGACCGAGTACCGCGACGGGGCCCTGCTCGCGAGCGGCTCGCTCGAGCAAGCCCTGAACCAGCAGCTTACCGGCGCGGCATCGGCGCCCGGCGCGGTGCGCATCGGTTTGAGTTTCCGCGCCAGGTCCGGCAGCTACTGTCGCACGTTCGTGGCCGGAACCGGCCGCGCGCTGGCCGGTCTGGCCTGCAGGGAGCGGCAAACCTGGCGCATCCTGACTCTGCTTGGTACCGACTCCGCAGGAGTGCACGGCGCCCAGCCCTTGCGCGCGCCCATCGCCGCGATGCCGCCCGCCCTCACGCAGGCGGTCGACGAGCGCATCAACGGCGAACCGCTCAATAGTGCGGCCGAAGCCAGGGCGCGGCGCAGCGCCTGGGAATAGCCTGCCTCAGGGCAGGGCCGCGCGCCCGAGCGGCTCGGTGGTGCGCACCGTCTCATAGCGCCGGCCCAGCGCGTACGCGACCGGGAACCAGACGACGGCCACCACCACGCCCAGCAGCGCCAGCCCGGGCACACCATAGGGATGGATCAAGGTGCTCAGCCACGCGGCGCTGAGGTCGCCGAAGCGGTAGATGACCGTATCGATGACGTTCTTGGCCTTGTAGCGGCTCTCCTGGTCGATCACGGTGAAGAGCATCTCGCGGGCGGGCTTGGCCACGGCATACTCGGCGACGCGGCGCACCACCTGCAGGCCGCCCAGGATGAGCAGCAGCGGCGAGAACGCGATCGCCAGGAAGGCGAACACCATGATGAGCGGGTTGATCAGCAGCCCGGCGGTGACGCCGAAGCGCGTGATGAATCGACCGGTGCCGAATAGCTGCAGCAGCACGGTGATGCCATTGACCGACAGATCGATCATGGCGTAGGCCTCGGTGCGGGCCGCGCGACTGCTGAAGGCCCGGGTGATGAGCTCGCCGAGCTGGATGTAGACGATGGTGGAGATCCAGGTCATGAGCAGCAGGAACAGCGCCAGCAGCAGCAGGTAACGCGAGCGCAGCAGCAGGCGAAAGCCGTCGAGCAGGTTGCCCCCGAGACCGTGCTCGAGGCTCGTGCGCTGTCCCTCGCCGGAGGCGAGCAGCCTCTGCTTTTCGCGCGCCAGCAGCCGCACGAGCACCGTGGTGGCGATGAAGCCCGCAGCGGAGATCAGCATGAGCCCATCGTTGCCGGCCCGTCGCGCCAGCACGATGGCCGCGGCCGGACCGAGGATCGTGCCGGCGGTACCGCCCGCGGCGACGAAACCGAACAGCCGCTTGGCCTGGTTGCGCGAGAACAGATCGGCCATGAAGGTCCAGAACACCGAGATGATGAGCAGATTGAAGGTGCTCACCCAGACGAAGTAAGCGGCCACCAGGATGCGCGGCGGGGCCGGCGTGAATGCGAAGGCCGCGCCGAACGCCAGCATCGTGAGCGCGACGACGGCGTAGACCCAGGGCAGGAACGCCGACAGCCGAACGCGCGATGCCAGCCCCGCATACAGCGGCGCGAGCAGCAGGCTCACCAGGAAGGTGGCCGTGAAGAGCTCCTGTATGCGCGCCATGCCGTAGACGGTGCCGAAGGTATCGCGCACCTGCTTGGCGATGGAGTAGCTCGCGAACAGGCACAGGAAGTACAGCATGCTCAGCACCACGGCCTTGAACTCGTGCGGCTCGATGGCCGCCAGGGCGCGCAGCAGTCGGGCGGACGGTGAGGCTGGCGCGGACATGGTGGCCTAGTGTGCCAGCTTGTCGCGCAGCCGCTCGTAGCGCCGCCCCAGCAGTGCGGCGACGGCGCCCCACACGAGGCTGGCGCCGATGCCGGCGGCGATGGCGCCGTGCAGGCCGGAGCCGGCCGCCCGCAGCCCGGTCTGCATCCAGGCCGAGCTCAGATCACCGAAGCGGTAGACCACGGTGTCGATGACGTTCTTGGCCTTGTAGCGGCTGTGCTGTGGGACCACGGTGAAACAGATCTCGCGACTCGGTCGCGCGAGGGCGTACTGCGCCACGCGCCGCACCACCTGCAGCGTCTGGATCATGAACAGGCTCGGGGCGAGTGCCAGGGCGAGGAAGGCCACCACCATGAGCACGGGGTTGGCGAGCAGCCCCGCGGTCACGCCGAATCGCTGCAGCAGGCGGCCCACGCCGAACAGCAGCACCGCCGCCGTGCAGAGGTTGACCGCCAGATCGATGTCGGCGATCGCCTGGGCACGCTCGAGCAGCGCCGAAGAGCTGCGGCTCACGAGGTCGGTCTGCAGGAAATAGGCGATGGTATTGACCCAGGTCATGAGCAATATAAACAGCGCCTGCCGGCGCGCATACGGGGATCGAAGCAGCTCGCCGAAGCCCTCGAACGGATTGCCGCTGAGCCGATGCTCGAGGGTCGAGCGCTGCGCCTGATCGCTGTGCGCCTGCAGCTCCTGCTTGGCGCGCATCAGGGCGTGGATCAGTGCGATCACCAGCAGCAGCGCCGCTGCCACCAGCAGCAGCAGTCCGGTCAGCCCCAGCCGGCTCACCGACAGCCGCGTGAGCAGCGGCCCGGCGATGGCACCGAGCTCGCCGGCGGCGGCGATGAGCGCGAACAGCCGCGTGGACTGCGAGGCCGAGAACAGGTCCACCATGAAGCTCCAGAACACCGAGATCATGAACAGGTTGAACACGCTGAACCAGACGAAATAGATCGACGCGACCCAGTCACCCGGCGACCGGCTGCGCAGCAGCGCGGCAAAAATCAGCACATTGAGCAGCCAGAACCAGAATACCCCCGGCAACAGCCGCCGCAGCGCTACGCGCGAGGCCAGCGCGGTGTAGATGGGCGAGGCGATGAGAGTGCCGATGAAGGTCGCGGTGAACAGATCCTGCAGCCGCGCGCTGCCGAGCACCGTTGCCATGGTGTCGCGGATCGGCCGCAGCACGTAGTAGCTGCCGAGCAGCAGAAAATAGCAAAGGCACGCGAGCAGCAGCGCGCGCCGCTCTTCGGGCCGTATTTGTGCCGCCATGGCGCCGAGGACCGCGTCGGCGTGCCTAGCGCACGCGCCAGAGCAGCAGCAGCGCGGCCAGGGCCAGCAGCCCGGTCGGCACCCATGCCAGCAGCAGCGGATTGAGGTTGAACACCAGCGAGCCGCTCTCGACCAGCCGCTGCAGGAAAAAATAGAGAATGCCGAGCGTGAGTCCGAGGGTGGTGCGCGCGCTCAGGGAAGCGGCGCGCAGCGCGCCGAACCCGAATGGCAATGCAAACAGCAGCGCGGCCGGAATGCCCGCGGTGCGTGCGATACGCGCCCAGAATGCGAACACGTACGGCTTGGCGTCGAGATTGTTCCGCCGCAGATAGCCGATTGCCGTGTACAGCGTGTGCAGCGCCAGCTCGCGCGGCTGGCTCATGGCGAGCTGCAGCAGATCGGCGCCGGCCGCGGTGTGCAGCGCGCGCTGCGCGGCGCTGGAGCTGCTGACCGAATCGTCGGTGAAGCGCGACTCGGTATAGTCCTGGAGCTCCCAGGACTGCGCGCCGGCGGAGGTCGCGTGCGCGGCACGGCCGATCGAGGCCAGACGATTGTCGCCGCGCAGGTCGAAGATCAGCATGCCGCCGAACTGCGTCACGCCCGAGCGACCCTGCACGTTCAGGATGGTATCGCCATCGCGCAGCCAGGCGCCGCCGGCGCCGGCGAAACTGATGTTGGAGTACTTGGCGAAGGCCTTGCGCTCATCGGCGAGCTGCCCGAGCGGCTGCGCCAGCAGTTCGCCGATCAGCAACGAGATGCCGATCAGTACGCCGGCGCCGACCAGCGCCGCAACGCCCAGTCGCAGCTTGGACATGCCCGAGGCGCGCATGACGGTGAGCTCGTGGCTGCGCGCGAGCACGCCGATGCCCAGCAGCGCGCCCACCAGCGCGCCGGCCGGAAACGATTCGAGCGCGAACTGCGGCACCGACAGGGCCGAATACACCAGTGCATCGACCATGCCGTAGTGGCCGATGCCGACATCGCCCTGCTCGCCGATGAACACGAACAGCATGCCGAGCACCACCAGCACCACCATGACCAGGGCGATGGCCGACAGCAGCGTCCAGGCGACGTAGCGGTCGAGCAGCGTCACGACGCCGCTCCGCGCCGCGCGCGCCAGCTGCGCCCGACTCGCGGCGCCGCCAGCACGCCGATGGCGGCCAGCAGGAACAGTCCGTGCACCCACCACAGCCCCAGCGCCGGCGGGATCCGGCCGCGCTCGAGCCAGGTTCGGGCCGCGAGTGCGAGATTGGCGTAAAGCGCGAAGATCAGCACCGCAATCCAGACGTGGGCATAGCGGCCCTGGCGCGGCCCCAGGCGCCCGAGCGGCACGGCCATGACGGTCAGCACCAGGGTCATGACCGGCAAGCCCAGGCGCCATTGCAGCTCGGCGCGCAGCTTTGGACTGCCGCTCGCGAGCAGCTGCGCGGTGCTCATCTCATCCACACGTTGGCCGCGCCGGGTACTGTCGGGCATGCGAATCGGGATGAGCTGCTGATCGAAGCGCATGATGCGGTAGCGGTTGCTGCCGGGCACGCCCTCGAGCCGCTGGCCGTCGTACAGCGTGATGGTCTCGCTCTGGCCGTCGCTCGAGAGGCTGTAATGGGCGCGCCGCGCCACGGTGGTCTCGACGATCGGGCCCTCGCTGCGCTTGACGAACACGCCGGCGAGGTCCCCGTTGCGATCCGCCGCGCGCGCATAGACGACGACGCGGCCGCCGGCAAAACTGCGGAAATTGCCGGGTGTCAGCGGCGCCGTGACGCTCGCGCGCACGGCCTCATCGCGCATGGCCGCCTCGGCCGCCGCGGCGCGCGGCGCGAGCTCGAAGTTGAGCAGCACGATCAGCCCCGTCACCGGCAGCGCCAGCAGCCAGACCGCGGCGGCCACGCGGCCGACGCCGACGCCGCAAGCCTGCGCCGCCGCCATCTCGCTGTCGTGATAGAGCCGCCCGAAGGCGAGGACGATGCCCAGCAGCAATCCTATCGGCAGCAGGATGGCCACGTTCTGGGCCGCGCCGAGCCCGATGAGCTCGAGCACGAAGCCGCTCTGGTACTGCAACTGCGCCGCTCGCGCGAGCACCACGCCAACCTGGTTCACGAACAGGATGGCGAACAGCACCGCCGTCACGCCGAAGAAGTTGACGGTCATTTCCCGGAGCAGATAGCGCTGCAGAATTTGCAACAGGCCCTCATCGACAAGCTTGGCTTCGGATACACTGCCGGGCGGCCGTCGCCGCCGCACGCCGCGCGTGCGGCATGGATGGCGCCCGCGCTGCGGCGATTGCTAAGTTATACGAATATTTCGCAGGCAAACAAGGACTAACACCATGCGATTCGAAGCTTTCAGCCGCCGGGCGTCCGAACACCGCTGCGACTGTCTGGTGATCGGGGCGTTCGAGCGCGCCGAGCTCGGCGCCGAGGCGCAGGCCGTGGATCGCGCCACGCGCGGGCGCATCCGCGCCCTGCTGGGCCGCGGCGACTTCTCCGGCCGCTGCGGCGAGACGCTGCTGCTGACCGAGACCGTCGGACTCAGGAGCCCGCGGCTGCTGCTCGTGGGCCTGGGCGGCAAGGCACAGTTCAACCGTCGCCTCTGGCGGCGCGCGCTGGGCACGGCCGTCACCGCGCTGGCGCGCACCCGCGTCGTGTCGGCGGCCCTGGCACTCGAGCGACCGGTCGCGCGCGAACTCGATGACTACTATTTCGGCCGCGTGATCGCCGAGGTGGCGAGCTCGAGCCTGTACCGCATCAATGATCTGAAATCCTCGCGCCGGCCGCGCCCGCCGGCGCTCACGCGCGTACTTTGCGGCCCCTTCCACACCGCCGCGCTGCCGGCCGTGCGCCGCGGCCTTGCGGCCGGCGCCGCCGTGGGCGAGAGCGCACGGCTGCTGCGCAATCTCGGCAACCTGCCGGCCAACGTGTGCACGCCGCGCTATCTCGCGGCGCAGGCGCGCGAGCTCGAGCGCACCTACCGGCGCCGGCTGCGCGTGCGCATCTTCGACGAGGCCGGCATCCGCCGTCTCAAGATGGGCTGCTTCCTTGCCGTCACGCGTGGCAGCCGCGAACCGCCACGTTTCATCGTGCTCGAGTATCGCGGCGCGCGCCGCAACCGCGCCCCGCTGGTGCTGGTGGGCAAGGGCGTGACCTTCGACAGCGGCGGCATCTCGCTCAAGGATCCGCCGGCAATGGACGAGATGAAATTCGACATGTGCGGGGCGGCCACGGTGCTGGCCGCGATCGACTATGCCGCCCGCTCCGAGCTCCGGCTCAATCTCGTGGGGCTGGTACCTGCGTGCGAGAACATGCCCGACGGGCGCGCCGTAAAGCCCGGCGACATCGTCACCAGCGCCTCCGGCCAGACCGTCGAGGTGCTCAATACCGATGCCGAGGGACGCCTGATCCTGTGCGATGCCCTGAACTATGCGCGCCGCTACGAGCCGGAAGCGGTGGTCGATTTCGCGACCCTGACGGGCGCCTGCGTGATCGCACTGGGCAATCACTTCAGCGGCATCATGGCCAATGACGATGCGCTGGCGCGCGAACTGGCCGAAGCCGGCACGCGTACCGACGATCGCGCCTGGCAGATGCCGCTGACCGAGGACTACGCCGAACAGCTGCGCAGCAACTTCGCCGACATGGCCAATGTCGCCGGCCGTGAGGGCGGCGCCATCACCGCCGCCGCCTTCCTGGGCAAGTTCACGCAGGGCCTGAAGTGGGCGCATATGGATATCGCCGGCACGGCCTGGACCACGGGCGCGAACAAGGGCGCGACCGGGCGTCCATTGTCGCTGGTGGGGGACTTCCTGAGCCGCCGCGCCGGCGGCTGAGCCTCGTGGCGGCCACGCAGCGGGTGGATTTCTTCGTCCTGTCCGGCGCCGAGGAGCGATCGCGTTGGAAGCTGGCGTGCCGGCTCGCGGAGCAGCAGTACCTGGCCGGGCGGCGCGTGTTCATCTGGCTGGAGGATCGGCAGTCGCTCGAGCGCCTCGATGAGCTGCTCTGGACCTTCGCCGATCGCAGCTTCGTGCCGCACGAGATCTTCGCGCAGGCGCAGCAGTGGCAGGACACCCCGGTGCTCATGGGCTGCCAGTCGCTGCCGGCGCAGCCGGTGCAGCCCTACGACGTGCTCGTGAACCTCGGCAGCGCAATTCCTGCCAGCGCCGAGCACGCCACGCGCATCGCCGAGCTGGTCGATGCCGACGAGCCGCGACGGCGCGCCGGCCGCGATCGCTTTCGTCAGTACCGCGACCGGGGACTCGCGCCGCAAACCCACGCCCTCGCCGCCGAGGATGCGCCGCTGCCGACCTGAGGCCGCGGCGCTGAGGGCCTTATAATCGAGGCTTTCAGGCGACCGAAGCTCCCGGATGGATAAAGTCTACTCGCCCGCTGAAATCGAGCAGCGTCTGTACCGGCAGTGGGAAGCGGCGGGCTACTTCGCCCCGCGACCCGCGCCGAGCAGCTACTGCATCGTGATTCCGCCACCCAACGTGACCGGCACGCTGCACATGGGTCATGCCTTCCAGGACACCATCATGGACGCCCTGGTTCGCCGGCAGCGCATGCAGGGCACGGCGACGCTGTGGCAGTCGGGCACCGACCATGCCGGCATTGCCACGCAGATGGTGGTCGAGCGCCAGCTCAACGCCGAAGGCCGCCAACGCACCGATCTCACGCGCGAGGCCTTCGTCGCGCGCGTCTGGGCCTGGAAGGGGCAATCGGGCGATACCATTGCGCGCCAGATGCGCCGCCTCGGTGCCTCGGTGGACTGGTCGCGAGAGCGCTTCACCATGGATCAGGGCCTGTCCGAGGCGGTGCTCGAGGCGTTCGTGCGCCTGCACGAGCAGGGCCTGATCTACCGTGGCAAGCGGCTGGTGAACTGGGACCCGGTGCTGTGCACGGCACTGTCGGACCTGGAAGTGCTGTCCGAGGAGGAGGATGGGCATCTCTGGCACCTGCGCTACCCGTTGAGCGACGGGGAGGGATACGTCGTGGTCGCGACCACGCGCCCCGAGACCATGCTCGGGGATGTCGCGGTGGCCGTGAACGGCGAGGATGCGCGCTACCGCCATCTCATCGGGCGGCGCGTCAGGTTGCCGCTCACCGGCCGCGAGCTCCCGATCATCGCCGACGGCTACGTGGATCCGGCCTTCGGCAGCGGCTGTGTGAAGATCACACCGGCCCACGACTTCAACGACTACGCGGTCGGCGCGCGCCATGGGCTGCCGCTGATCAACATATTCACGCCCGAGGCACGCCTGAATGAGCTGGCGCCGCTGCACCTTCGCGGGCTGGATCGCTTCGAGGCGCGCGCGCGCATCGTCGCGGAACTGAGCCAGGCGGGGCTGCTCGATCGTGTCGAGGCGCACCGGCTCACCATCCCGCGGGGCGATCGCAGCGGTGCGGTCGTCGAGCCCTACCTCACCGACCAGTGGTACGTGCGTATCGCGCCGCTCGCGGCCGAGGCCATCGCGGCGGTCGAATCCGGCCGGGTGACATTCGTGCCCGCGAACTGGGACAAGACCTACTATCAGTGGATGCGCGACATCCAGGACTGGTGCATCAGCCGCCAGCTCTGGTGGGGCCATCGCATTCCGGCATGGTACGACGAGCAGGGCGGCATCTACGTCGCGCGTAACGCCGAGGCCGCCGCCGCCGCCGCGCGCGCTCGGCACGGCCGTGAGGTGCCGTTGCGGCAGGACGAGGATGTGCTCGACACCTGGTTCTCCTCGGCGCTGTGGCCGTTCTCCACCCTCGGCTGGCCGGCGAGGACGGCCGAGCTCGAGCGCTTCTACCCCACCAACGTGCTGGTGACCGGCTTCGACATCATTTTCTTCTGGGTCGCGCGCATGCTCATGTTCGGCTTGAAATTCATGGGTCAGGTGCCGTTCCGCGAGGTGTATCTGCACGGCCTGATCCGCGATGCGGACGGCCAGAAGATGTCCAAATCCAAGGGCAACGTGATCGATCCGCTCGACATCATCGATGGCATCGAGCTGCCCGCGCTGCTGGCCAAGCGCACCACCGGACTGATGCAG
>DATDHV010000189.1:0-7228 GCA_036521395.1 Steroidobacteraceae bacterium | reverse complement strand
CGTGCGGCGCTTCCTGCTCACGCACGCTGACCACATCGAGGGCATGCGGCTGCTGGCCCGTATTGGCGTCGAGCTCGAGGTGCTGGATGATGCCGAGTTCCTGCTCGAGAGCGTGCTGGCATTCGCGCCCGACTACACCCTGGCGCGCTACGAGTATGCCTGCGTGCTCTCGCGCCGGCACCGCCATGCCCGCGCGGTCGATGAAGTACGCAAGCTGCTCGCGACCGATCCCGGCAATCGCGACTATCGCACGTTGCTGGCCACCGCCACTGCCGGGCTCGGCGATCATGAAACGGCGCTGCGGCTGTTTCGCGAGCTGTGCGCCGAGACGCCGCAGGTGCCCGAGCTGTATCTGTCGGCGGCGCACGCCTTGAAGACCCTGGGCCGGCAACCCGAGGCCATCGAAGCGTACCGGACGGCGGCGGCCGTCAGAGCGGACTTCGGCGATGCCTACTGGAGCCTGGCGAATCTCAAGACCTACCGCTTCAGCGACCCGGAGCTCGAGCGCATGCGCGTCCACGAGGCGGCGCCCGCCACCGCGGCCGCCGATCGCTACCACCTGTGCTTTGCGCTCGGCAAGGGGCTCGAGGACCGCGCCGAGTACGCCGATTCATTTCGCTACTACGCGCGCGGCAACGCACTCAAGCAAAGCGAATGTCGCTACCGTCCCGAGCCCCTAGAGTGCAACGCACGCCTGCAGGCCGCCGTGTGCACCGCTGAATTCTTCGCCGCCCGCCAGGCGTTCGGCTGCCCGCGGCCGGACCCCATCTTCATCGTCGGGCTGCCGCGCTCGGGCTCCACGCTGCTCGAGCAGATCCTGGCGTCGCATTCGCAGGTGGAGGGCACCATGGAGCTGGCGGAGATCCCGCGGCTCGTCGGACGCCTGCAGGGCCGTGAGGGGCCGGGCGCCGAGCCGCGCTACCCGGCGCTACTGACGGCGCTGCGCGCCGAGCAGTTCAGGCAATTCGGCGAGCGGTACCTCGAGGACACGCGCGTCTATCGCACCGGTCGGCCGCACTTCATCGACAAGATGCCGAATAATTTTCGGCACCTCGGTCTCATACACCTCATGCTGCCCAATGCCAGGATCATCGACGCCAGGCGCGAGCCCATGGGCTGCTGCTGGAGCAACTTCAAGCAGCTCTTCGCCTCCGGCCAGGAGTTCAGCTACGATCTCGAGGACTTGGGGCGCTACTATCGCAGCTACGTCGGGCTCATGGCGCACTGGGACGCAGTGCTGCCCGGCCGGATCCTGCGCGTCATGCACGAGGATGTGGTCGCGGACCTCGAGGGCGAGGTGCGGCGGCTGTTGCAGTTCTGCGGGCTGGAGTTCGAGGCGGCCTGCCTGCAGTTCCACCGCACCGAGCGCAGCGTGCGCACCGCAAGCTCCGAGCAGGTGCGGCAGCCCCTTTTCAGCAGCGGGCTCGAGCAGTGGCGGCATTTCGAGCCCTGGCTGGGCCCGCTTCAACACTCGCTCGGCGAGCTCGCACCAGCTTCCGGTCCGTGAGGAGACCGACCATGATGACTTACAAACGCCTCGAGACACAGCTCATCCATGCCGGCACGCCGCGGCCGCGCATCGAGGGGGCGGTGGCCATGCCGATCTTTCAATCGGCCAACTTCGAGTACGGCGGCGAGAGTCGCTATGACGACCTGAAATACATCCGCCTCAACAACACTCCGAACCATCTCGCCCTGCACCGCACGCTCAGCGCGCTCGAGCACGCGCCCGCGGCGCTGGTCGCCGCGAGCGGCATGGCCGCCATTTCGGCCGCGCTGTTCGCGCTGCTGGAGAGCGGTGATCATGTGCTGGCGCAGGACTGCCTGTACGGCGGCACGCACGACCTGCTGAACGCGGGAATGCCGCGGCTCGGCATCGAGTGCAGCTTCATCGATGGCAATGCGTCCGCCTCCTGGGCGGCGGCGTTGCGGCCGCGCACGCGGGTGATCTATGTCGAGGCCATGACCAATCCGCTGCTCGAGGTCGCGGACCTGCGCGCCGTGGTGGCCTTCGCCAGACAGCACGGGCTCGTGTCGATCATCGACAGTACGTTTGCGAGCCCGATCAATTTCCGGCCGATCGAGGCCGGCTTCGATCTGGTCGTGCACAGCGCCACCAAGTACCTCAACGGCCACTCGGACATCGTCGCCGGCGCGGTGGTGGGCAGCACCGAACTGATAGGGCGCATCACGCAGCGGCTCAATCTCCTGGGCGGCTCCATGGATCCGCACGCGGCATTCCTGCTCCTGCGCGGTCTCAAGACTCTCGCCTTGCGCGTGCGGGAGCAGAATCGCAGCGCGCTCGAGATCGCCCGCTTCCTGGCCGCTCACACGGCCGTGGCTCAGGTCAACTATGCCGGGCTCGAGAGCCATCGCGATCATCAGCGCGCCCGCGAGCTGTTCAGCGGCTTCGGCGGCGTGCTGAGCTTCGAGCTCGAGGGCTCGACGGCGCGTGCCGAGCAATTCATGCACCGCGTGCAGATTCCTATCGTGGCCCCGAGCCTGGGCAGTGTCGAGTCGCTGCTGACGCGGCCGGCCACCACATCCCATGCGGGCCTCTCGGCGCAGGACCGCCAGCGGCTCGGCATCAGCGATCAATTGATCCGCATGTCGGTCGGTATCGAGGCCACCGATGAATTGATCGAGGATCTGGCCCAGGCCCTGGAAACGTGAATCAACCGCCGCTCTCCGAGCCGATGGGCGTGACGCCGCCGCATACCAGATCCAGCTCCCAGCGGCGCGCCTCGCGTCGCCGCAGCACGCGCTCGAGTGTCGCCGGCGGTATCCGGCCATCGGCCTCGACTGCAACGCCGCGGGCGCTGCCGGCGTCGGACACGCGGCCGGCATCACGCGCCTGCGCAAAGTAGCGCACGGCCGCGGGCGTCGGACTGCAGTGCGGCCGGGACGGTGGCGGATCCCCGTGCATGGAATAGCAGCCCTCGGGATGCGCGAACAGACTGGGCGCGAAGCACAGATAGGGTGCGTCCGATAGAAACGCGGCCAGCGAGCTGTAGCTCGATGCCGAGCACACCAGCAGGTCGGCGCTGGCGAGCGCCAGCGCATCGGAACAGTCGCGGTGTGCCATGTCGCCCGTGGTGACGCACGGGTATCCCTCGAGCAGCGCGCGCAATCGCTCCGGGCCGCCGTCGCTGACCAGCAGCAGCTGCCAGTCATCGCCGAGGCGCTCCTGAAGGCCGTCGGCCACCTTGCAGAACCAATCGAGCGGCAGCGATGCATTGGCCACGCGCCGGTAGTCGCCGATGCTGGTGGGCGCGACGAAGTCCCCGAGCCGCACGTGCATGCCCACCAGCACCTTCCTCGGATCGATGCGCTGCTGCAGTCGCAGCAGATTGCCCGCGGCGTAGCGGCTCCGATAGAGCGTCGAGCGCATGAACTCGCGTGCCGCCGCGACGTGTCCGTAACCGCCCCACAGCCCCTCGGTCACCAGCACGTACACCGAGCGATTGCGCAGGCGATGCGCGGCGGCAAAGCTGCGCAGCGCCGAGACCGCGCTGCCGCCGCCGTGCGCGATGAAGTCCGCCTCGGTGAATTCGATCACGGGCAACATGCGCTCGATGGCGCGGTGGTAGATCCAGTCGTCGGGGCTGGTGTCGAAATCCTGCCAGTAGGCGCGCCGGTTCAGGCCGAAGGCGGGGGGCAACAGCCGGGCGTCGAGGATCCGGGCGGCCAGGAACGCGCGCGCCCACGGCACCAGCTCGTTGCCGAGGCCGTGCCCCTGGGTGCGCACACGGGGCATGCAGTAGCGGAACATCGGCGGCAGCGCGCTCAGGCCGTGGGGAGGCCGCGCCATAGCGGGCGCGGGTGGCGAATTCTCGAGCGCACGGTCGCGAACAGGCCCGGCAGCACCAGCACGAGGCGGGGGGCGGCAAACAGCAGGCCGGCAAACCACGGCCAATGCCAAAGATACACTGCGGCCACGAATGCGCCGATGCGAATGGGCGGCGTGAAGCGCCAGAGGATCAGCACGGCGGCGCTAATGAGGGCGCAGGCGGTTCCGAGGGCGTACTGCAGGCCGATGATGCCGGCGAGCAGGCGCGCCACGCGCATCGCGGCCAGGGCCGCCACGACGGCCGTCGCGATCAATGGTTTCAAAAGCTCGCTCCCTGCACCTGGCGCCGCGCCGGCCGGTGGCAATACTGCCTCGAGTCTACCAAGGATCCGGCGCGCGTTACTGATCGGCCGGCGCGACGCTGCGGATCTGCGCGTGCAGCGCCGTACCGGGAGCGAGCTCGAGCTGCGAGGCTGCGAGGCGCGTGATCCGGGCGAGCAGCAGTTCCGCACCGACCTGAAGTCGCACCAGCGCATGCCCGGGATCGCGATCGGCGAGCAGCTCCAGGACCTGGGCCGGCAGCACGTTGAGCAGGCTCGAGAGACCGGGCGGAGCCATCGCCAGGCTCACATCGTGCGCATCGATGCGCACGCGCATGCGGGCACCCACGGGCATGGGCACGAGCGGCATGGCCAGGCGGCCGGCGCCGATGCGCACATAGCTCAGGTGAAAGGCCGCATCGTGCTGCTCCACCACGGCCTCGAACACGCAGCCGCCGTGATCGGGAGCCCCCGGGGCCAGTTCGGCGCGCGCGAGCAATTGCTGCAGCGGGCCGGCGGCCTGCACGCGGCCGGCCTCCAGCAGCAGCAGATGATCGGCCAGCCGCACGAGCTCGCTCAGCGCATGGCTCACGTAGATGATCGGGATCGCCGAGTGATCGCGCAGCCGCTCCACGTGCGGCAGTATCTCCGCCTTGCTGCTGCGGTCCAGGCTCGACAGCGGCTCGTCCATCAGCAGCAGCCGGGGACTGGCCAGCAGCGCGCGGGCGATGGCGACCCGCTGGCTCTCGCCGCCGGATAGCTGCCGGGCACGACGGTGCAGCAGGCGCGAGAGATCGAGCAGCGCGATCGCCTCCTCGAGCTGCATGCGCCGCTGCGCGGGCGGCACGCGGCGCAGGCCGTACTCGAGATTGCCGCGCACGTCCAGATGCGCGAACAGATTCGACTCCTGGAACACGTAGCCGATGCCGCGCCGGTGGGCGGGAACGAACTTGGTCGCGTCCTGCCAGAGCACACCGTCGAACTCGATGCGCCCGCGCGCCGTGCGCTCCAGTCCGGCGATACAGCGCAGCAGCGTGGTCTTGCCCCCGCCCGAGCGGCCGAACACACCCGTGATGCCGCGGGTCGGAATCTCGCAGTTCGCCTCGAGCGCGAAGGCGGCGCGCGCGAGCGCCACATGCACGGCCAGGGTCACGCTGGCAGTCCGGTCGCGCGCGCACGGCGATTGGCCGTGTAGACGGTCAGCAGCAGGATGAAGCTGATCGCCACCAGCGTTGCCGACAGGCGATAGGCGGCGCCGTATTCCAGCGCCTCGGCGTGATTGAACAGGGCGATCGAGGCGGTCTGCGTGCGGCCCGGGATGTTGCCGCCGATCATGAGCACCACGCCGAACTCCCCGAGCGTGTGCGCGAAGGAGAGCACTACCGCGCTCAGGATGCCGCGCGAGGACAGCGGCAGCGCGACCGTGAAGAAGCGGTCCCAGCTCGAGGCGCGCAGGGTCGCGGCCGCTTCCATGGTCTGCGCGCCGACGCCGAGGAAGGCGTCGCGCAGCGGCTGCACGGCGAATGGCAGCGAGTAGATCATCGAGCCTATGACCAGTCCGCCGAAGGTGAAGGCGGGCGCCGGCAGACCGAGCCACTGCAGCGCAGCTCCGAGCCCGCCGCGCGGTCCGAGCAGCATCAGGAGGTAGAAGCCCAGCACCGTGGGCGGCAGCACCAGCGGCAGCGAGACCACGGCATCGATGAGCACGCGCCAGCGCGAGGCTCCCGTTGCTAACCACCACGCGAGCGGTGTGCACACCAGCAGCAGCAGTATCGTGGTCGTGAAAGCCAGCCGGAACGAGATCCACAGGGCGATCAGATCGGCACTGCCCATGCCGCCTGCGCCTCAGCCGGCCGTGCGGTAGCCGGCCGAGCGGATGATCGCCAGCGCCGCCGGCGCGCTGCGAAGCCAGCGCATGAACGCCTCGGCCGCGGCCCGTTGCGGGCTGTGCGCCAGAATGACGGCGCCCTGCTCGATGGGAGCGTACAGCGTCTGCGGCACCGGCCAGCCGGCGTTCGAAATGGCGCCGCCGGGGCCGATGACCTGCGACAGCGCGACGAACGCCAGGTCGACATTACCGGAGGCGGCGAACTGCCAGGTCTGCGTGATGTTCTCGCCGATCACGACCCGATGCTCGCGGTTGAGCCGCTCCCACAGGCCCATGGCGGTCAGCACCTGCTGCGCGGCCGTGCCATAGGGTGCCGTCTGCGGATTGGCGACGGCGATCATACGGTAGTGCCCGCTCTGCAACACCTTGCCGCTGCCCCCGATGAGTGCGGGCTTCTCGCTCCAGAGCACCAGCGATCCCACGGCGTAGGTGAAGCGGCTGCCCGGTACGGCGAAGCCCTCCTGCTCCAGGCGCCGCGGCTTGTCGATGTCGGCGGACAGGAAGACGTCGAAGGGCGCCCCCTGTTCGATCTGCGTATAGAGCTGTCCCGAGGAGCCGGAGCTGATGATCAGCTCGTGCCCGCTGGCCTGCCGGAACAGCGGCGCGAGCTGCTTGAGCGGGCCGAAGAAGTTGGCGGCCACCGCGACGTGCAGTTCCGCGGCGTGCAATGGGCCGGCCGCCAGTGCGAGCAGCACTACCCCGATCGCGATCAGTGTCGCGGGAATCGTCCTACGTGCGCGTCGGAACATGAGTCGCGGCATGATGGGTCCTCGGTGCGCACCCAGCCTATCCGGCGCGCGCCGTATTGCAAGCCGGGGCGCGCTGCGCGAGTATGCTCGTGCATCGTCGCAGAGGCCCTACCGGAGAGAACGTCATGAGTTTCACCCTGCCTGCACTTCCCTTTGCCGCCGGTGCCCTCGGTTCACGCGGCATGTGCCAGGAGACCCTGGAACTTCACCACGGCAAGCACCATGCCGCCTATGTGACGGCGCTCAACGGCCTCGTGGAGAAGAACGATGCGTTGAAGGGCAAGTCTCTCGAAGAGCTCATTCGCATGTCCTATGGCCGGGAGGATCTGCAACCCGTGTTCAACAATGCCGGCCAGCACTGGAACCACAGCGTGTTCTGGGAATCGCTCTCGCCCAACGGCGGCGGCGTTCCCGGCGTGCTCGAGAAGAAGCTGGTCGAGGATTTCGGCAGCGTGGAAAAATTCAAGGAGCTGTTCAAGGC
>DATDHV010000188.1:0-10864 GCA_036521395.1 Steroidobacteraceae bacterium | reverse complement strand
GTGCGGAAGGCACTCCGAAAGAAGACACAGGGAGAGAAGATCGTTGCAACACCCCAAATTATCCGAAGCTGACAAACTCGAATAATTGTTTCCGCATCATTATTGTTATCCAACCATATTTTTGTTTTTACACACCATTCGGTCTTCCCCTATTTTTTCCCTGTGTCTTCTTTCGGTGAGCCTCCCCAGGCGTTGGAAATGTCGGTGTATGCCGACAGGTCGAGATGGTAGCCGCGAAGCTGCGCTGCTGGCAAGTCTCAGTGACTGATACGAGCGCTACTTTTATTAGTTACCTATTATCAAGTACATATGGAAGATATTTAAACTAATTTATGAGATATGGGTCGGCCGCTCAGGGCCGTCAACCCAGGCCTCCGAGCAGCGGTACGAACGAGACCGCGCCGAGAATGCGCTGCTCCATGCCCTGCTCGCGACGCGTAAGTCGCACCAGTTGCTGCCCGCCTTCGGGTCCGACGGGCACGATCAGCCGGCCGCCGGGGGCGAGCTGTTCGGTCAGCGCGTCAGGCACCGTCAGCGGGGCAGCCGCCACGAGAATGCCGTCGAAGGGCCCCTGGCTCTTCCAGCCCTTGGTGCCATCGCCATGGCGGAATCGCACATTGCGGATCTGCAGTTCCCGGCAGCGCTCGCGCGCGCGCCGCTGCAGGGGTTCGAGGCGCTCGATGGTGTAGATCCGCCCGACCAGCGGCGCGAGCACCGCCGTCTGGTAGCCGCAGCCGGTACCGATCTCGAGCACTTTCGCCAGCGGGCCGCCCTCGAGCAGCGCCTCGCTCATGCGCGCCACGATGTAGGGCTGCGAAATGGTCTGGCCAAAACCGATCGGCAGCGCCGTATCCTCGTATGCGCGGCTGGCTAGCGCCTCATCGACAAAGATGTGCCGCGGGAGATTGCGTATGCGGTCGAGCACGGCGAGATTGGTGATGCCCTGCTCGCGCAGGCGCTGCACGAGTCGATCGCGGGTTCGCGCCGAGGTCATGCCGATGCCGGCGAAGCGCGGATCGTTCATGACGGTGCACTCATAGCGCTTCGAGCCAGTGCCCCACCTCGGGCAGCGCCGCGTGACGCGTGAAGTCTATCGACAGCGGGCTCACGGATACATAGCCCTCCGCCACCGCCAGAAAATCCGTTCCCTCGCCGGCATCGTGCCCCTCCCCGGCCGGTCCGATCCAGTACACGGCGTTGCCCTTGGGATCGCGCGCCGGTATGACCGCCTCCGAGCGGTGCCGGAATCCCAGGCGGGTGGAGCGATAGCCCGCAAGCGCCTCGTAGGGGCGATCGGGCACGTTGACGTTCAGGATCAGCGTGCGATCGAGCGGGTGCTGCAGCAATGCGGCCACCAGTGTCTGCGCCACGCGCGCAGCCGTATCGAAGCGGCGCGCAGCGCCCGGCGTCGTGCACAGCGAAACCGCCAGTGTCGGCAGGCCGAGGAATCGCCCCTCGATCGCCGCCGCCACGGTCCCCGAATACAGCACGTCGTCGCCGAGATTGGCGCCGTCGTTGATGCCGGAGGCCACCATGTCGAATTCGGCCTCGAGCGCACCGGAGATCGCCAGGTGCACGCAATCGGTGGGCGTGCCCGCGACGAAATAGACGCCGGGCTCGGCCTGGAACAGCCGCATCGGGGCATCGAGGGTCAGTGAGTTGCCAGACCCGCTGCGGTTGCGGTCGGGGGCCACGACCGTGATCTGTGCCAGACTCGAGAGCGCCTCGCGGAGCCGCGCTATACCCTCGGCGCGATAGCCGTCATCGTTGCTGACGAGAATTTTCACGGACAAGCGGGCGGCGGTCCTTGGAAGATCGGCGGGCGAGCTGGCATGAAGCGCGCCAATATACTTCAATGCCTGCCTTGGGAGGAGCCATGCACGGCACGGATGAGGATGAGGACGGAGCCGAGGCTGAGGCCGAGGTATTCCGGCGCGCCATGCGCGATGTACGTCCGCTCAAGGCCGCGCGCCGGGTCGAGAACCGGCTGCGGCCGGCGCGCCCGCTGGCGCGCTTTGCACGCGCCGAGCGTCGTGCGGTGCTGATCGAAAGCCTGCTCGCGCCCGGGCCGTTCGTCGAGGCTCAGCCGGGCGATGAACTGATCTTCCGCCGCCCCGGGGTGTCGAACGAGATATTGCGACAGCTGCGCCGCGGCGCCTACAGCGTCGAGGCCGAACTCGATCTTCACGGCTTCACCGGCGCCCAGGGCGCCGCACAGCTTGCACAATTTCTGCTGCGCGCGCGCGGCCGCGGCCTGCAGTGCGTGCGCGTCATCCACGGCAAGGGTCTGCGCTCGGGCCAGCGCGGTCCGGTGCTCAAGAACACCGTCAACGCGCTGTTGCGCCGCGCCGACGTGGTGCTCGCATTCGCCTCGGCACGCCCCGCCGCCGGCGGCACCGGCGCCACGCTCGTGCTGCTGCGGCGCGAGGCGGGCGCGCGTAGCTAGTCGCGCAGCGCCAGCGATACGCTCGCCATGGCGGCCAGTCCCTCGCTGCGGCCGAGGAACCCCAGATGTTCCGGGGTGGTCGCCTTGATGTTCACGCACCCATGCTCCACCTGCAGCAGCGCGGCCACGCGCGCTCGCATCTGCTCGCGCCAGGGTGCAATCTTCGGCGCCTGCGCCAGCAGCGTCAGATCGGCATTGACGATGTCGTAGCGGAGCTGCGCCACCAAGTGGCGCGCATGCGCCACGAAGCGGCCGCTGTCGGCGCCCCGCCATTGCGGGTCGCTGTCGGGGAAGTGCATGCCGATGTCCCCCAGGGCCGCGGCACCCAGCATGGCGTCGACCAGCGCGTGAAGCAGGACATCACCGTCCGAATGCGCCACGACCCCGTGCGTGTGCGGCACCCGTATGCCGCCGAGCATGATGGCGTCGCCGGGGCCGAAAGCGTGGATGTCGAACCCCGAACCGATTCGAATGCTCATGTTGAGCGGGCCTCGCGTGCGTGCAGGATGGCCTGCGCGAGCAGCAGATCCGCGGCGCTGGTGACTTTGATGTTGGCATCGCGCGCCTCCACCAGGAGCACCGCTTCGCCCTGCCACTCCATAGCCTGCGCCTCATCGGTGGGGCTGCGTCCGAGCGCGTGAGCCTGTTCGAGGGCGGTACGCAACGGGCCATAGCGGAACATCTGCGGGGTCTGAGCGAGCCAGAGCGAGTCGCGCGCCAGGGTGCCGGCGCAACGAGTCGGCTCGCCCGGCCCGGCCACCAGCGCCTGCTTGACGGTATCGGCGACCGGAGTCGCCAGCAGCCCGCCGTGCGCACTGGCGCCCGCGGAGCCGAGCAATCGCGCCAGGTCCGCCCCGCTCAGGCACGGACGCGCTGCATCGTGCACCAACACCCAGTCTTCGGGTCCGGCGCGGCCGGCAAGCGCTGCGAGACCACTAACGACCGACAGCGCGCGCGTGGCCCCGCCCGCAACGAGCCCGAAGCGCGATGGCACGCGCGCCGCCAGCTGCGCCCGTCGCGGCTCGTCGGGCGAGAGCGCGATGCTGCCGCCGAGGCACTGCGCATCGGCCGCGAACGGTTGCAGCGCCAGCTCGAGCACCGTGCGCTGCCCCAGCGAAGCAAATTGCTTGGCGCCGCCGAATCGTCGGCCGGCCCCGGCCGCCGGCATCACGAGCCAGTACTGCATGAGGCGCCCGGCGCGTCAGTGGGCCGCGGCCGTGCGGCGCACGGGCGCGCTCGGCCTCGCGGCCGGCGCCAGGGCCGCCGCCGCAGCCGGCCTCGCAGCCGGCGTTGCACTGGGCGTGGCACCGGGTGCGGCGAGCGGCGGCGCAGCGCCGGCCGCGGCGGACTTTGGCGGCGCCACTTGGAAGAAAGTCTCGTTGCCCGCGATCATTCCCAGATCGGTGCGGGCGCGCTCCTCGAGCGCCTCATAGCCCTGCTTGAGATCATGCACCTCGGCCGCAAGCTGGCGATTGCGCTCGGACAGGCGTGCATTCTCGGACTGCTGCGCAGCAACCGCCGAGCGCAGCCGCCACACCTCGCGCACGCCGTCGCCGGACAGCCATAGCCGGTACTGCAGCAGCAGCAGTGCGGCGAGCAGCGCAACGGCGAGCCATTTCATGACGGCGCTAGCCTATCACTGTCCGGTCCCGCAGCCCGCTCAGTTCCTGACCGGAAAGGCATCCCGCCCGGCGTAGCGCGGCTTGCCACCCAGCAGCTCCTCGATGCGCAGCAACCGGTTGTATTTCGCGACCCGGTCCGTGCGCGACATCGAGCCGGTCTTGATCTGGGTGGCCGCCGTGGCCACGGCCAGGTCGGCGATGGTGGTGTCCTCGGTCTCGCCCGAGCGGTGCGAGACAATCGAGGCGTAATGCGCCTTCTCGGCCATGTCGATCGCCGCCAGGGTCTCGGTGAGCGTGCCGATCTGATTGGGCTTGATCAGGATGGCGTTGGCGACGCCGCTGGCGATGCCCTTCGCCAGGATGCGTGTGTTGGTGACGAAGACATCGTCGCCCACGAGCTGCACCTTGTCGCCGAGCGCACGCGTGAGCAGCGACCATCCTGCCCAGTCGCCCTCGCTCATGCCGTCCTCCACCGTAATGATCGGATAGCGGGCCACGAGGTCGGCCAGGTAACGGGTGAATTCGGCCGAGGTGAAGCTGCGTTGCTCGGCCTCGAGCTCGTACTTGCCGTTGCGGAAGAACTCCGAGCTGGCCACGTCGAGCCCCAGATACACGTCGCGGCCGGCCTTGTACCCCGCCGCCTCGATGGCCTCGAGAATGGTCTGTAGCGCGGCCTCATTCGAGGGCAGGTCGGGGGCGAACCCGCCCTCATCGCCGACCGCCGTGCTCAACCCGGCGGCACTCAGGCGCTTCTTGAGCGCATGGAAGATCTCCGCACCATAGCGCAGCGCCTCGCGCAGGCTCGGCGCGCCGACCGGCAGGATCATGAATTCCTGGATGTCGAGGCTGTTGTTGGCGTGGGCACCGCCATTGATGATATTCATCTGCGGTACCGGCATGACTGGCTCGCGCTTGGCGGCAAGATGCTTGAACAGGGGCAGCCCGACCTCGAGCGCCGTCGCGTGCGCATTGGCGAGCGAGACCGACAGGATGGCATTGGCGCCCATCCGGCTCTTGGTCTCGGTGCCGTCCAGCTCGATCATGCGCTGATCGATGCCGGCCTGGTCGAGCGATTCCTTGCCGATCAGCACCTCGCGCAGCACGGTATTGACGTTGTCGACCGCGCGGGTCACCCCCTTGCCCAGAAAGCGCTTGGGATCGCCGTCGCGCAGCTCCACCGCCTCGCGCGTACCGGTGGAGGCGCCCGAGGGCACTGCGGCGCGCCCCTGTGCCCCCGAGGTCAGGACGACGTCGGCCTCGATCGTCGGGTTGCCGCGCGAATCGATGATTTCGCGCGCTCGAACATCGGCGATCAGGCTCATAGCAATGCTTCCTCGAAGGGACGGGATTTGCTGATGGCGTCGAGCTGCTGCAGGGTCGCGAGCAGGCTCGCCATGCGATCGAGCGGCCAGGCGTTGGGGCCGTCCGACAGCGCCTCCTGTGGACGCGGATGAGTTTCCATGAAGATTCCCGCGATGCCGGCCGCGACCGCGGCGCGCGCCAGCACCGGCACGAATTCGCGCTCCCCGCCCGAGGCGCTGCCCTGCGCCCCGGGCAGCTGCACGGAGTGCGTGGCGTCGAACACCACCGGGCAGCCGGTCGAACGCATCACCGACAGGGCGCGCATGTCGGTGATCAGGTTGTTGTAGCCGAAGCTGAAGCCGCGTTCACACACCATGATCTGCTCGTTACCGGCCGAACGCGCCTTATCGACCACGTTCTGCATCTCCCACGGCGAGAGGAACTGTCCCTTCTTGATGTTCACCGGGCGGCCGGCGGCCGCGACCTTGAGGATGAAATTGGTCTGGCGGCACAGGAAAGCCGGGGTCTGCAGCACATCGACCACTGCGGCCACCTCCGCCACCGGCGTGTCCTCGTGCACGTCCGTGAGCACCGGCAGCTTGAACAGGCGCTGCACCGACTGCAGTGCCTTGAGACCGGACTCGAGCCCGTGGCCGCGAAAGCTCGCGCGCGAGGAGCGGTTGGCCTTGTCGAACGAGGCCTTGAAGATCAATGGCATGTGCAGCGCGGCGGTGATCTGCGCCAGCCGGCCCGCCACTTCCTGCACCAGCGTCTCGGACTCGATGACGCAGGGACCGGCAATCAGGAACAGCGGCCGGTCGAGCCCGACGTCGAAACCGGCCAGTTTCATGCGCCGGCCGCGACCGGGAGCTGCGCGGCCCGATAGGCGCGCGCAGCGCGCACGAACCCCGTGAACAGCGGGTGCCCGTCGCGGGGCGTGGAGGTGAACTCAGGGTGGAATTGCGTTGCCACGAACCAGGGGTGGGCGGCGAGTTCGACGATCTCGACCAGGCCGTCGGCCGAGAAGCCCGAGAAGCGCATGCCGGCGCGGCTGTAGGCGTCCAGGTAACGATTGTTGAACTCGTAGCGGTGACGATGGCGCTCGGCGATCAGGTCGCGGCCGTAGAGCTCGCGCGCCAGCGTCGCGGGCTGCAGGTGCACGTCCTGCGCGCCCAGCCGCATGGTGCCGCCGAGGTGCGAGCTCTCATCGCGCATCTGCACGCCGAGCGCGCGGTCCTGCCACTCGGTGATCAGCGCGATGACCGGATGCGCCGCGGCACGATTGAATTCGGTGCTGTGCGCCTCGGCCAGCTTCAGCACGTGCCGCCCATATTCGACGATCGCGAGCTGCATGCCGAGGCAGATGCCGAGATAGGGCACGCCGTGCTCGCGTGCGAAGCGTACCGCCTGGATCTTGCCCTCGATGCCGCGCTCGCCGAAGCCGCCGGGCACCAGGATCGCGTCCATGCCGGCCAGGCGGCCGGTGCCCTCGGTCTCGATATCGGTGGATTCGACGTAGTGCAGTTTCACGCGCGTGCGCGTCTTGAGTCCGCCGTGCATCAGTGCTTCGTTGAGCGAGATGTACGAATCGCGGATCTGCACGTACTTGCCGACCATGGCGATGTCGATCTGGCCATCGGGATTGGTCTTGGCGCTGGCCACCTGCCGCCAGGCCGCCAGGTCGGCGGGCGGCACGTCCAGGCGCAGCTTGTCGACCACGATGTCGTCGAGCGCCTGCTCGTGCAGCAGCAGCGGAATCTTGTAGATGTCGTCCGAATCCACCGCCGAGATCACGGCCCGCTCCTCGACGTTGGTGAACAGCGCGATCTTGCGCCGCTGCTCGTCGGGCAGCGTCTCGCGGCAGCGGCACAGCAGCACATCGGGTTGGATGCCGATCGAGCGCAGCTCCTTGACCGAATGCTGCGTGGGCTTGGTCTTGATCTCGCCGGAGCCGCCGACGATGGGCACCAGCGTCAGGTGCATGTAGATGATCTGGCTGCGCCCGAGCTCCACGCCGAGCTGGCGAATGGCCTCGAGGAACGGCAGGGATTCGATGTCGCCGACGGTTCCACCGATCTCGACCATGCAGACATCGGCATCGTCGGCGCCGAGCATGATGCTGCGCTTGATCTCGTCGGTGATGTGCGGAATGACCTGCACCGTGGCGCCGAGGTAGTCCCCGCGCCGCTCCTTCGCGATCACGCGCTCGTAGATGCGGCCGGTGGTGAAATTGCTGTTGCGGCCCGTGGTGGTGCGCACGAAGCGCTCGTAATGACCCAGATCCAGATCGGTCTCGGTACCGTCGGCCGTGACGAACACCTCGCCGTGCTGGAACGGGCTCATCGTGCCGGGATCGACGTTGATATAGGGGTCGAGCTTGACCATCGCAACCCGCAGGCCGCGCGCCTCCAGGATAGCGCCCAGGGAGGCGGCGGCGATGCCCTTCCCCAACGAGGAAACGACGCCACCGGTGACGAAAACGAATCGGGCCATCGAGGAAACCGCCGCCTGGCAAGATGTCAATGACGACGGGCGGTCAGGGTAGCAAATCGGCGGCGGGCTCTCAATCGCTACCGCAGATGTTCGCGCCGCCAACGCAGGCGGCCGCGCTCGCTCGCCCCTTCCGGATCAGCGCGATACGCGGCATCGAGCCACAGATCGGCGACGGCGACGATGCGCTCGCGTTCGCGCAGCAGCGGCACCGCGGCGCGCTCCCAGGGAGCGATGCCCTGGACCTGAAGCAGGTCCTTGAGGGGGACACGACCGTGGGCGCCGCGCAGGCGCTCTCCGCCCTGGCGGAAGGTCACTTGCAGCGGACAGGGCAGCGCAGCCAGATCGACTTCACCGTGGCGGTCGGCGATCAGACCGAGCGCGGCCCCGTCGCCGAGCTCCAGCCAGGAGCGCTGCCGCCAGTCCCAGGACTCGAGCCCGACCGGCGCGGGCCCGCTGCACCGTTGCAGCGCCAGCAGCCGATCACCGTGCCGGCGCAGCTCGGCGTCGCGCCATTGCACGCGCGGCAGGGCATCGGGGCGCGCTTCGAGCATGGGCCCGGCGATCTCGCGCAGTCGCCGATGATCGGGCATGCGCAGGCCCTGCGAGGCAATCCAGCAGCGCAGCACGTTGCGCCGCTCGGGCAGCGACATGCGCCGCAGCACGCTGATGCGCAGCGCGGCGCCGTCGGCCGCGTGGCCCGCCCCGAGCCGCGCGGCGCGCTCGAGCAGGCCCTGCGCCTCGGCCAGATGCGAGGCGCTGCGGCTCACGGTCGCCGCCGCGGCCGGCCAGCGCTCCCGCAGCGACGGCAGCACCCGGCGGCGCAGATAGTTGCGATCGAAGCGCTCGTCCCGATTGGTCAGATCCTCGATCCACTCGAGGCCGCGCGCGCGCGCGAACTGCTCGAGCTGCGCGCGCGATATCGGCAGCAACGGCCGCAGCAGCCGCGTGTGCGCGATCGGCGTGACGGGGCTCATGGCCGCGAGCCCGCGCACGCCGCTGCCGCGCAGTAACGCCAGCAGCACCGTCTCGAGCTGGTCTTCCTGGTGGTGCGCCGTGAGCAGCAGCTCGCCCGGCGTGAGATGGCCGATCAACGCCCCGTAGCGCCGCTCGCGCGCCACGGCCTCGAGCGATTCGCCGCGCCGCAGCTCGATGCGCAGCTCGAGCGACTCGCAGGCCACGCGCAGCGAGCGCGCCTGCGCGAGCGCGGCCGCGGCCCAGCGATGCGAGTCCGGGTGCAGGTGGTGGTCCAAGTGCAGCGCCCGCAATGCGAATCCCGCGCTAGGGCGCAGCGCCGCGAGCGCCGCCAGCAAGGCGGTCGAGTCCAGACCGCCCGAGAACGCAACGCACAGGCGCCCGCCGCGCAGTGTCCCGGCCAGCACTCGAAGCTGCCCCGCCAGCCAGCGCGGCGTGAAGTCCTGCGGCGTCGATGCCGCCGCCGAGTCCGCCGGCCGGCGGCGCGCGCGCGCGGGCGCGCCACGTGCCCTCAAAGCGGGCTCTCGCTGTAGACCCCGAAGGCGGCAATGCGCGCCAGGCGCTGCTCGACCAGCAACTCGGCCGGCAGCGCGGTGAGCTCGCCGAGGTGGCGTATCAGTCCGTGGCGCAACGAGCTGCTCATGACGGCCGGATCGCGATGCGCGCCGCCGAGCGGCTCGCCGAGCACCTCATCCACCAGCCCGAGCCCATCCAGGCGTTCGGCCGTGAGGTTCAAGGCGTCGGCGGCGACCTCCTTCTTGTCGGCGCTCTTCCACAGGATCGAGGCGCAGCCCTCGGGCGAGATGACCGAATAGGTGCTGAATTGCAGCATCAGCAGGCGGTCGCAGACGCCGATCGCCAGCGCGCCGCCCGAGCCGCCCTCCCCGATCACCACCGAGACGATGGGGACCTTGAGCGACGACATCTCGAACAGGTTGCGGGCAATCGCCTCGCTCTGGCCCCGCTCCTCGGAGCCCACGCCCGGATAGGCGCCGGGCGTATCGATCAGCGTGATCAGCGGCAGGCCGAAGCGCTCGGCCATCTTCATGAGGCGCAGCGCCTTGCGATAGCCCTCCGGCTTGGGCATGCCGTAATTGCGCCGCACGCGCTCCTTGGTGTCGCGGCCCTTCTGATGCCCGATCAGCATGACCGGCGCACCCTCGAGGCGCGCAGGGCCGCCGACGATCGCTAAATCGTCCGCGTACATGCGATCGCCGTGCAGTTCGTGGAAGTCGGTGAAGATCGAGGCGACGTAGTCGAGCGTGTAGGGCCGCTGCGGGTGGCGCGCCAGTTGCGTGATCTGCCACGGCGTGAGGTTGGCGAAAATCGAGCGCGTGAGCGCGCGGCTCTTGGCGCGCAGGCGGGCGATTTCTTCCTCGATATTGACTTCCGAGTCCGAGGTCACATGACCGAGCTCTTCGATCTTGGCCTCGAGCTCGGCGATCGGTTGCTCAAAATCGAGAAAGCTGACGGCCATTGGCGTTGTTATCGCTCAGGGACTGCTGCCCGCCCGAAGCCTACGAGCCCCGGCGGCGGTTCGCAAGGCTCAGCCTACCGCCTCGCTGGCCGCGCTCTCGACGCTGTAGCGCAGGCGCACATTGCCCGCACCGAGCACGCTTTCGAGCTGCTCGAGCAGCTCGCGCACCGGCTTTATCTTCCATTCGGCGCCAAAGGCCAGCGTGCCGCTCGCGACCGCGCAGCGATAACGCAGCAGCACACCGCACTGTCCGCCGCGGTGCACCTCGAGCAGCGCGTGCAGGCACTCGAGCAGCTGCTCCTGCGGCACACTCGGCCAGCACAGCAGCAGCGAGCGCGCTCTGGCAGCGCGTACCGCCTCGAGCGCGGTCACCTGCTTGGCGGCGAGCCTCCAGGCGTCGCTGAACTCGTCGAAGCGCAGCGAGCCCTCGACCTGCACCAGCGTATCCTTGACCACGATGTCGCGATGGCGCTGATACACCTCCTCGAACATCGTAACTTCCATGCGGCCGCTGCGATCATCGAGCATGAAACTCACGCGCGGGCCGCGCCG
>DATDHV010000187.1:0-13024 GCA_036521395.1 Steroidobacteraceae bacterium | reverse complement strand
CCGGGCGCCAATGCCAATGCGGTCAAGGAACTCGTTCTGGCCGGCATGCTGCTGGCGGCGCGCAATATCTGCCAGGCCTGGAGCTTTGCGCGCGAACTCGAAGGCGCCGACCGCGCCATCGACGAGGCGGTCGAGCGGGGCAAGAAGAGCTATGTCGGCTTCGAGCTGCCGGGACGCACCCTCGGCGTAGTCGGCCTGGGCGCCGTCGGCGTCGAAGTGGCCAACAGCGCCGAGGCGCTCGGCATGAAGGTGCTCGGCTACGATCCCCAGATCACGGTGCAGCGCGCGTGGCAGCTTTCCTCCTCGGTGCAGCAGGCAATTTCCCTCGATGATCTGTTCGCGCGCTCCGACATGGTCAGCGTGCACGTGCCGCTGCTCGAGTCGACCCGCGGGCTGGTCAATGCCGCGCGGCTGCGGTTGCTGCGACCCGGCGGGGTAATCCTGAACTTCGCGCGCGCGCCAATCGTGCAGGAAGTCGAGATCATCGCGGCGCTCGACAGCGGCCACCTGCACGCCTATGTATGCGATTTCCCGACCCAGGCGCTCAAGCAGCACCCGCGCGCTATCACGCTGCCGCATCTGGGCGCCTCCACCCTCGAGGCCGAGGACAACTGCGCGATCATGGCAGCCGAGACCCTGCGCGAATATCTCGAGCACGGTAACATCCGCAACTGCGTGAATTTTCCTGAGGCGGTCCTTCCGCACCAGTCCGGCTCACAGCGCATCGCCATCGCCAACAGCAACGTGCCCAACATGGTCGGACAGATCTCCACCTGCCTGGCCAGCGCCGGGCTCAACATCGCCGAGCTGCTCAACCGCTCGCGCGGCGAATATGCCTTCACGCTCATCGATGCCGAAGGTCCCGCCGACGAGGCGCTGATCGGCCGGCTGCGCGCCATCGAGGGCGTGCTGTCGGCACGCCTCGTGCGCACCGCGGACTGATGCGCATGGGCTCTCGCCGCTCCCGATCGCCGCGTTCCCCGCCCCCGCGCGCCGCGCTCGAGGAGCTGCGGGCCAAGATCGATGCGGTCGATGAGCAGCTGCAGCGCCTGCTCAACCAGCGCGCGCGCCTGGCGCAGCAGGCGGGCGTATCCAAGCACAGCGACGGCCACACCATCGATTTCTACCGGCCCGAGCGCGAGGCGGAGGTGCTGCGCCACGCGCTCGAGCGCAATGCCGGGCCCCTGCGCAACGAGGAGATCGTGCGGCTGTTTCGCGAGATCATGTCGGCCTGTCTCGCTCAGGAGGAGCCGCTCAAGGTGGCCTTTCTAGGCCCCGAAGGCACCTTCACGCAGGCGGCGGTGTTCAAGCAATTCGGCCATTCGGTGCGCGCGCTGGCGCTGGCAACGGTAGATGAGGTGTTCCAGGAGGTGGAATCCGGCGGCGCGGATTTTGGCGTGGTGGCCATCGAGAATTCCAGCGAGGGCACGATCACCAACACGCTCGACCGCTTCCTGGCCAGCCCGCTGCACATCTGCGGCGAGGTGGAACTGCGCATTCATCACTGCCTGATGGGCAAGCTCGACTCGCTGCGCGACATCTTACGGGTGTGCTCGCACAGCCAGGCGCTCGCGCAGTGCCGTGGCTGGCTCAACGAGCACCTGCCCGATTGCGAGCGCGTGCCGGTGGCGAGCAATGCCGAAGGGGCGCGCCGCGCGCGCGACGAGCAGGGCACTGCCGCCATCGCCGGCGACACCGCCGCCGAGGTCTATGGACTGAAGCTGCTGGCGCGCGAGATCGAGGACCGCGAGGACAATTCCACGCGCTTCCTGGTGGTCGGCCGCAAGCTGCTGCGCCCGAGCGGCGCGGACCGCACCACACTGCTGCTGTCGGCGCGGGACACGCAGGCTCCCGGCGCCCTGCAGCAGCTGCTCGAGCCGCTGGCGCGCTGTGGCGTGAGCATGAGCCGCATCGAGTCGCGGCCCTCGCGGCGCCGCAAGTGGGACTACGTATTCTTCATCGACATCGAAGGCCATGCCGAGGACGCCCGGGTGCGCAAAGCGCTGGCGATGCTCAAGCGCCGAGCCTCGCTGTGTCGCGTGCTCGGCTCCTACCCGCGCGCGGTGATCTAGTCGCATGGGCCCGTACGGGCATCCCGGACGGCTCGCGGTCGCGGCGCTAGGTGCGCTGACGCCCTATGTGCCGGGCAAGCCCGCCTCCGAGCTCGAGCGCGAGATCGGCATCCACGACATCGTCAAGCTGGCCTCGAACGAGAACCCGCATGGACCGAGTCCGGCTGCGCTCGAGGCCATGCGCGCGGCGCTGGAGGCGGTCTGGTGCTATCCCGACGGGGCCGCGCACGAGCTCAAGCAGGCGCTGTCGCGGCACCTTCGCGTCCCGGTTGCCTGGCTGACCACGGGCAACGGCTCGAACGACCTGCTGGTGCTGCTCGCGGAAGCCTTCCTGAGCCCGGCTCACAGTGCGCTCTATTCGCAATATGGCTTCGCCATCTACCGCATCGTCACGCAGGCGACCGGCGCGCGCGGCATCGAAGTGCCCGCACTCGGGCGCGACACCTCCATGCCGCTCGGGCACGATCTGGCGGCGATGGCCGCCGCCATAACCCCCGACACGCGGCTGGTGTTCGTCGCCAATCCCAACAATCCCACCGGCACCTGGGCCGAGCCGCCGGCGGTGAAGCGGCTGATCGAGCGCGCACCGCCCTCGGCGCTGGTGGTGCTGGATGAGGCCTACCTGGAATACGGCCTCGAGCGCGGGGCACAGGATGGCCTGCCGTGGCTGCACGAGCATCCGAACCTGGTCATCGTGCGCACGTTCTCCAAGGCCTACGGGCTGGCCGGTGCGCGCGTGGGCTATGCCGTCTCGCATCCGGAAGTCGCCGATATGCTCAACCGGCTGCGGCCCGCCTTCAACGTCAATTCGATCGGGCAGGCGGGCGCCGCAGCGGCACTGCGCGACCAGCCGTACATGCAGCGCTCGGTCTCGGCCACGATGCAGGAGCTCGCGCGCATGGAGGCCGCACTGGCGCGCCTGGGGCTTTGGTGTGCGCCCTCGGCCTGCAATTTCCTGCTGGTCCACGTCGGTGCGCGCGCCGCCGAGGCGTTCGAGCGCCTGCTGCGGGTCGGCGTGATCGTGCGCCCGCTCGGCAGTTATGGGCTCGGTGAGTATTTGCGGATCTCGATCGGGCTGCCGCCCGAGAACGACCGGCTGCTGCGCGAGCTGCCGGCGGCGCTGCGATGAGCGCGGCCGGCGCCCCGCGCTACGTGGTGCAGCCGGCCAAGAGCGTGGCCGGTGAGCTTGCCGTGCCGGGCGACAAGTCGATCTCGCACCGCGCCCTCATGCTCGGCGCCATCGCCGAGGGCCGGACCGAGATCGGTGGCTTTCTCGACAGCGAGGACTGCCTCGCGACACTGGCCGCACTGCGCGCGCTGGGGGTGCGGATCGAGCGGCCCGGGGCGCGCGAGGTCAGCGTTGAGGGCGCCGCGCCCGGGGGGCTGCGCGCGGCCAGCGGGCCGCTCGACATGGGCAATGCCGGTACCGCCATGCGCCTGTCCATGGGCCTGCTCGCCGGCCAGCGCTTCGAGAGCACGCTGGTGGGCGATGCCTCGCTGATGCGAAGGCCCATGGAGCGCGTGGCGCAGCCTTTGCGCGCCATGGGCGCGCGCATCGAGACGCACGAGGGACGGCCGCCGGTTCGCATCCAGCGCGCCGCCGACCTGCGGGCCATCGACTACACCATGCCGATCGCGAGCGCGCAGGTGAAATCGGCGCTGCTGCTCGCGGCGCTGTACGCGCATGGCCGCACCAGCGTGCGCGAGCCGGCGCCCACGCGCGACCACACCGAGCGCATGTTGGAGGCTTTCGGCGTGAGTGTGGGCCGCGAGGGCCCGTGCGTGAGCCTGTCTGGCGGTGCGCGCCTGCAGGGGTGCCGCATCGACGTGCCGGGGGACTTTTCCTCGGCGGCATTTTTCATCGTGGCCGGCTGCCTCGCCGCCGCGGGCGGCCTGACGCTGCGCGGCGTCGGCATCAACCCTACGCGCACCGGCCTGCTCGAGCTGCTCGCGCTCATGGGCGCGGACGTGCGGCTCGAGCCGCGCGCTCCCGGCGTGGCGGAGCCGATCGCCGACATTCACGTGCGCCCGAGTGCGCTGCGCGGGATCCGCGTGCCCGAGCGGCTGGTACCTCTGGCGATCGATGAGTTTCCCGTGTTGTTCGTCGCCGCCGCCGCGGCCCAGGGCGAGACGCTGGTCACCGGCGCCGCGGAGCTGCGCGTCAAGGAGAGCGATCGGCTCGCCGTCATGGCCGCGGGCCTAACGACGCTGGGCATTGAGTGCGAACTGCTGCCCGACGGCATACGCATCCAGGGCGGACGCATGCACGGCGGACGCATCGACAGCCATGGCGATCACCGCATCGCGATGGCCTTCGCGATCGCGAGCCTGCATGCCGACCAGGCGATCGAGATCGAGAACGTGGCGAATGTCGCCACATCGTTTCCGGGTTTCCCGGCGCTGGCGCGCGCCGCCGGCCTCGCCCTGCAGGAACGGGTGTGAGCCCGCCGGTGCCCGGCAGCGCGCCGGTGGTGGCCATCGATGGGCCCAGTGGCTCGGGCAAGGGCACCGTGAGCCGCCTGCTGGCCCACCGCAGCGGCTGGCATCTGCTCGACAGCGGCGCGCTCTACCGGCTGGTAGCGCTGGCCGGAGCGCTGGCCGGCATTCCCGGCGAGGACGTCGAGGCGCACGCGCGCCTGGCCGAGCGCATGCGCATCGAGTTCACGAGCGACGCCCGGGGTGCGGAACTGGTGCTGCTGGATGGTCGCGAGGTCGGCGCTGCCCTGCGGACCGAGCCCATGGGCGCCGGCGCCTCGCGCGTGGCGGCCTGGCCGGCCGTGCGGCAGGCCCTGCTCGAGCGACAGCGCGCCTTCGCCCGGCCGCCCGGCCTGATCGCGGATGGGCGGGACATGGGCACCGTGATTTTCCCCCACGCACAGCTCAAGATCTTCCTGACCGCCAGTGGCGATGAGCGAGCCCGTAGACGCTATAAGCAGTTGAAAGAAAAGGACTCTAGTGTTACCCTTGCTGCCCTTTCGCTCGAGATCGCGGAGCGAGACCGGCGCGATATGACACGGTCCGCGGCGCCGCTCGTGCCGGCTGCAGACGCGATCGTTCTTGACTCGACGGCCCTGGACGCCGCCGAAGTGGCGGACGAGATCTATGCGCACGGCCGTTCCCGATTGCTGTGGCCTTGAGCGAGGCATCGAAGGTGGGGGTCGCAGGATGCGGCGCCCTGGTTGTTCCAACCCGCAGGGCCGGAGGCATTGCGGCGAATACAGCACGGTGAGGTGCGAGAGAGCGTATGAACGAGAGTTTTAGCGAGATGTTCGAGCAGAGCCTGGCCAATCAACGCATTCGGCCGGGCATGATCCTGACGGGGCTGGTCATCGACGTGGGTCCGGACGTCGTGATCGTCAATGTAGGACTCAAGTCCGAGGCCGTCATACCGCTCGATCAGTTCAAGAACGAGCGCGGCGAGATCGAAGTGCAGGCCGGCGAGTCAGTCGAGGTCGCGCTCGATTCGGTGGAAGACGGCACCGGCGAGACGCGCCTGTCGCGCGAGAAGGCCAAGCGCGCGCGCACCTGGACCCGCCTGGAACAGGCATTCAACGATGGTGAGATCGTCACCGGCGTGATCTCGGGCCGCGTCAAGGGCGGTTTCACGGTCGAGATCGACCACGTGCGCGCCTTCCTGCCCGGTTCGCTGGTGGACGTGCGGCCGGTGCGCGACACCGCCTATCTCGAGGGCAAGCCGCTCGAGTTCAAGGTCATCAAGCTCGATCAGAAGCGCAACAACGTCGTGGTGTCGCGGCGCGCCGTGGTGGAGCAGGAGTTCTCGGCCGAACGCAGCGCCCTGATGGACAACCTGCAGGAAGGTGCCGTGGTGCGCGGATCGGTCAAGAATCTGACCGACTATGGCGCCTTCGTCGACCTCGGCGGCATCGACGGGCTGCTGCACATCACCGACATGGCCTGGAAGCGCGTCAAGCACCCGTCCGAAGTGGTCAAAGTCGGTGACGAGATCGACGTGCGCATCCTTAAATTCGATCGTGAGCGCTCGCGCGTCTCGCTCGGCCTCAAGCAGCTCGGCGCCGATCCCTGGGAGAACATAGCCCGGCGCTATCCGCCCAACACGCGCGTGTTCGGCAAGGTCACCAACATCGCCGATTACGGCGCGTTCGTCGAGATCGAGGACGGGGTCGAGGGACTGGTCCACGTCTCGGAGATGGACTGGACCAACAAGAACGTCAATCCTGCCAAGGTCGTCCACACCGGCCAGGAAGTGGAGGTCATGGTGCTCGACGTCGACGAGGAGCGTCGCCGCATCTCGCTCGGCCTCAAGCAGTGCAAGGCCAACCCGTGGAAGGAGTTTGCCGAGAACCATAATCGCAGCGATCACGTCTCCGGTCAGATCAAGTCGATCACCGACTTCGGCATTTTCATCGGCCTGCCCGGCAATATCGACGGCCTGGTGCATCTGTCGGACATCTCGTGGGATCTGCCCGGCGAGGAGGCGGTGCGCAACTATCAGAAAGGCCAGCAGGTCGAGGCCATGGTGTTGTCGATCGATCCCGAGCGCGAGCGCATATCGCTCGGCATCAAGCAGCTGGCGAAGGATCCGTTCTCGGCTTTCGTGGCCGAGAATCCCAAGGGCAGCATCGTCCGCGGCACGGTCAAGGAAGTCGACCCCCGCGGCGCCGTCATCGACCTCGGCAACGGCATCGACGGGCAGCTACGCGCCTCCGAGCTCAGCCGCGATCGCATCGACGACGCGCGCGCCATACTCAAGGTCGGTGACGAGGTGGAGTCCAAGTTCATCGGCGTCGACCGCAAGACGCGCACCATCTCGCTATCGATCAAGGCCAAGGAGGTGCACGAGGAGGCCGAGGCGGTACAGAGTTATCGCTCGGAAGTGCCGACCTCCGGCACCAGTCTCGGGGATCTGCTCAAAGAGCAGATCAACGCGCCCGAGCGTTGAGCGCATCCGCCACGGCTGGCAGCGCCATGACCAAATCGGAACTGATAGAAATCATCACGGCGAAGCAGAAGCATCTGCCGGCCAAGGATGTGGAACTGGCCCTCAAGCAGATGCTCGAGATCATGAGCGACGCCCTGGCCCAGGGCGATCGCATCGAGATCCGCGGCTTCGGCAGTTTTTCGCTGCACTTCCGGCCGCCGCGCCAGGGCCGCAACCCCAAGACCGGTGAGGCCGTGGCGCTGGCCGGCAAGTACGTGCCGCACTTCAAGCCCGGCAAGGATCTGCGCGAGCGCGTCAACAGCGGCGCCGACCGACCGATCCGCGACTGACCTGCGATCGACCGCCGGGGTGCGTGTTCGCGTAAGCGGATACAACCCTCACGCGCGGCTGCGGCCTCCACGAAATGGCGACTTTTCCTGTCGCCAGCGTCGCGGCTCTCGTCTAACATCGACGCCCATTTTGCTTCCAAGGATCATCCGGTGGCACCGAAACCGATTCGAACCGCTGTGTTTCCGGTGGCCGGCCGCGGCACGCGATTCCTGCCGGCCACCAAGGCCAGCCCCAAGGAGATGCTGCCGGTGGTGGACAAGCCGCTGATCCAGTATGCGGTCGAGGAGGCCATTGCCGCGGGTGCCGAACGCCTGGTGTTCATCACCGGCTCGTCCAAGCGCGCGATCGAGGACCATTTCGATACCGACGAGGAGCTCGAGAAGCTGCTGGAGTCGCAGGGCAAGTCCGAGCTCGCCCACCAGGTGCGTCGGGTGCTGCCGACCAATGCCGCCTGCATCTACATCCGCCAGCCCGCGCCGCTGGGACTCGGGCACGCGGTGCTGTGCGCCCGTCCGGCCGTGGGCGATGAACCGTTCTTCGTGCACCTGGCGGACGATCTGATCGACGCCGAGGTACCCTGTCTCAAGCAGATGGCCGCCACCTATCTGGAGCGCAACGGCAGCGTGCTCGGGGTCGAGGAAGTGCCGCGCAGCGATACCGACAAGTATGGCATCGTCGAGGCCGGGCCCGCCGACGGTCCGGTAAGCCGCATCAGGAGCATCGTCGAGAAGCCCAGGCCCGAAGTCGCGCCGTCGAACCTGGCCGTGGTCGGCCGCTACGTGCTCACGCCGGCGATATTCGATGAGCTCGAGCAGGTCGGGCAGGGCGCCGGCGGCGAGATCCAGCTCACCGACGGCATTGCCCGGCTGATGCAGCATGAGGCCGTGTATGCGCACCGGTTCACCGGCCGGCGCTTCGACTGCGGCAACAAGCTCGGCTACCTGCAGGCGACGGTGGAGCTCTCGCTCATACATCCGACCCTCGGCGAGGATTTCCGCAAGTATCTGCGCGGGGTGACGGCGCGCCTGGGGTCGTAAGCGGCGTGACGTACGTCACACCGCTCCGCGCCGCTGGCGGGCGGCGCAACCTATTGATTAACGTGTAGAACTTCGCTCTCCGACCGGGCGCGCGCGAGACTGCCGGCCTTCAAGAAACCGCGCGCACGGCCGATAGCTCCATCGGGACCGCTTCAACCGGCAGTGGCTGCGCATGTTATCCATCATTGGCTCCGTCCTCGTCCTTGGAAGCGTGCTCGGCAGCTTCATGATGGAAGGCGGCAGCGTGCTGCTGCTGTGGCACCCGAGCGAGTTCGTGATCATTCTCGGCGCCGCGCTCGGTGCGTTCCTGACCAGCAATCCGTTCAAGGTCGTCAAGGCCTCGTTCGCCGCCAGCATCGGGCTGCTCAAACGGCCGCGATACGGGCGCTCGGATTACCTCGACCTGCTCAAGCTGCTCTATGACATCCTGGTGAAGATTCGCAAATCCGGCATGCTCGCGATCGAGGCGGACATCGAATCGCCCGCGAAGAGCAAGATGTTCACCGAGTATCCGCGCATCCTCGCCGATCATCACATGATCGAGTTCATTACCGACTGCCTGCGCCTGATCGTCGGCGGCAATCTCGATCCGCACGAGCTCGAGAGCCTGCTCGAGTATGAGCTCGAGACGCATCACACCGAAGCGGCCGAGCCCGGGCATGCGGTGCAGAAGGTCGCGGACGCGTTGCCGGGATTCGGTATCGTCGCGGCCGTGCTGGGCATCGTCAACACCATGGCTGCCATCGAAGGGGCCGATACGGCCACGATCGGCAAGAAGGTGGCCGCGGCGCTGGTCGGCACGTTCCTGGGCATCCTGGTGGCCTACGGCTTCGTCGGCCCGATCGCCTCCGCCATCGAGAACCGCGCCCACGAGGAGGGCAAGGCCTTCGAGGTGGTCAAGATGGCCCTGGTCGCCAGCGTGCGCGGCTACGCGCCGCCGGTGGCGGTGGAATTCGCTCGCAAGCTGCTCTGGTCGGACGTACGACCGAGTTTCCTCGACCTCGAGATCCATCTCAAAGGCAAGAAGAAGGAAGCGCCCAAAGAGGGAGTCGCGGCGTGAGCGGCCAGGGCACGGCGGCGAAGGAGCTGCGGCCGATCATCATCCGCAAGGTCAAGCGCAGCGCCGCCGCGCACCACGGTGGCGCGTGGAAGGTGGCCTACGCCGATTTCGTGACCGCGATGATGGCCTTCTTCATGGTGATGTGGCTGATCGCGTCCGTGACCAAGGAGCAGCGCGCGGCGATCTTCCAGTATTTCAAGAATCCCAGCATGGAGCAGGGCAAATCCGTGCGCGCCTCGCCCGGGCAGATGGGGCCGGGCGGGGCCAGCACCAGCGTGATCAATCTGGGCGGGGCACTCGATGCGCGCCGCTCCGCGTCCGTGCTCTCGACCGGCATCGGTACGCCGCACAATGCGGAACCGACCGAGGATCGGGACAAGGGCGCCGCGAACCTCGGCTCCGAGGAACAGGCGCGCAGGCTCACCGAGGCCGCCGACCACCACAAGCTCGAATCGCTTATGCAGGAGCTGCGCAAGGCGATCGACATGAGTCAGGCGCTGAGGCCGTTCAAGGACCAGCTGCTGCTCGACATCACGCCCGAGGGGCTGCGCATCCAGATTGTCGATGCGCAGAATCGACCCATGTTCGATCTCGGCAGCGCCAAGCTCAAGGACTACACCGCGCGCATCCTGCACGAACTGGCACCGTACCTGAATACCGTGCCCAATCGCATCAGCCTCTCCGGGCACACCGACACGACGCCGTATGTGGCGCAGAACGGCGCCACCAACTGGGATCTGTCCGCGGACCGTGCCAATGCAGCGCGCCGGGCGCTCGAAGGCGGTGGCCTCGCCACCGAGAAGATCGCGCGCGTGGTGGGGCTGTCCTCCTCGGTGCTGTTCGACAAGGACAATCCGCGCGATCCGATCAACCGGCGCATCAGCATCATCGTCATGACGCGGCAGGCGGACGAGGCCGCGATGGCGACCGATTCGGCACCGGAGACCAAGCCAGGCGATCTGCCTACGGCCCTGGCGCCGGCTGCGGGGGTCAAGCCCGCCACCGTGCCCCAACCGGCGGCCACCGCCGGTGTGAGTACCGCCGGTGTGAGTGCCGCCGGTGTGAATGCCGCCGGCGTGGCCGCCGCGGTGTCCGCCGCGGACGCAGCGCAGGGTCCGCCGGTCGCACACTGAGCTGCGCGCGCCTACAATTGCCGTCAGCGAGGTCGCGCACCGGAGGTGTCCCATGTCATGCCCCGTATGGCGTGGCGCAGTCTTGAGCCTGTTGGCTCTGGGTGCCGGCGCTTGCGCCACGAATGCCGCGCGCTCCCCGGCCCCTGCCCCGGCGCCGCTGCCGGGCACGGAAACCTGCATCTTCAAGCGAACTGTGTACGACTGGGTGGCGCTCGATGACTCGACGCTGATCGTGTACGCGCCGACGCGCAAGGACCCGTATCTGGTGAAACTGTTCGCGCCGGTCACGGATTTGACCTTCCGGCAGGCGCTGGGCTTCGAGGATCTCGAACGCAACGGGCGACTGTGCAAGGGCGATTACGTGGTGACGCGCGGCGAGATACCGGGGCGCATGGCGATATCGGCGGTGCGCCAACTCAGTCCCGAACAGGCGCAGCAACTGCGCACGCTCGCGCACCACGGTGCCGCGCCGGCGCAACCGAGCGCAGCGCCGGCACCGCAGAGCCCCGCGCCGGCGCACTGACTGCGACGAAAATGCACGCCAGCACCGTGCTCGCCACCATCGGCAATACGCCGCTGCTGGAACTATCGCGCCTGGATACCGGCCTGTGCCGGTTGTTCGTCAAGTTGGAAAATCAGAACCCGACCGGCTCGATCAAGGACCGCATCGGGCTGTCCATGATCGAAGCGGCCGAGCGCGACCGTCACCTGCGGCCAGGCAGCGAGCCGCGTTCGACCATCATCGAGGCCACCGCCGGCAATACCGGCCTGGGGCTGGCGCTGGTCGCGGCGCAGAAGGGCTACGGGCTGCTGTTGGTGATCCCGGACAAGATGTCGCAGGAGAAGGTGCTGCACCTGCGCGCCCTGGGTGCGCAGATCCGGCTGACCCGCAGCGACGTGGCCAAGGGCCACCCGGAGCATTACCAGGACCTGGCCGAGCGCCTCGCGCGCGAGACACCGCACAGCTTCTACGTCAATCAGTTCGCCAATCCCGCCAACCCGCTCGCGCACGAGGCCACCACCGGGCCGGAAATCTGGGCGCAGAGCGGGCACATGCTCGACGCCGTGGTCGTGGGCGTGGGCAGCGGCGGCACCCTGACGGGCCTGTCGCGCTATTTCGCGCGCGTGGCGCCGCACGTCGAGATGATCCTCGCCGATCCGGAGGGCTCGATACTGGCCGACGTCGTGAACACCGGCGCCGTCGGCAAGGCCGCCGGCTCCTGGCTGGTGGAAGGCATCGGCGAGGACTTCGTGCCGCCCAACTGCGATCTCTCGCGGGTGCGTGCTGCCTACGCCATCTCCGACCGCGAGAGTTTTGCCACGGCGCGGGCCGTGCTGGCGCAGGAGGGCGTGCTGGGCGGTTCGAGCTCCGGCACGCTGATCGCCGCGGCCCTGCGCTACTGCCGCGAGCAGCAGCACCCCAAGCGGGTCGTGACCTTCATCTGCGACAGCGGCAACAAGTATCTCAACAAGCTCTACAACGACCACTGGTTGTTCGACCAGGGGCTGCTCGAGCGCCCAGTGCACGGCAATCTCGTCGATCTGATCGTGCGGCGCTATCAGGAGGGCGGAGCCGTGACGCTCGCGCCCACTGACAACCTGCTGCTGGCGTATCGGCGCATGAAGCTGTTCGACGTATCGCAGATTCCGGTCATGGACGGCGAGCGCGTGGTCGGCATCGTCGATGAGTCTGACCTGGTCATGCACCTGCACACCGATCCGGCGCGTTTTCAGGATCCGGTGAACACGGCGATGGTGCGCAATCTGGAGACCATCGCCCCGGACGCGCCCATCGGCGCCCTGCTGCCGATCTTCCAGCGCGACCACGTGGCCATCGTGGCCGAGCACGGCCGTTTCGTCGGGCTGATCACCCGCATCGATCTGCTCAACCATCTGCGCAAGCGTCTCGGCTAGCGCCGCCGCGGCGGGCCGGCGAGAATGAACTCATGAGCGGCAAGCCGGACGAGCAGCAGCGCAGCGACCGCGCCCCACGCGACGAGTTCGTGACGCGGGTGATTCATGCCGGACAGAGCCCGGATCCCAGCACCGGCGCGGTCATGCCGCCGATCTACGCCACCTCCACCTACGTGCAGCGCAGCCCCGGCGTGCACCAGGGCTTCGAGTACTCACGCAGTCAGAACCCTACCCGTTTCGCCTACGAGCGCTGCGTGGCGGATCTCGAGGACGGCCGGCGCGGCTTCGCATTCGCATCGGGGCTGGCCGCCACGGCCACGCTGCTCGAATTGCTCGTCCCGGGCGACCATGTCGTGGCTTCCGATGATATGTACGGCGGCAGCCGCCGGCTGTTCGCGCGCGTGCGCGCTCGGTCCGCCGGGCTCGCCTTCTCCTTCGTGGACCTGCGCGACGTGCGTGCGGTGGAAGCGGCAATCCGACCGCAGACGCGCCTGATCTGGGTCGAGACGCCGAGCAATCCCATGCTCAAGCTCGCGGACTTGGCGGCGATCGCCGAG